>WJIO01000210.1 GCA_014730235.1 Candidatus Poribacteria bacterium
AACACAGGGACATAAATTTTATACTTGGCTTTTTTTATAATATTCTGGCAAAAATCTCAAAATATGGTATACTTAAATGTTTGGTGCATAAAAAATAGCGTCAACATTTGTCATTCTGAGCATAACAAAGAATATCTAATCCCTATTCCCTAACGGAGATTGACAGTATGAAAATTGTGGTCGCTCCCGACTCGTTTAAAGGAAGCCTCACAGCCCTTGAAGCCGCCCAAGCCATCGAAACTGGCATCAGGCGCGTTTTGCCCCATGCTGTAGTGGACAAAGTTCCCATGGCCGACGGCGGCGAAGGCACTGTTCAGGCCCTTGTTGATGCCACTGATGGTCAGATTATCACCCAGCAGGTTAAAGACCCCCTGGGTAATCTTATCAAAGCCGATTTTGGTATTCTGGGCGACAGGGAAACCGCTGTTATTGAAATGGCTACTGCGTCAGGCCTTCCTTTAGTTCCCGAAGATAAACGCAATCCCATGCTGACCACCACCTACGGCACAGGCCAGCTTATAAAAGCCGCCCTGGAAAAAGGTTGCAAAAACCTCATAGTGGGCATAGGCGGCAGCGCGACAGTGGACGGCGGCGCAGGAATGGCCCAGGCCCTGGGTGCAAAGCTTCTGGACAAAGATGGAAAAGAGATTCCCACAGGCGGCGGTGGATTAAAAAATCTCCACAGTGTAGACGTTTCCCAACTGGATTCACGCATATCTTCCGCCAGTGTAGTTGTAGCCTGTGATGTGGATAATCCCCTTGTAGGGCCAAAAGGCGGCCCAGCCGTCTACGGCCCCCAAAAAGGCGCAACACCGGAGATGGTAGAAAAACTCGACGCATATCTGGACAGGTACGCCGATATAATCAAGCGTGATCTGGGGGTGGACGTAAAAGAAGCCCCCGGAGCCGGTGCTGCCGGTGGTTTAGGTGCTGGCCTTATGGCCTTTCTTAATGCGGAATTAAAGTCCGGAGTGGACATCGTTATTGAAGCTTCAGGTCTGGCAAAACACCTTGATGATGCAGATTTAGTCATCACCGGCGAAGGCAAGATCGACAGCCAGACCATATATGGAAAAACGCCCATAGGAGTAGCAAAGACAGCAAAAAAATTCGGCCTGCCTGTTATTGGTATTGCCGGTGGAATAGCAGACGACGCGTCTGTAGTTTATGAACATGGGATTGATGCCCTTATCAGCATTATAAGCTATCCCATGACCCTGGAAAAAGCTGTTAAAAACGCAGACCAGCTCCTGGCCGATGCAGCCGAAAGGGCGATTCGATTAGTAGTAATATATTTGTAATTAAAGATTAAAAATCAAAATCTAGTATTTAGAGTCTAGAGTCTAATATCTAGTATTTTTTTCTGCAGGAGGTGCAGATAATGAGTAGTGGCTCACGCAAAGTATATGTAAGCAGGCCCATCCCGGAACCCGGTTTGGATTTACTCAGAGAGTGTTGTGACGTAGAGGTAAAACCCACAGACGAACTGGTGCCAAAAGAGGAACTGATGGAAAAGGTCAAAGGCAGGGACGCCCTACTTTGCCTGTTGACTGAAAAAATTGACGAAGAAATCATAAAAGCTGGCATTGATCTTAAGATCATCGCAAACTACGCTGTAGGTTACAATAACATAGATGTAGAAACCGCAACAAAAAATGATATATGGGTAAGTAACACACCAGGAGTTTTGACGGATACCACAGCCGATATGGCCTGGGCCCTGATGTTCGCTGTTGCCAGAAGAGTTGTCGAGGGCGACAAGTTCATAAGAGCTAATAAGTTCAAGGGTTGGTCAGCGACTATGCTTCTCGGTGGCGACGTTTACGGTAAAACTCTGGGAATAATTGGTGCAGGTCGTATAGGACAAGCCGTGGCCCTAAGGACAACAGGATTCAATATGCAGGTGCTCTACTCCGATGTCCGACCAAATAACGATCTGGAAAGCAAAATCGGGGCAAAAAAAGTTGATACCGACACGCTGTTAAAAGAGTCCGACTTTGTATCAATCCACGTCCCCCTGATGCCCGAAACCAGACATCTCATCCGCAAACGCAGCCTGGAGATGATGAAGCCTACAGCTTATCTGATTAATACCTCTCGCGGCCCTGTGGTAGACGAAGCCTCTCTGGTTGAAGCCCTGAAAGATGGCGTTATAGCTGGTGCAGGAATGGACGTCTTTGAGGAAGAACCAAAGGTGCATCCAGGCCTTATGGAACTTGGCAATGTTGTTATGACTCCACATATCGCCAGTGGTTCAAACGAAACCAGGTCGAAGATGGCCGTCATGGCAGCCAAAAACGTAATAGCAGCACTGGATGGCGAAACCCCGCCAAATGCCGTCAACAGAATATAAAATTTGTGTCTAGGGGCACGCTAATGCGTGTCCCTATGTGCATCAATTTGAAGAAAATATCAGTATTTAAGTGGTTTTCAATAAATCTTTTGGCTCTTCCGGGTTCAGTGTGGTAATAATTTAAAATTCTCTTAGCTTGTCATTCCTGCTTTCGCAGGAATGACAGCATAAAAAGTTTCTTATCTTTACCACACTGAACCCGGAAGAACCAATCTTTTCTTAAAATCTCCTTAAGTCAAGCTATTCGGATTAAAAATAATTTTAACGCGAATAAATTTTAGTTAGTCAATGAGGTAGTAAATGAGTGTTCTAGCAGTTATTCCGGCCCGTTATGGCTCAATCCGTTTTGAGGGTAAAGTTCTGGTTGACATAATGGGCAAACCCATGGTTCAGCACGTTTACGAAAGGACTGGTAAAGCCAATATACCTGATGAAGTTATAGTCGCTACCGATGACCAGAGGGTATACGGCGCAGTAAAGGATTTCAATGGCAATGTTATCATGACCGGAGAACACATAACCGGAACAGACCGGATCGCAGAAGTGGCAAGTCGTATTGACCATGAGATCATTGTAAACGTGCAGGGCGATGAGCCGTTAATCGAACCGGCCATGATAGACGAAGCAATTCAACCCCTTCTTGATCACCAGGATGTGGATTTAAGCACTTTAGCCCATCGAATTGATTCAAAGGAGGATTATCTTAACCCAAACGTGGTAAAAGTCCTGATAGATCAGGCCGGTTTTGCCATGTATTTTTCCCGTTCTCCTGTACCCCACATTAAGCTGGGGAAATGGAAACCTGATATTCCAGCCTACAGGCACGTTGGACTTTATGTATTCAGAAGAGAAGCTCTTCTGGAATTTGCACAATTACCCTCCGCACCCTTTGAATCCCTGGAGGGTTTGGAACAGCTAAGATTTCTGGAAAATGGCTACCGTATGAAAGTGTTGCAGACAAAATACAGATCAATAGGAGTGGATACACCCGAGGACCTGGAAAAAGTAATTGAAATAATCAAAAGCAGTGACTGATTAGTTAATACTCGCGATAAGTAATTTCTCATTTAGTAAAATTTTATTTCTATAACTTCGTAATCGCTAAAAATGGATATAATTTAGTTGTCATTCCTGCTTCCGCAGGAATGACATGCTTAGGAAGTTTTCAAATTATTTCCAGACTAAACCCGGAAGAACCCAATTTTTTATAGTGTCTTGAGTCAAAAGTCTTTATCAGTCACAAATCTTTGGAGTAGTGAGGGGATGCCAAAACAACCGAAAAAATTCATATTTGTTACTGGTGGAGTTGTATCATCTGTCGGAAAAGGTATAACTACTGCATCCGTAGGAAGACTCCTGGTAAACAGGGGGTTTAATGTAACTCCACTGAAAGTTGATCCATATCTGAACGTTGACGCCGGAACCATGAACCCATATCAGCACGGCGAGGTCTTCGTTACCCATGATGGAGCCGAAACCGATCTGGACTTGGGGCATTATGAGAGGTTTATAGGCAAGGATTTAAACAGGGAATCCAATTTTACCACTGGCTCTGTCTACGGCGCGGTCATAGCAAAAGAGCGTCGCGGCGAATATCTGGGAAAAACAGTTCAGTTAATACCACATATTACTGATGAAATAAAAAACAGGATCTACATGTTAGCCGATGACAGTGATGCAGATGTAATGATTACAGAAATCGGTGGAACTATAGGCGATTTTGAAACGCCGCCATTTACCGAGGCCATCCGACAGGTTAGACTCGATGTGGGCAAGGAAAACACACTGTTTATACATGTCAGCCTCATCGCCTATGTAGGTCCATGGGGCGAGACAAAAACCAAGCCTACACAGCACAGCGTTAGAGCCCTTATGGGAATAGGAATAGTGCCGGATATTCTGATCTGCCGCTCAAAAGAAGCCCTTACTGAGGAGCATAAGGATAAAATATCCTTGTTTTGCAGTGTTCCAAGAGAAGCTGTTATCGAAGCCAGGGATACAAAAGAAATTTATGATATACCATTAATATTTGAGCGTCAGGGTCTGGCAAATCTCATTATCAAAAGGCTGGGTTTGCCCGATAGTTCACCCGATACGGCCCAATGGTCGTCAATGGTAAAGAAGATAAAAAATCCAAAAGAAACCGTTGTCATTGCCATTGTCGGCAAATACACAGAACATGGCGACGCATACATGTCCATAACCGAAGCCCTGAAGCACGGCGGCGCAGCCAACGAAACCTGCGTCGAAATAAAATGGATTGAGTCTGACGATCTACAGGATGAAAGCAATATTAGAGATAACCTCAGGGATGTTCATGGGCTTCTGGTTCCCGGTGGATTTGGTTACAGAGGTATAGAGGGTAAGATCAACGCCGTTAAATACACCCGGGAAAACAAACTGCCTTATCTGGGCTTATGTCTGGGAATGCAGTGTGCCACTATTGAATTTGCCCGGAACGTGCTGGGTATGGAAAAAGCTAACAGTTCAGAATTCGATCCCCAAACACCTTATCCTGTGATCCATCTAATGGCCGAACAGGAAGAAATAGAGGACATGGGCGGAACCATGCGTTTAGGTACATACCTATGCGTTCTGGATAACCAATCCAAATCTTATAAGGAATATGGTATAGATTCTGTTGGTGAACGTCACCGTCACCGTTTCGAGTTTAACAATAAATATCGGGATGATTTTACATCCAATGGTTTCAGACTCAGCGGTTTATCTCCCGACGGTCAGTTGGTTGAATTAATCGAACTGGACGATCATCCTTGGTTTATAGCTTCCCAGTTCCATCCTGAATTCAGGTCAAAGCCTTTGCATCCGCATCCTCTATTCCGGGGATTCATTGCAGCGGCTTTAAGGCAGAAAGCAAATAAATAGTCATGTGGTTTAATAAGACATGATGAGGTGTTCCATAGACATCAACTTAAGGAAATTTTACTTAAATATATGGCTCTTCCGACTTGAGTTTGGAAGTGTAAAAAAATTGTCTAATTAATATTCACTGTTTTTTTTGTGAATATATTTAAAATTAGGTCCTGTCATTCCTGCTATAGCAGGAATGACAGCATATAGAAGTTTCTTATCTTTATAAAACACTGAACCCGGAAGAATCAAATATATACCAGTAGCCGTCACCCTCATTCCGGCTTCTACCTTCCAGGCAGGAAGAATTAAAACCATTGCTTTTACAGGTTTTGAGTCTCTTTCTCCCTGAAGAGGTAAGATTAAAATGTGGGTGATACAGATTCCGCAATTATTGATGATTTTCCCTAAATTGATGCATATGGAGTACGTTGAAAGTGCCCCAAAAATAGAAAATAGATATGTCCATTTCAAAACATATACAAAATTTTTCTTCATCCATTACTCATCCCCTGTCACGCGTCCCCTGTTACGCGTTAACCATAATATCTCTGCTTCTAATCCTGTTCACACAGTTTCCGGCTTTCGCTATCCCCGACACATCCATAATAGCCGGCCCATCCGATACCATATCCTCCGGCGATCTGGTCTTCTTCTGGACAGGAAATGTTGATTCTCCTGATACCCACATAAGGGGGTTTTATTACCGGCTGGATGACGCCCCTTGGGGTTTTACTCGGGATCGTTTTATTGCGTATTACGGTCTTTCCAATGGTTCACATCAACTGGAAGTAAAAGCTGTGGATAATCTTAATATCGAAGACCCAACTCCGGCTATCCGAAGTTTCACGGTTCAGGAAAACCCGTTTATCGAACCCGACGAAAGCCCCTTTACAGTACAGAGGGATTTTGTCAATCAACTGGACAGTGGCATTATTTCCCGGGATCTCAGGCAGGAGTTCTCAGACCAGCGACGTTCAATCTCCCAGGATGCCTTTGTTACCATAGTCTCTCAGGGAGCAGAATGGCTTATAGAGGACGATAACAACAGATACAGGATAAAGAAAGAGGGTAACCTCCTTAACGTATACGAGCCTGATTCTGTCATGCGTCTGGATTCCGAATTTGAAGATGATTTAGACGACGGCAATATTACTGAAGAAATGGTGCTTGAGTTCGAGGATGAGGATATAGACATATCACAGAACTCAACCTTAACAATCATAACACCCGGCAGCGAATGGTTAGTTGACGATAAATACACAATTAGGGACGAAGGCAATAGACTCAGAGTGTATCAGGATGAGCTTCAGTTTGGCGTTGAATTGATCCAGTTTATGGTAGCCTATCTGGACAGCGGCTTTATTTCAGAGGACTTAAACCGAAAATTCACTCAACAGGGCATAAACCTCTCCCCAAATGTAAACATAGAGTCTGTATCAGCAAACCAGTGGATACTGGAGGATGAAGATAATCAATACATAGTCCAGCGTGCAGGTGAAAGCTTCAACATATATCAGTCCATAAATGACAGCGTTTCCGAGGCCATACAGATAAACCCCGGTTCAGCCATCCGGGCCCTGAGTCAGCCCGACAGCGACGATAACAACAGCCTTGATACGGACTGGTTCAGCTTTTCCATCCCTGCCGAAACCCGACAAGCAGCCGTCATGTTTCGCCGCCCCGATTCCATTGGCTTAACGGAGATAAACATATTCCGCCGCCCCGAATTCGCCGCCGGAAGCGAAATATCAGCTTTTAACGCCCAATATCAGGGTTTCACAGCTTTTGGAGTATCCCAGGGTGAATATCTGATAAGCGTAGTTCCCGACGAGTCCGAAAATCCCGACGCTCCTTATTTTCTCACTGTCATTACTGAACCTTTAGCTGAAAATGTGATATGGGATACTGAAAGTAACAACACCCTTGCAAGGGCCACCCAAACCCATTCCGTATCTCTTTCCCCTCTTACCCCCTGGATTGACATGGTAGGCTTCAAAGGTTCAGATAGCGATACAAAAGATTATTACAGCATATATGTTGACATAACCCAACCTGTTCGCCTGAACGTAAACCTTACCAGGCCTCAGTCTTTTCCAGCTTCTGTGAGGATAATACCTGCTTCCCAGTCCGGTGGTCAGATTGGCGAATTTCAGGTCTACCCCACTGCTGGCACTGGATGGAAATTTGAAGCTGGCGTATTATCCGGCGATTACGTTTTTGAAGTTACGCTCCCTGAAGAGCAGGATTCCCACTACCCCTATTTCCTGACCCTCTACATATCAAGCCTGCCAGCCGGTGAACAATGGGAGATCGAACCAAATGACACCCCTCAGCTTTCCAATACCTTGCCTTTTAACCAGAGGCTTAGAGCCAGCAAAGGCTATGACGGCGATACTGCGGATCTATTCCGTTTCAACGTTATTGAGGATTCAATTTTCAGTCTGGTTACATCTGGAATTCTTAAATATAACTCTATAAGCATATATCCCCTGGATCCCATACTCCTTGTCCCTTCCGGCGATGCCCTGGAATACACCACCATCACAGCCCAACAGCGGGATTCCCTCAGTCTTGATTTGCTGCCCGGTGATTATCTGCTTGAGGTTGATCTTACTGATATAAACGGCTATTACTGGCTTACCGCCCGGTCTATAGATTCCTTATCCCACGACGCACCAGATGATGAAAGCCTGAAAGCCGGGGATGTCCTCACAGTGGAAATGGTCTGGACGTCTGGAAATACTGTATCTTTTGATATTATAGATATTAATACAGATGAAGCTATCAACGAAGAACCTGTTGCCATGACCGACGACGGTAATGGCATATATATCGGAACTTACACCGTCCAGTCATCCCAACAGCAGGATGATGATTTCGTCAATGATTACAGGATAGTGGTTCACATCCAGGATCAGTCTGGCAGTGCAGATTTAATCGCCGATGGCGATGTTACGATTGATACATCCCCGCCTGATGAAACCCCGCCGGAGATAACCAGCGTAACCCACACTGCCGAGGATAACCCCCTTCGCTCCGGCGACAGGCTTACGGTAACCATTCGGGGTGAAGCCGGAAACATCGCATCCTTTGACGTGGGCAATTTTCTGTTGGGTGTGGAAGCCTACGACGACGGCCGTCACAACGATGGCGACGCTGACGACGGCGTATACGCGGGTTCATACTCCGTAAAAGCCGATGATTACGTCATAGGCGCGGTCATAACCGCTTATCTTGTGGACGGCTTCGGCAACCGGGCCAGCCTTGATGCCTCTGTCCCAGCCGATATTGTAGGCAATCGTCCTGTAATAAGGACGGTGGATCACAATGCCCGTCTCATCCTCGGCCTTGGCGATACTCTTAAGGTAACTCTCCAAGGCGATACTGACGGCATAGCCAGCTTTGACGTGCCCGGTCTGGTAAACAATATCCCCATGTATGACGACGGTCAGCACGACGACAACGGTCGCGGCGACGGCATATATTCCGGTTCTTATGAAATTCAGGAAGGTGACGGTGTTTTATCCGCTCCTGTAACTGCCCGTCTGGTTGATCGGGAAGGCCGGGAGACATCCAAGACCGCGATCTTGGAAGTAAGCGTTGATGCCATTTCACCGCCCCCGGTGATTGGTGTAACAGCCTCTGATAGGCCAGATGATGACGGCGGTTTTATCGTCATACAGTGGAATACATCGTCAGAGTTGGATTTTGCCCGTTATAACATATACCTGTCACAACAGCCCATAGGCGGCAGGGTCAGCGGTCTACAGCCTGCTTTAACTGTCACCGACCTTCTCCGTAACTCAGCGGAATTGGAAGTTGAGGAAAACGCCGTTGATTATTTTGTCGCCGTTACCGCTGTGGATATAATGGACAACCAGTCTGAGTTGGACGAAACCGGCAGCTCCACCTTCGGTCCTGTCCAGGCCCTGGACAACGTAAGACCTGCCCCGGTCAGAGTAGTCTCCGCTGTGGACAGACCCGAAGATTTTGGCGGCGTAATAATTCTAAGCTGGACTCAGGTAAACCAAGAAGCGGATTTCGCTCGGTATAACATATACATGGATACTCAAACCATATCATCGGTACAGGACTTAACCCCCTTTGAAGTCGTAACCGATAGATTCATAACCATATTAAGCATACCCGTTTCATCCAACGATATTGATTACTATTTTGCCGTAACTGCTACGGATACTTCCGACAACGAATCTTCCCTGGATGCTGAGTCCACCGCCGGCCCTGTCCAGGCCCAAAATAATATTGGAACTCAACCCGAAACCCCTGTAAGTATAATAACCGGACCTGTTGGCACTACCCTTTATAATTCTGTGGCCTTTAATCTTTCAAGGTTCATAAGCGGTTCATCCCAGATCATTCCCGGTTATTATTACCGCCTTGACGACCGTGCATGGCAGTGGTCTTCTTTATCCACCGTTATTTATAACAATCTCCGGGATGGTTCTCACACCTTTTCAGTCCGTCTGCCCGATTCCCTTGAAGGCGATGCCGCCGGTTTTGTTCTCAGCCGTTCTTTCTCTGTGCAGGCTGTTTCAACCCTTGAGCGAGAGCCTAACGACAGCCCGGAGAACGCCCATGAAATCCCCTCTGGTGTGGTAACCCGGGGGCAAAGCTCCAGTGCTGACGACAGCGACTGGTTCAGGGTTCATATCCCGGCCAACAGTCCATCTGTGGCCCATGTGATATTCTCACCGTCCCCCTCTCTGGCTTCTGCCGATATAACTGTCCATGCTCTTGGGCCCTTGCGGGAGATAGGTAGTTTCACAAGCTCTAATGGCCAGCCCGGTCATTTCAGCTTTGGTCTTTCCCAGACTTCGGATTATTATATACAGGTTAATACCTCCAACGCCGGAAACTATAGACTCGTAGCTGCTTATCATGTCCTTCCCCAGGAATACTATTGGGAGACGGAGAACAACGACCAGGGCCCAGCCGCCGATGTTATCGGTTCTGATATCCGGGAGATCCATGCCAACACTAGCAAAAGCGGCGACGTGGATTGGTTCAGGTTTTTTGTGACGCAGTTTTCTGGAAAGGATTCCGCGTGGATGGAGCTTTCTCTCCATCGCCCTGATATTCAGGCTGAAACCACTGTGGAAATATACTCCTCCTCCCCCGGCCCTGCGGATTTACAGGTAACCCGGTTCACCCTTGATCCCGTTTCCCAGTTTCAGGAGCTTACTCCCGACTTTGCTGGCCCGGTTAGTGCTGGAACGGATTATTTTATCAGGATTGACAGTGGCAGTGAACAGCCTTTTAACCCCTATCAGGTCTCTTTGGATCTATCGGAAGTGCCTGTTGGGGATGATTTTATCTGGGAGGTTGAACCAAACAACACCTCGAACCGGGCCAATATGCTGGACATAGGCATAAAGCGCCGCGGCAACAGTTGGGATGCTAATCAGGATATTGACTGGTACAGGATCAACATTCCCGATGAAGGGGTATTGAACTTAAATCTCTCCAGACCTGGTGGATTAGGTTCTACAACCCTTGAAGTTTACGATGCCTCCATGATGCCGGTAGGAAGCATGCAGGTTACCCCCTTATTCTCACAAAAAGGGGGCATAAACGTCGATGTGGCCCCCGGAGCATATTACGTTAAGCTGACACCTCAGGGTGAGCTTTCTGGGGCGTTTTATGAGTTAAGCGCGTTTCTGGTGGATTCAGTTTCTATGGTTCGTGTTTCATCTCAAGGCGAAGAAATACAAGACACAAACCAACCCCTGAAAGCCGGTGACATGATCCAGTTAGAGCTGGTATGGAACGTAGCCGATGGAACGGTAACCTTTGACATAGGCGATATTCAGACGGACATACCTATGACCCATCAGGAAAACGGAACTTATACCGGTTCATACACCTTTGTAACCGGAGACAATCAGACCAGAGCCCCTGTTGTCCTGCACCTTCAGGAGCCATCAGGAACAGTAGCCGACATCGAGTTTGACGAGACTGTGACTGTGGATACCCTACCTCCGGCCATTGCTCAGGTATCCCATGATGCATTAACCCCTCTTGCCGCTGGTCGTGATTTGACCGTAAGTATGATAGGCGAACCCAGAGGAAGGGCAACCTTTGATATTGGCAACTTTAGAACAGGTCTGGATATGTATAACATGGCCTTTGACGGTGAGATGCCCCCTGTGGCCATATTGTTCTGGAACTGGCGTCTGGAGCCGGGTGTTGGTCTGCTGGTATCCGGTCGGGTAAAAAATATATCCGATTCTGTAAGGAACAGGGTAAAGATTAATTATACCTTCTACGATATTGACGATGAAGTTGTCAGCGAAGGCTTTATTTTCACCTCACCTCGCAGCATATCCCCCGGTGTTTCCCCATCGTTCAAGACTTATGCGGATTACAGCGGCAGTGAGGTCAGGGCAGAACTTGAATTGGTGTATGGTAATGATGAAACTTTTGCCGGTGAAACCTCCGACGAAGGCATATACACCGGGATTTATCAGGTGGGCGAAAATGACAATGTGTCTGACGCTCCCGTCATATTTCACCTCACCGACGTTGCCGGTAACAGTTCCCAGACTCAGGCTGAAAATGCGGTAACCTTTGATAACATATCCCCTGTAATTGTTTCCTTAACTCACAACGCGGATCAGGTATTAGTAGAAAACGACGTTTTGACTGTTACCATGCGCCTTGAGAACCCCGAACCCGGTGCCGAAGCCAGCTTTGATATAGGCGACTTTCGATCGGGGATTGACATGTCCGTCAATAATTCCGAACTCATTGAATACATCGGCACTTATCGGATCAGGGCTGGTGATCAGGTGGAAAATGCCCTGATTATCGGACATATTTCAGACGCTGCCGGCAATGAAAATGAACAGACGAGTATCCAGTCTGTAAGCATCGATACATCAACTCCCAATATATCATCCGTAACATTCAACAGCAAAAACAGACCCTTCGTTCAGGATGAAGAACTCACAGTCTCTGTCCGCACCGACCCCGGCTCTGTGGTTACTTTCAGCGTGGAAGGTCTGGTTTCCGATGTGCCCATGTATGACGATGGTCAACATGATGACAGCGAACCCGGCGACGGTCTTTACAAGGGTTCATACACCATCAGCCAGGATGATAACATTACCGCCCAGAGGATCAGGGTAACTGTAACAAATCCCAATGGAAAGACGACAGTCCGTCAGTCTCTTGAAACTGTTTCTGTGGATACTACCCCGCCTGCTGAGGTTACAGGTGTAACAGCATCAGACAGACCCGATGATGAAGGCGGCTATCTGGTTCTAACATGGCAGGCCAGTCAGGATGAGGATTTCCACCACTACAATATATACCAGTCAGAAGCTCTTATAACTAATATTGTGCAATTAGAACCATTGGATATAAACATAACCGATATAAACAACACCAGCGTTCAGATTCCCGTACCCATGTCCGACCCCGAACTACCGCCAGCCAATTACTACTTTGCTGTTACGGCCGTGGACGTGGCCACCAACGAATCCCGCATCACCAGCGAAAGCACCGCAGGCCCTGCATCGGCTCAGGACAATCTCCCGCCGCCGCCGGTAGAAACTGTGACGGGATATGACCGGGCTTTCGACAACGGAAAAGTCATAACAATAACATGGAGCGATCCATCCCCGGCCGAGGATTTTCGCCGCTATCACGTCTACATGGACAGCGTTCCCATAACGTCAACATCTGGTCTTGCACCTGTAGAAGCAGGCATCACTGATCGAAATGTATTATTGACAGATATAACCGTACCCCAGGACGACGTAGAATTCTATTTTGCCGTTACTGCCCTTGACACTTCCGGCAATGAATCAGTTTTAACGGATAATTCAACTGCGGGGCCTTTGTCCAGCCAGGATAATCTGGTTGATGTGCCTGATACCCTTGTAAAGCTCATAAGTGGTCCCATAGGCGAAGTTCATCACGACGACGTAACCTTCATCTGGAACCGATGGTTCAAAAACAGCGGTTCCGGTCTAACAGGATATTACTACAAGCTGGATAACGCTAACTGGACATGGACTGACCAGAATTACAAAATCTATAACGACCTTAATCCCGGTGAACACATGTTTTACGTCAGGGCTGATTTAGGTTCAGGCCAGACCGATCCCATGCCTGCCAGCAGGACTTTTTCCGTCAGACGCATAAACATCCCGGAGGATGAACCTAACGACACCGTAGGCCAGGCCAACTGGATCTCAAAAGGAATGACCATCACCGGCGTAAACGCCGGTGATGACGATAACGACTGGTATAGATTCCATGTGGAATCCGCAGGCATTATGACGCTGCATTTTAACCGCATAAGGGCTGTAGGCTCTACGGAAGTCTCGATTTACAGGGCTTTGCCTGCAACCCAGGAAACCAGGATAGGCAGTTTCATTGTAAATACTGCCGATAAACGCCATAATTTCAGCACCGGCGTGGAATTGGGCGATTACTTCATGCTGGTGGATTCCCAGGGTGAGGATTCGGAATATGATCTGTCAGTGATCACCGTTGAAATGCCGGAGGATATTTTGTGGGATATGGAGAACAACGACCAACCCCGATTTGCTCAGTTGGTGGGACGGTGGGATCTGGAACCGGGAGTCACCGAGGAACTCCCGGTAACACAGGTTTCCGGTTTTGGGAACAAGGAATCAGACATAGACTGGTATCAAATTCAGGTGTCTGGTTTGGCCCCCAATACCTCAGTTTTCATGGACCTGGATTTTGTACGTCCAAAAGGTGCTGGAACTACCGAAATTAGCCTTTATTCATCCTTCCCTGTTACCGATTCACCAAAAGTTGGCGTTATAAAACTTGAGCCTGCCAATGCTCAAATGAGTTTGTTCTCTACTCCTGTAAGGAATGGTGATTACTACCTTAAAGTTGATAATTCCCAGGAAATGGACTTATCCAGCATGTACTTTTTCAAGGTTTCGTTTAGAGCAGTACCCGATAAGTGGGAAGTAGAGCCAAACGGCGTTTCTCAATTTGCCAACAACCTTTCTGTGGGTGAAGTCATAAAAGGAACTAGCTGGCATCCTGATGATGATGTGGACTGGTTCAAAGTTAGACTAACCAGACGGGGAACCTTTGTGTTGTCTTACTTCAGACCCTTTGGTACTGGTTCTGCCGATATGAAGCTCAAAGGCGCAAACGGTGAAGATATAGCCACTGCATCAGCCGGTATATTCTCCGGTCAGAAAGCGGATATAAGCGCAGAGCTTAATCTTGGTGATTACTTTGTTGTTATTGATCCACAGTCAGAAGCTGATGCTTCGGCTTATTACTACCTTACGACTGTAGTTCTGGATGATGTGGAGTCAGAAATTGTTTACAGCGAAGATAATCCCTTTGATGAAAGGGAAATCCTTTCAATAGGTGATGTTTACAGGCTTTCGGTGGAATGGAAACCGGGTAACAACATCAGCTTTAATATTGGCGATCTCAGATCAGACATCCAGTTGTCCGGCGATGGTTTGTATACCGGTTCATATACTATTCAAAATGGGGATGATATACAGGACGCAGAAATTGTACTTGTAATTGACATGCCGCCGGCTTCTGCATCGGCAGATGACACCTGGACTGCGGAAGTAACCCTTGATGATACCATAACCATAGACACAACGCCGCCGAGAATTACCAGGATCGATCATAACATAAGGCTGCGCCCACTTAAAGCCGGTGAAGAACTGCAAGTAACCATGAACGGCGAAGCCGGGGCCAGGGGCGCTTTCTTTGATATAGTTGTTCCTGACGGCACTTCAATACTGCGGTATTCGGAAATACCCATGACAGAAGACCCGGAGGGAACTTATGCAGGGATATACACCGTTGAGGAATTGGATAATATAAGCGGGGCCTCTGTAATAGGTCATCTTTTTGATACGGCCGGAAATGAATCCACCAGAACGTCGGATCTCCCTGTTTACTTTGACACTCTGCCGCCGGATATTGAAGCTGTGGAGCATGATGCTGTTGAAGAAGCCCTGTTAGAGGGCGAGGTTATTACTGTAAAGGCTATCAGCGATACAATAGGCGGAAAGGCCGTATTCAGCATCGGAGATTTGGTTCCAGAAAGGGTTATGTATGACGATGGAACAAGGGGTGACGAAGAGGCTGATGATGGAGTTTATACAGGCAGGTATACGATAAGACCGGGCGATAATGCTACCGATGCCCTTGTTACCGTCAGGCTTGAAGATAAGGCCGGTAATGTAGCTGAAGAAAGGGCTTTAAACCCTGTCAATGTGGACACATCATCACCGGAGATCACCTCCGTTGTTCACAACGCTGATGACATTCTTTCAGAAGGCGATGAACTTATGGTAACCCTTACCGGCGTTCCGGGAAATACTGCCAGCTTTGACATAGGTGAATTTCTGAAAGATCAGCCTATGTATGACGATGGAACCCGTTTGGATGAAACAGCCGGAGATGGTAACTATACGGGAATTTACGAGGTGAAAGAAGGTGATTTTGTAGAAAATGCCCGGATTACAGGCTATCTTGAGGACGAAAGCGGAAACCGGTCTGTATACAGGGTCTTTGAAAGGGTTAGTATAGACGCGATTGCGCCTTCACCGGTTCTTAACGTCCAGGCGGAGGACAAGCCTGATGACCAGGGATACAGGATTATATTAAGCTGGGACGCTTCGGATGATGAAGGGCTTGAGCATTACAACATATACAGGGAGTCCTCACCTATAACCTCTATTTTAGGTCTGGCTCCTCTTGCTGATTCTGCTTTGCTTGACAGATCCTTTACCCAATATGAAATCACAGTTCCCAGCAATGACAGTAGTTATTATGTGGCGGTGACGGCTGTGGATACGGCCGGAAACGAGTCTTTACTGGCTATTGAGCCGGTAAATGGAAATTCCGGCAGTGTTTTCGGACCTGTTCGGGCTGTTGATAATATTGCCCCGGAACCTGTGACAAGGGTTTCTGCACAAGATAACCCGGATGACCAGGGAAAGACTGTATTGGTTAGCTGGACAAGGGCCACCCAAGAAGATGATTTCGGATACTACGGTGTGTATTATTCAGAAGAGCCTATTACGTCGGTGGAAGATTTAGAAAATGTGCAGACTTTTGGCCCCAGGGATGTTGTGAGTTTACCTAATGGCATAGGTGCTTACGTTTCAGTGCCTGCCGATGGTGTGGATTATTATTTTGCCGTTACAGCTTTTGATGAAAATGATAATGAGTCAGGGCTTGATGATCAGGGGCGTTCAACAGCCGGACCTGTGGCTTCCTCCGATGATGTTCCGCCTGATCCCGTTATTATACTGGAAGCCGCCGATGCTCCAGGCGATGAAGGTGGGTATCTGGAAATATTCTGGCGTTATAACACAAAGGAAGATATACGGGAGTATAATTTTTATCTTTCCACAGAATTTATTGATAACAGCGTTATAGACGACCTTATACCTACTGATCTTGTCAGTACTGCCGAAATTAGTGTTACCGATTCTGTCGCAAGTTATGAACTTCGATCTCCTGCTGACCTGGTGAGTTTTTACGTGGCGATTACGGCTGTGGACTACGGCGGCAACATGAGTTCGCTGGATGATTCGGGTATGTCCGTTGCAGGGCCTGTTCAGTCGGTCTCCAATACTACCAGTGTGAATTCAAGCAGTGTGATTTTTGCTGGCTTTGACCCCAAGACATCGGTTATTGTGCCTGCTGGTGCTATGCCAGACGGTGGAACGGTGGATATTTTCCTTCCTTCGGAATCCTTACTCAGAACTATAGAAGAAGCGGATCAATTCCTGGAAAGAGCCCATATTGATCCGGAACTAGACTTTTATTTTGATAATACTGTTCGGGAATTTATCTCCAGCACATCGGCTCTTAATAGACCTGTGGAAATTACCCTGTCCTATCCGGATTTTGCCGAATTACAGGCAACCAGATTTATAGGTGCAGAGATACCTTCCGGGGAAGACGAGGCACATCTCAGGATATTTAAACTCAACCAGGAATCCAGAATACCACGATGGGATCTGGTTACCGGCTCTCATGAGGTAAACACCAGCCAGAGGACAGTCTCTGTGGAGGTGAATTCCTTTGGCGTTTACAGGATAGGTATACTGGAATTGCCTACAAGCCTGGACAGAGTTGTGGTTTATCCCAACCCCTATATACCATCTCAATCCCTTAACGGCTACGTTACATTTAAGAACCTTACAGATAGGTTTACTATTGACATATACACTCTGAACGGCGATCATGTAAGGACTATTGAACGTCAAAACGGCGGCGGCGATGAGGCCATATGGGACGTGAGAAATAAGCAGGATGAAGAAGTGGCCAGCGGAACTTATTTGTTTATTATTCAGGGGGATGATGATTCTTATGTAGGTAAGATTGTTGTTTTACGGTGATCAGTAATTGGTGAACAATAATGGATCTGAGAATTCTAAAAAATCTGGTTCTTTTGGGTTTAGTGTGGTAAAAACAAGAAGCTTCTTTATGCTGTCATTCCTGCTTTCGCAGGAATGACAAGCTGAGATAATTTTCAATTATAACCACACTAAACCCGGAAGAACCGTTAATTTTAGAGATATCAGTGGGTTAAAGGTTAGTAGATAAGGGATTAGAAAGGGATTAGATATGAAAAGAGCAATTATAATATTTACAACTACATTTCTTTTCTTTATAGCAGTATTTTCAGGTTGCGGGGGAGAGAAGAATATATCATCTGTGGATATAACTCCTCCGGATTTGACTGTGAATATTGAAACAGAATCCCTGTCCTATCAGGCCATGAGTCCGGTGAAATTTGCGGCGGTTGTGTCCGGTGGCGACGGTGATTACAGCTATGTTTGGGATTTTAACGCTGATGATGGTTATACTCTGGATGGCTTTCAATCCAACGTTCAGTATATTTACCCGGAATCGGGAGTTTATACTGTCTCGGTTCATGCTGCTGATGGAAGGGGTGCTTCCGGCGAGGCTGATATTGAAATCAGCGTTAAAGATAAAGAATATGCCGTTCATGAACCTATCAGATTAAGGGATATTTCCCCCACTCCCGATAAGCCATATGTTATTGAGGGCTATGAGATAACCAATCCCAGCGGCAACGGCATTACCCTTCAAAGATGTAATAACGTTATCATCCGGGACTGCTATATCCACGACTGCGAAAGAAATAAAGACGAAGATGGACAGGCGATTTTACTGGAAAACTGCGGGAATATTACAGTACAGAGATTGTATTTAAATAACAACAGATCTGGATTTGTTGCAAATGGCAACCCGGATCATCTATCCAGCGATTTTATGATAGAAAATAACGTGATTGTAGGCTGTGTTTCAAATGATGCTTTGTCGCTTGTAAACGTCAAAAATTCGGAAGTTAGATATAATATCCTGTATGATAACGGCACAATCTGGGAAAGGCGCATTTCGGGCATATCCTTTAACGGGGAATTTCATGATATATCTATACATAATAACCTGGTGGTAAAATCGGACAGCGACGGGATAGAGTGTCTTGGATACCACTGGCAGGACGTGGCGAAAAACGTGGAAGTTTATGAGAATGTTTTGCGGGATAACGGGGAACAGGGTGTTTGGTTCTCAAGGATAAACGACGGCCGGATTCATCATAACTACATGGAGGGATCGCATAACTGCGGTGTTTGCTTTGATGTGTTGGTTTCGGATGTTCTTATTGACCATAATATCATTGTCCGCTGTGGCGGTATACCCGGTATGAAGCATCACGGCGGAAGCGGCATTGGGCTTAACTTTTCTCCGGATAATATAATCCAGTCGAATATCTGCGTTGACAGCACCAGCGGCGATATTTCCATATCTTATCGTGAGAAGGATGAAGAATGGATAAATAAGATTGACGATAGATCGCGCAGATCCGAAGGGAATGTTATCGATGGTAATGTGATGTGCAGTTCCGAAAGCAACCTGAATATTGACGAAGGGGTGTCTGATCCTGTTATAACAAATAACGTATTCTGTCAGCGGGAAAACGGCCGTCATTATCATGGATGCAGTCCAGATGAGAGCAATATTAAGGCAAAACCCCTTTTCCGTGCCCCGGATCGTGGAGATTTTAATCTTTTGTCTGCTTCTCCGGGATATGAGGCTGTTAAACCAATAAACGAGGCGATAGAAAATGTTCGGTAAGTATGCAGGCAGATATTTTTTTGGACTGATTCTGATGATGATGTTTATCACAGGTTCGGTCTATGGCCGGGGGGTTGGCACTTCTGGCAGCACTGCCCTTAATATGGGCGTAGGGGCCAGATCTGTGGCTATGGGTGAGGCATCTGCGGCGGTTTCAGATGATGTCAGCGGCATATAT
>WJIO01000211.1 GCA_014730235.1 Candidatus Poribacteria bacterium
AAGCATAAAATCTATGTCCGTGAAAACTTTGGCTCTCCGGTTTGAATATGGTAATAATTTGAAAATTTTCTCAGCTTGTCATTCCTGCTTTTGCAGGAATGACAAATGGAGAATATTTTTTTTCTTAATTGGACAATGTCTTTTACACTTCCACACTTAAACTGGATGAGCCAAAAATTTTGATACAGACTAAAAACTTTATTTGCTGCTCCGTTCTTCGCAATAACACAGAGATGTAAAATTTATGCTTGGAAATCGCACAGTTTCATTGACTTATTGATACTATTATTGATATAATTATCTAACATAATAATGATTAATACCTTTCTAATAATTACATTGACATAAAATTTCAACAGGAGGAAAACCATAAATAACAAAGAAAAAACTATAGTAGCTTTAGCCTGCACAGGACATGCCCTTACTCATACTTACATGTTGATCCTTCCTGCCTTGTTATTTCAGCTTAAAGACCACTTTGGTATTAGTGTAACACAGGTTACATATTTGGGAACTATATGTTATTTCTTATATGGATTTATGGCTCTTCCCGGTGGTTTTATAGCTGATAAGCTGGGTTATAAAGTCGTTTTAGGTGCTTTTTTTATAGGCACGCCTTTAGCCGCATGTGTTGTTGGATCAGCCAACAGCGTATTTACTCTGGGGTTAGGATTGGCACTCTTGGGATTATTTGCCAGTTTATATCATCCTTCAGGTTTATCCATGATCTCTCACAATGTAAGAACAAGAGGAAAAGCTTTAGGGCTTCATGGTATGGGTGGAAATCTGGGCCTGGCCTTTTCCCCTGTTATAGCAGGAACTATCGCCATGAGGTTATCTTGGCGATATTCTTATTATCTGCTTTCCCTACCCGGCTTTGTTGCAGGGATTATATTTCTTTTTAGCTTACGCACAATTCTTAAATCAGATGATGGATCAGAAGCAGATTATGCAAATATTAATATAAATCAGCAAAACCATAAATTAAGATTTGCCGCCATCTTTCTGCTTTATGCAGCCATGACTCTCAACGGTTTTTGCTATCGAGGTATGATAACCATGCTGCCAACTTACCTGGGTAAGTTTGAAATTGACACCCGGTTTGTTGATAACCTGAAAGCAGGAAATATAACACCGGAATTAAGAAAAACCTTTAAGGATAATGATGCACCCATTTCAGAAGACGCAACACTGGAAACTGAAGAGAAAGGCAGAAAGTGGTTAATCTCTCAGGGGAAAAGCAAGTATACTGTTATCAACGAGGGGAATGGTCTGAACGTATACGGCCGGCATGCGGCAAAAGGTGGTTTATTTGCCACTATGGTTCTTCTTGTAGGGATGATTGGTCAGTATATGGGCGGTCATTTTTCGGATAAACACCGGAAAACAAGGCTTTATCTGTTGTTTAATTCCATAAGCTTGCCGTTTATGATCCTCATAGGATTATTGTCTGGTTACTTTATTATAGTTGTCGCTGCATTATTCGCTCTATTTCATTTTGCAAATCAACCTGTGGAGAATAACCTCATTGCTCAGTATACCTCATCGAAATTGAGAAGCAGTGGATACGGATTAAAGTTTTTCCTGACATTTGGTATTGGTTCTTTTGCCGCAGGCTTTTCTGGATATGTTGCGGATAACTTTGGCTTCAACTCCGTCTTTTTAGTTCTTGGTGGCGTTATATTTTTGATAGTTCTGGTTTTAATATTGCTCAACATATACGCGGGAGAAAAGGTTGGAAATTCGCAGTAAAAAGACGCTGGGTGGCATTGATGGAACGTATGCCCGATCCCTGTATCGGGGATGCGGATTTACCGGAGCAGACTTGTCCAGACCACTGGTAGCTGTGGTCAATTCCTGGACAGAAGCTAACCCCGGGCATTATCATCTACGCCAACTGACGGAGCATGTAAAGAAAGGTATCATCTCATCTGGCGGTAATCCCGTTGAATTTTGCACCATTGCCCCATGTGATGGCATTGCCCAGGGTGCTGGTATGCACTATATTTTACCGACCAGGGAGATAATCGCGGCTTCAGTGGAAATGATGATTAACGCCCATCAATTCGATGCAGCGATTATGATCTGCTCCTGCGACAAAATTATTCCGGGTATGCTTATGGCTGCGGTGAGATGCAATATTCCGACTATATTTGTAACCGGCGGAACAGCTTTGCCTTTTGATAATCCAGAAGGCGGTAATCCCGTAGTAGCCTGCGACGTTAAAGAGGCTGTAGGTAGATATAAATCCGGGAAAATTGATGCTACCCAGTTGTCATATATCGAAGCCAACACCTGTGCAAGTCCGGGCGCTTGTAGTATGATGGGTACGGCTAACACTATGGCCTGTATATCTGAAGCTCTGGGAATTTCAATGCCGGGAACATCCACCATGCTGGCGGTAAGTTCCGGGAAAATGGCATCGGCAAGGCTGGCTGGAGAGCAAATTTTGTCGCTCCTGGAGAAAGATATTAAACCGAAGGACATTATTACGGAAAAATCCATACAAAACGCCATTAGATTGGGAGTTTCCATCGGCGGATCAACCAATATGCTGTTGCATATCCCGGCCCTGGCCTATGAAATAGGTTTGGATATACCTATGGAAACCTTCGATAAATTCAGCAGAGAAACCCCGCTTCTGACAAAGCTTAAACCTGCATCAAAATATAACCTGCTGGACTTTCACAAGGCTGGTGGTGTTCCTGCTGTTATGAATGAAATGCGAAAGCTCTTGAATTTAGACACAATGACAGTAACAGGAAAAGCTACAGGGGAAAATCTATCAGGTGCAAAAGTATTTAGCCAGGATGTGATATACAGTATAAATCGTCCTCTCGCCTTTGAAGGTGGAATTGCAGTTCTTAATGGTTCTCTTGCTCCTAAAGGAGCGGTGGTAAAGCAAAGCGCGGTTGTGCCGGAAATGCTGATTCATTCGGGCCCGGCCAGGGTGTTTGAATGCGAAGAGGATGTTAGGGATTACATGTCATCGGATAATGTCAAACCCGGTGATGTTTTGGTCATAAGAAACGAAGGCCCGAAGGGCAGCCCGGGTATGCGGGAACTTTCAATTCCTGCAGCCATGCTTATTGGCATGGGGCTTGGTAATTCCGTCGCTATGATCACCGACGGTCGGTATTCCGGGGCATCCCGCGGCCCCTGTATCGGTCATGTTTGTCCAGAAGCTGCTGAGGGCGGACCCATTGCCATAGTAAAAGATGGTGATATAATAGATATTGACATACCCAATCGCACCCTTAACGTAAGGCTTTCTCAGGATGAATTATCAAAGCGTCGCGAAGAATGGAAACCAGAACCTTCAAAGTCTAAAGGTGGTTTTCTCAGTTTATATCAAAGGCTGGTTGCCGGTGCTGATAAAGGGGCAGTATTAGATGCTTTTTCTATTCGGCCTTGACAATATCCCGGATTATCGTTAGAATTTTCTTGAGCTTGCTTAATATCGGAGGACAAAAATGCCGTTACGTCACGTTTATACTGGGATATTAATTACATTACTTATTGTTGGCATAATAATGCCAGTTCAGGCTCAGAGTGGAGATAAAATTGCAGTATTATATTTCAAAGACCAAAGCGGTTTTGACTCCGGCGGCTGCCTGTCAATATGGCCATTCAGATCTATATTTGGAACAGGAAAACAGCGGGAAAAATGGGATTTGCAATCTGGTTTCCGGGATATGCTGAATGAAAAGCTGGTAGAAAACGGCTATGAAATAGTAGAAACAAAATATGCAGATCAATCTATCGAAGACCTGGGAAAAGATAATCTCTCTGCTCTAGCTTCTAAATTAAATGCGGATATGATGATAATCGGTGATATAAGGAATTTTGGTCAACACCGTATGCGAGCCAGTTCTCAGGGACCCACAGTATATAACCCCAGCGAAACCACCCGAATGGTAGCCATGGGAGGAATTGGAGGATTTTATTATTCTTCAAGAGTTGAAACAAATATGACCTTTTATGATGATTCCGGCGATGTATTAAAAGAAATACAGGTAGAATCCAAAAAGAACCTGGCTGACTTTTATATGGGTGTGGGACCCATGACATATCACCGGGGGGATACAGAACAGGATGAAAAAACTGAGGTAGAACCACCTATAGTTGATTATGACAAGCTGGACAAGATGAAATTCGGCACAGAGGAATTCAAAAATAAAACCCTTTTCGGCCTGGCAACTATGGATGTAATGGATAAAGTAGTCAGTGAAGTGCAGGAATATATGAAACCTACGGAAATAATTGATGTTGAAGGTAAGATAATATATGTAGGCACAGGAAAACGCCTGAAAAACAATCAGGTATACATCGATCTGGGGGCCATTGATGGCCTTAAACCGGGACTCAAGTTAGGTGTATATCTGGAACCGGTTATTCTGGTTGATCCTGATACTGGCGAAGAAATTGGTAATATTGAAGAAAAAAAGATCGCCGAAATAAAGGTAATCAAAGTCGAAGCTGATCACCTATCCATAGCCGAAGTTATAAATAAAACAGAGGAAATTGAGAAAGGAAATTTTGTTAAAGCGAAATGATTAATTCTCCGGGTTGGCTTGAATCTTTTGCAGATGAACCTAATGTAAATTTCCTCTCACCGGTTATTGGGGATATCGAATATGTTATGTATATAACCAAATAAAGTATTTGTATTAGTATTTTTCGAAAGGATAAAAAATGGAATTATGTCATCTTGCAGCCCATGACATACACCATCTGCTGGTAAAGCGTGAGGTAAGTTCAGTTGAAGTAACTGAATCAGTTTTCCGGCAGATTGATAAAGTGGAAGACACTATAAATTCTTATATTATGCTGGACAGGGTAAAAGCCCTGAATAAGGCATCAGAAGTTGACAAGAAAATCAGCGCGGGAGAAAAAATTCCACATTTAGCCGGTATACCCATGGCCATAAAGGATAACATGTGTACCAATGGACTTCTTACAACCTGCGGTTCAAATATACTTAATAATTATATCCCTCCCTACGACGCTACAGTCGTTAAAAAACTCCGGGAGCAGGATGTAGTTATTATTGGTAAAGCCAATATGGATGAATTTGCCATGGGTTCGTCAACTGAAACGTCTTATTTTGGTATTACCCGTAACCCATGGGATACCAACACAGTTCCCGGCGGCTCCAGCGGTGGCTCAGTCACAGCTACTACAGCAGGAGAAGCCATATGCGCCCTGGGATCCGATACCGGAGGTTCTATAAGACAACCTGCATCCCTTTGCAGTGTTGTAGGATTAAAGCCCACCTACGGTAGGGTTTCCCGCTATGGTCTTGTGGCCTTTGCATCGTCGCTAGATCAGATAGGGCCCATTACCAAGGATGTTACGGATTCCGCTTTGCTGCTTAATGCCATCAGCGGCAGGGATGAGATGGATTCCACATCTGTGGATTTACCTGTGCCGGATTACACAAAAAGCCTTATTAACGATATAAAAGGTATAAAGATCGGCATACCTGAAGAATATTTTGTAGATGATGGGATGGATCCAGAGGTTAACCAAAAAGTCAGGGATGCAATAGACCTGTTGAGTAAATTAGGTGCGGAATGTGAGGATGTATCACTTCCGACTACTGAATATGGAATTGCCGATTACCAGATCATATCCAGGGCCGAAGCCAGTTCCAATCTGGCCAGGTTTGACGGTACGCGTTACGGTTATAGAGCAGAAAATGCAGAATCCCTGATGAATATGTATAAAAAAACCCGCAGCGAGGGATTTGGCCCGGAGGTTAAGCTGCGTATAATGCTGGGAACTTATGCCTTAAGCACAGGTTATTATGACGCATATTATCTTAAAGCCCAGAAGGTTCGCACCCTTATCAAAAATGATTTCGATAAGGCCTTTGAAAAGTTCGATGTACTGGTTACCCCTACATCACCCACAACGGCTTTTAAGATCGGTGAAAAAACTGATGATCCGTTGACTATGTATCTATCGGATATTTTTACCGTAAACTGCAACATGGCAGGGATCCCTGGTATATCAATACCTTGCGGATTTAGCTCTTCAGGCCTGCCTATCGGATTACAGATACTGGGAAAACCCTTTGACGAAGAGACCATATTTAGGGTATCCTATACATTTGAGCAAAATACTGATTACCATAGCAAGAGACCAAATATTTAAAAATAATAATATAAAAACTCGACCTGGGGGGAGAATTGATTGCTGGGTTGAGTATGATGGGAGGAAGTAGAAACAATGTCTCGAAAGTCTCGAAAAACTGATTTCAGAACGCGAATTGGTGTTCTATCTGATACCCACATACCGAAACAAGCTCAGAATCTGCCTGATAAACTTCTTGAGGAATTTGCTACCCTTGATTTTATTATCCATGCAGGGGATTTTGAAAATATTGACGCTTTAAAAGCTTTGAAAAAAGTAAATCGCCTGGTTGCAGTATCAGGAAATATGGATTCAGGTAAAGTCAAGCGAGAGCTTACTAGTCGGGAAGTGCTTAATGTTGACCATTACAAGATCGGTATAATACACGGATGGGGAGATCCCCACTCTCTGCCTAAAAGAATGATGGAAGAATTCAAAGACGATGAGGTTGACTGCGTTGTTTTTGGTCATTCACATCAGGTATATAATGAAATTATTAATGATGTGTTGATGTTTAATCCAGGAAGCCCAACAGATACTATATACGCGCATTTTAAATCTTACGGAATATTGGAGACTTCTCCTGATGGTGTTAGCGGTGAAATAATTCATCCGGAATAATTTTGCTTTTCATGGTTAAATGTGGAAATAATTTGAAAATTCTCTCAACATGTCATTCCTGCGGAAGCAGGAATGACAAATAAATAAGATTTTTTCTTATTCATACAATGTTTTATTATTTCCAAACTCAAACCGAAAGAACTAACAATAAGTATGAGTAAAAACCTCACACCATTTTTAATAATTTTAATGATCCTGCTTACAGCCTGCGGAAGAGCCAGTGGGGAAAGCAAAGTCCGTAAAGCTGCCCATGCAGATGGAATGTGGTATCCAGGTAAAGCAGATGAGTTATCCAGATTAGTAGATGGATACCTTAACAATGCGGAAAAGCAGAACGTATCGGGTAAGGTTATGGGCCTAATAGTTCCCCATGCAGGTTATCGCTACTGCGGTCATGTGGCAGCACAAGCTTATAAGCAGATAATGGGTATGAAATTTGAAACCGTTGTAATTATCGGCACAAGCCACAATTACAGGTTTTCAGGAGCATCAGTTTACCCTGAAGGAGTATACAGAAACCCTTTGGGTGATGTTGAAATTGATGAAAAAATAGCCAGGAGTTTAACTGCCCAAAACGATTCAATAGGCTTTTGGGAAAAAGCCCATATTCCAGAACATTCTCTGGAAAATCAGATTCCCTTTTTGCAGAGAACCCTTTCGGATTTTAAGATAGTTCCTGTACTTATGGGAAATACAAAAGTCGAAGACCGTAAAATGCTTACAGATGCACTGGTAAAAGTCCTGAATGGGAAAAATGTTCTTCTTATAGCCAGCACAGATATGTCGCATTATCTGGAATATGATGAGGCGGTAAAAGCCGATAAATTCACAATTTCTACTCTGGAAAAAAATGATACAGACATGGCAGAATCACAGTTAAACAGCTACATGAAAAAAGAGATTAATGAACTCCATTGTATGATGTGCGCAAGAGAATCAGTCTTTGTTGTTATGGATACAGCAAAAAGACTGGGCGCAGATTCTATTAAAATACTGAAATATGCAAACTCCGGTGATATTCCCGATGGTAACAAAGATAGGGTGGTGGGATATATGGCAGCTATGATGTTTAAATCTGGTAAAGATGAAAATGTAAATTCTTCTAAACCTCTGGACTATCCACTAAATGAGGAACAAAAAGAATATCTACTAAAATTAGTCCGGGATCGAATTGAAACTTATGTTAAAACTGGAAAGAAAAAAGATTATAAAACTGATGATAAAAGGTTGAAGGTAAAGCAGGGAGCTTTTGTCACTCTAAAGAAAAATAAAGTTCTGCGCGGTTGTATCGGATATATAGAGCCTTTGGAGCCACTGGTTGACACTGTGGCAGACATGGCCCTGGCTGCAGCTACTCAGGACCCGCGCTTTCCTCCTGTATCTGAAAATGAGTTGGATGATATACATATAGAAATTTCTGTATTATCTATCCCCCGTAAAACCCCAAATGCGGATGAGATTGAAATGGGCAAACATGGGGTTATTGTGCAAAAAGGTTTTAAAAAGGGTGTTTTTCTTCCCCAGGTTGCCAATGAAACAGGTTGGGATAAAAAGACATTTCTGGAACATTTATGCTGGAGTAAAGCGGGATTGTCAAAAGATGCATGGAAAGAAAAGGATACAGATTTATATACCTTTACGGCACAGCTTTTTGAAGAATAGTGTTTTATAGTTATTTAAAGAGGTGATTTTGATGGTAAGGTTATTCTCTGGAGAAGGAAAAAACGAAACTCGGACCCCGGCAGTGGCAAATATGTTTTATCCTGGATCTCCCGATGAATTAAAATCAATGATACAGAAGTTTATGGAAAACACCCATAAAATCCCTGTAGATGAAAAACCTATAGGGCTTATAGTTCCCCATGCTGGTTATGTATATTCCGGGCAAATTGCGGCTACAGCCTACAAGCAGATCGAAGGTATGAATTTTGATACTGTTATTATGTTAGGCGTAAGCCATCGCTCAGGTATTAACGGTGCATCGGTATATAAGTCGGGTACATATGAAACACCTTTAGGATCAGTGGAAATAGACAGAGATTTGGCCTCAATTATGATGGATAAAAGCGATATGTTTACTTTCCAGCCTAAAGCACATGCTGCTGAACATTCATTGGAAGTACAGGTTCCATTCCTGCAATCCGTTATAAAAAACTTTAAAATCCTTCCTATACTCATGGGATACTGGTCTGAAGTTGTTTGTTCCCATGTAAGTGAAAGTATTATTGATTCTATAGGGGAAAAAAATATATTAATAGTCGCCAGTACCGATATGTCTCATTATTATCCATATGATACAGCCCGAAGAATGGATAACGTGGCCCTTTCAAGCATCAAGAACATGGATACAAGAAAGCTTATGGCTGATTTAGGGGCAAAGCGATGTGAACTTTGTGGAGCAGCTCCGGTTATTACCACGCTAATGACTGCAAAAAAAATGGGTGCTGAAAAACTGGAAATACTACAATATGCCAATTCTGGTGATGTAACAGGGGATAAAACAGATGGTGTCGTTGGTTATTTTGCAGCGGCTATTTATAAATAACGATATAATTTACAATATCGAAAGGTTGAAACAAAGTGGCGGAACAAATTAAAGCAGTTAGAGGTACCAGGGATATTACCCCTGATGAAGTATATAAATGGCACTATGTTGAATCCGCAGCCAGAAAGGTTTTTGAAAAATTCGGTTTTCGGGAAATCCGTACACCTATATTTGAGCATACTGAGCTTTTTGTCAAAGGCACAGGAGAGATTACAGATATAGTCCAGAAGGAAATGTATACCTTTGAAGACAAAGGCGGAAGAAGTCTTACATTAAGGCCAGAAGGAACACCGCCAGTGGTGAGATCCTATCTTGAAAATAACCTTTTTGTGGATATTCCTGTAAACAAATTCTATTACATCGCTCCTATGTTTAGATATGAAAGACCTCAAGCCGGAAGATATAGACAGCATATGCAGTTAGGAGTAGAAAGTATAGGATCACCAAGCCCTGCGGCTGATGCCGAACTTATGTCAATGTATTGGCATTTCATAACAGAACTTAACATAAAAGAAGTAAAATTGAGTATGAATAACGTTGGTTGCGGTAACGCTGACTGCCGTCCAAATTATGTAGAACATCTTAAATCTTATGCTAAAGAGAATATTGATTCCCTGTGTGATACATGCAAAGACAGGTTAGAGAGAAACCCCTTGAGAATGTTGGACTGTAAAGTAGAGGGATGCAGTGAGATTTTCAAAAAAGGTCCAAAGATACTTGATCATCTTTGCCAAGAGTGCAACAAGCATCTGAAGCTGGTTAAATCATACATGGAAAGGCTGGAGATTCCTTATGAGATGAATCCTTTTCTGGTAAGAGGTCTTGATTATTATACAAGGACAGTTTTTGAGGTTACAGCCACAGGTTTGGGCGCTCAGGATGCCATAGCAGGCGGCGGCAGATATGATAACCTTGTCGAACAGTTAGGAGGTAAACCAACCCCAGCCCTTGGGTTCGGATGTGGTCTTGATAGACTTATTGCCACTATGGAAGCTCAGAATACCAGGTTTCCAGACCCACCGGGAATAGATGTATATCTTGTAAGCGTAGGCGAAGAAGGTGTTTCCCGCATACTGGAAATATCATATCTGCTCAGAAGGAAAGGCATATCGGCTGAAATAGGTCTTGAAGACAGGAGCCTAAGAAGCCAGATGAAAACAGCTAACAAGCTGGGTGCAAAATATGTGATTATAATAGGTGAAGAGGAAATTGAAAAAGGTGTAGCTTCTCTCAAAAACATGCAGGATGGACACCAGGAAACAGTAGATATGCAAATGCTGGGCAGTACTATGGAGGATAAACTCAGAATTTCCCACAGGTGAATATCCTCCTTCGTTCTGAGCAGATCGAAGAATCTTAATTAATATTCACTGTTTTTCTGTGAATATATTTAAAATTAAGTCCTGTTATTCCCGCGAAAGCAGGAATGACGTATTCTATAGGCAACAATATAAAATCAGTGAATATTAATTACTGACGATTAGCAATTCTGTATTATTATATTTCAGGAGACACTTTAATATGAAACCAACGCATCAGTGTAACCAAATAGATCTAAAACTTGAAAATCAGGAGGTGATTGTTGCTGGATGGGTACAGCGTCGACGGGATCATGGAGGATTAATCTTCATAGATCTACGTGACAGCAATGATCTGGTACAAGTTGTATTCAGCCCTGAAACAGCTCAGGACGCCCATAAGCTGGCTCATGAACTTCGCAGTGAATTTGTGATAGCTGTTCAGGGAAAAGTTTCCAAAAGACCGGAAGGTACAGAAAATCCCAATCTCACCACTGGTGAGATTGAAATAATGGCAGATGAACTGGAAATTATCAACCGATCTGAAACGCCACCTTTTGTAATAGAAGATTCAGGTCCCCAGGTTTCAGAAGATACAAAGCTCAAATACAGATACTTGGACTTAAGACGACCCAGCATGCAGCGTAATCTCCGAGTGCGTCATAAGGCAACTATGGCAGCGCGGAATTATCTGGATAAGCAGGGATTTTTTGAAATTGAGACTCCGGTACTTACTAAAAGCACACCAGAAGGTGCAAGAGATTTCCTTGTGCCGTCCAGATTCAATCCGGGTAAATTTTTTGCCATGCCCCAATCGCCTCAGCTTTTTAAACAGTTGCTAATGATCAGTGGTTTTGGCAAGTATTTCCAGATAGTTAAATGCTACAGAGATGAAGATCTGAGGGCCGACAGGCAGTTTGAATTTACACAGATCGACATTGAAATGTCCTTTACTGATGAAGAAGAAATATTTGCTTTAACAGAAGGCCTATTTGCTGATATATTCCAAAAATGCCTGGGGATAACCATACCAACGCCGATTAAACGTATGAAATACCATGAGGCAATGGAACGATTCGGAAGTGATAAGCCTGATGAACGTTTTGGCATGGAACTGATTAATATATCAGATATTGTAGCCGACTGCCAGTTCAAGGTTTTTTCCAGCATAGTTGCAAAAGATGGTCAGGTAAAAGCTATAGTCGCTCCGAAACAGGCTGATCTTTCCCGTAAACAGATAGATATACTTACCGATTTTGTTAAGGATTTTGGTGCAAAAGGTCTGGTTTCATTTAAGATATTGGAAGATGAAGTAGATTCACCGGTTAGAAAATATTTCAGCGATGAAGTCCTTAAAAATATTATCGAAAGAACAGAAGCTAAAGTTGGTGATCTGATTCTTATTGTTGCAGATAAACCTAAAGTTGTTGCCGAATCTCTAGGCCGCTTGCGACTGAAGCTCGGTAATGATCTGGGCCTGATAGATGAAAGTCAGTTTAAGTTTTCATGGATAGTGGATTTTCCCCTCTTTCATTATAACGAAGAGGAAAAACGCCTTGATTCAGAACATCATCCTTTTACAGGTATTCATGAAAAAGATATGGAACTGCTGGACATTGATCCCCTGAAAGTTAGATCCAGGTCTTATGATCTTGTACTTAACGGCAGTGAATTGGCCAGTGGAAGTATAAGGATTCATAAACAGGATTTACAGGAGAAGATATTCAGGATACTTAAGATCAACAAGGAAGAAGCCCAACAGAAATTTGGTTTCTTCCTTGAAGCTCTGAAATTCGGTGCACCGCCACATGGCGGAATAGCACCTGGATTGGATCGGCTTGTTGCTATAATGTGTGGTATTAAGTCCATCAGGGACGTGATAGCTTTTCCAAAAACTCAAAGTGGAACATGTCCCCTTACAGGCGCACCTTCTGAAGTGTCGGAAGAGCAGTTGAAAGAGCTTGGTTTAAGTGTTGAAGAAGTTTTAGAGTAGTATAATTGTTTGGGTTTAACTTAAAATTTGCCCTTTATAAAAGGGGAGTGGAGCGAAGAATCTAATAGTCCTTTAAAATGGAAAAGGAGAGTAAAATGGCTGAAACAGTTTTGGCAGCACAACTTTACACCATCAGGGAATTCATGAAAACTCCGGCTGACATGGCTAAATCTCTGAAGAAAATAAAAGAAATCGGTTATGACGCCGTTCAGTTATCAGGTCATGGTCCTGTTGCCGATGAAGAGATGAAAAAGATGCTGGATGACGCTGGTCTTGTAGTTTGCGCTACCCATACCAGCTATCAGCTTATGAGGGATGAACCTCAGAAAGTTATTGACCAGCACCTGTTGTGGGGATGTATGAATCCGGCCATCGGCGGTCTTCCTGGTGAATATCGCAACGCTGAGGGATACTCAAAATTTGCCAGGGAAGCGTCAAAAGTTGGGGCAAGACTGGCAGAAGCAGGTATGACTTTCTCGTATCACAACCACAGCTTTGAACTGGAAAAACATGGAGATCGCACCGGTCTTCAGATACTTTACGAAGACAGCGATCCTAAATATTTCTTCAGCGAAATTGACACTTACTGGGTACAGCATGGCGGAGGTGATCCGGCAGCTTGGATAAGAAGCTTGAAGGGTCGGGCAAAACTGGTTCACTTTAAGGATATGGCCATAAAAGGTCACGAGCAGAGATTTGCCGAAATTGGCGAAGGTAATCTAAACTGGCCCGGTATTCTGGACGCATGCAAAGAAGCAGGGGTGGAATGGCATATAGTGGAACAGGATAGAACCTATGATTTGCATCCCTTTGAAAGCCTTGCTATTAGTCTGAAGAACCTTAAAGCCATGGGTCTTAAATAGTTTAACCTTTGGCCGTGTTTTATTACATAGGGCGACCTAATAGGTCGCCCTATGCGCGTCAATAAGGGAAATACTGTAAACAGCGATAGGGCTCTATTCGTATATAAAAACGTTATACATTAATCAAAACACAGAAAGGATGTAATTCTTCGGAAAATTATATGGACTTGAATAAAATACGCAATTTTTGTATTATAGCCCACATAGATCATGGCAAATCAACCCTGGCCGATAGAATACTGGAACACACCAAAGCGATAACTCCAAGAGAAATGCGGGAACAGTTTCTGGATACTATGGAGTTAGAGCGGGAGCGAGGAATAACTATTAAAGCTCAGTCGGTTCAATCCGAATACAAGGCAAAAGATGGCAATAAATATATACTTAATTTAATTGATACCCCCGGACATGTAGATTTTACCTATGAAGTATCCCGAAGCCTTAAAGCTTGTGAAGGTGCTATTCTGATAGTGGACGCCGTTCAGGGAATTGAAGCCCAGACCCTGGCTAACACATATCTGGCCTTGGATCACGATCTGGACATTATACCTGTAATAAATAAAATTGACCTGCCAAACGCCAGAGTCGAAGAAGTAAAGAAACAGATCGAAGATGTTATCGGCATTGATGCCAACGAAGCCATCCTTACAAGTGCCAAAGAGGGTATTGGCACTCAGGAAGTGCTGGAAGCTGTTGTCCAGAGAATAAGCCCACCAAAAGGTGATCCGTCTAATCCGCTGAAAGCTTTAATTTTCGATTCCGCTTACGATCCCTACCGAGGTGTTATTACTACTGTCAGGGTGTTTGATGGCGTGGTTAAGAGAGGCATGGAAATAATCATGATGTCAACACGTAAAGCCTATGAGGTTGACGAAGTGGGTATATTCAAACCGGTGATGACCTCTGTTAAAGAAATTACAGCCGGTTCAGTGGGTTATTTGCTGGCAGGATTCAAAGAGATCAAAGACGTTAAAGTGGGTGATACCATTACTGGAAAAGAGAATCCCGCATCCCTGCCTTTATCAGGATACAAAGAACTGCAACCAATGGTTTTCTGTGGACTTTATCCGGCTGATACTGATGATTACGAAGATTTAAGGGAAGCTATGGAACGTCTAAAGCTGAATGACGCTTCTTTTGTATATGAACCTGAAAGCTCACCGGCTTTGACATATGGATTCCGATGTGGTTTTCTAGGAACCCTGCACATGGAGATTATACAGGAACGTTTAGAGCGGGAATATGATCTAAACCTGATCGCAACTGCTCCCAGCGTTAAGTATAAAGTAATTAAAACTGATGGTACTATTGTTGAAGTGGATAATCCGTCAAGACTTCCAGACCCAAATGAAATCGAAATTATAAAAGAGCCTTTTGTTAAGATCCATGTTATGCTTCCCAGTGACTATATTGGATCTATAATGGAACTCTGTCAGGGCAGGAGAGGGGTGTTTAAAGGGATGGAATATATAGACACTTCAAGAGCTCTTCTGTCATATGAAATGCCCCTGGCTGAGATTTTAATGGATTTTTACGACAGGCTTAAATCCCTTACTCGCGGTTATGGTTCTATGGACTATGAATTAGGTGAATACAAAGAATCAGAATTAGTCAAACTGGATATACTAATTCATGGAAAACCTATTGATGCCCTGTCTGCTATAGTACATAAAGATAAATCTTATGAGCGCGGTAAAGCCCTGGTCGAAAAGTTAAAGGAAGTTATACCAAGACAGCTTTTTGAAGTGCCTATACAGGCGGCTATAGGCAACAGGATAATAGCTCGTGAAAGTATAAGACAGTTGCGTAAGGACGTTATTGCAAGACTTTACGGCGGTGACTATACAAGGAAAAGAAAGCTTCTGGAAAAACAAAAGGCAGGAAAAAAGCGCATGAAACAGATAGGTAACGTTGAAATACCTCAAGAGGCTTTCATGGCTGTTTTGTCTGTTGATTAATTTACTATCCCGCTGCATGGAGGTGTTTATAATGGCTAAAAACAAACAATCTACAAGGGAAAAATCTTTCAGGGATTCTACCATTTGGGAATATATTAAAACCTTTGCTTTTGCTTTTGTTCTGGTATTTGGTTTCATGAGACCGTTTGTGGTCGAAGGTTTCAGTATCCCATCTTCATCTATGGAAAATACCTTGTTGATCGGTGACAGGATATTTGTGTCAAAGTTTGCATATGGAATAAAAATTCCCGGAACAAAGCATAGGATATTAGCTTTTCAGGAACCAGAGGTTGGTGATATTTTTGTTTTTGATCCACCTCCCGCAGCCGGTAAAACGCAGAAGTTTGTCAAACGTCTGGTTGGTGTTGAAGGAGATACCATAGAAATCAGGAATGGTGAATTATACCGAAATGGTAAAAGGGTAACTGATGAAGATTATATAAAGAGGATAAACCGTTCTCCCTTGAGATATCAAAATTTTGGTCCCGTTACCGTTCCAGAGGATCATGTCTTTGCTATGGGCGATAACAGAGATCTGAGCAGCGACAGCAGAGCCTGGGGATTTGTTCCTGTAGAGGATATTGCCGGAAGGGCCTTTATCAGATATTGGTCATGGGATAAAAACGCTAATTGGTTTCACAAAATCAGGTTTTCCCGTATAGGCCGTCCTTTAAGCTGATAAAAAAGGTATAAGTTTTGTTATCTTTTCTTCGATCACCTTTAATTTTACCTCTGATTATATTTGTTCTTATTTTAGTGGTAGGAGGAGTTATCTTTATGAAGGATAAGGAAAATTCTAAAGAGAAAAAGTCTTTCAGAGAAAGCACTTTTTGGGAGTATTTACAGGTATTTACGGTAGCCTTTGTGCTGGTTTTTGGTTTTATGAGACCTTTTGTGGTAGAAGCCTTTAAGATACCATCAGCTTCTATGGAGGATACTCTCCTGATAGGTGATCGTATATTGGTAGCGAAGTTTATGTATGGTATAAAGATTCCCTTCACCGATTATAAAATAATGGATTTCCAGGAACCTAAAGTCGGAGATGTATTTGTTTTCAAACCTCCAGCCGCTGCCGGTAAGACGCAAAATTTTATTAAGCGAATAGTGGGGGTTGCTGGTGATGTCATTTATTTAAGAGAGGGCAATTTATATAGAAATGGAAAAAGGGTTGAAGGTGAAGAATATGTAAAAAGATCGTCTTATTCAAGGGGTAGTCCTCAAAATATGCCGCCATATAAAATACCCGAAGGTTATGTATTTGCAATGGGAGATAATCGGGATCACAGCAGTGACAGTAGGGTCTGGGGACCTGTTCCCGTTGAAAATATTAAAGGGCAAGCTTTTATTAAATACTGGTCATGGAACAGTGAGGGAGACTGGCTTCATAAGATCAGGTTCTCACGAATTGGACGACCAGTTAAATAATATCATATATCATATTATTTCATAAGACAGAATTCCTGCTGAATTTTTCTTTTTTCTCAAGCTCTTTCTAAAAGCTTGTTTCGTATATATCATAACGAAGTCCGGACATCCCTAATTTTTCATAGGTCTTTCTGGCTATATAGTTATTCTTATGCACATATAATCTGAAGCCGACCACATCTGGTATATTATCAGCTAAATTGCGCAAATGCTCAAAAAGGGATTTGAATACGCCGTTTTGTCGGTATCCGGGTTCTACATAAACGCTTTGAATCCACCAAAAGACACCGTTCCGCCAGTCGCTCCATTCAAAGGTTATAAGAAGTTGACCAACCACTTTACTGTCACACTCAGCGACTATATAAAACCCTCTATTTTCATCTTCAAAAACGGATTTCACACCTGATTTAAGAGTTTTAGCGCACAGGTTAATACCTTCAGTCTCTTTTGCCATTGCCATATTAAAATTTGCTATTGTATCAACGTCGGCTATATTTGCTTTTCGGATAATTATGTTTTGAATTTTATTTCTCATTGTTATTAAAAACCAATAATTTAGATTTCATAAGGGTTAATGGTTTACCATTAACCCTTATGAAAATAGAAGAATCAGCTAGACGAATTTCAGCAGATGATAATTGCGCTTACCAGAACGCAAAACAACAATATGACCTGAAGCCAGTGAATTTTTATCTACAACAGCATCAATATCTGTTACGCGCCTGTTATTAATATACATGCCACCATTGTCTATAAGCCTTCGTGCAGCACCTTTGCTTTTACTTATTTCACACTGCACCATTGCATCCACAACCGGCATACCTGATTCCAATTTATCCCATGAAATCTGAGTTGAAGGCACATCTTTAAATATGTCCTCTAGCATTTCATCTGTCATATCTGATATTTCCTGCCCGAAGAGCACCTCGGATGTTTTTACTGCTATATCAGCCTGTTTCTGGCCATGAACGAATTTGGTTACTTCGTAGGCAAGGATTCTTTGAGCTTCCCGCTTTTCCGGTTCTGCTTCATGCTGTTTTTCAATCTCATCAATTTCCGACAGGGGCAGGAAGGTAAACCATCTCATGTATTTAATAACATCTCTATCATCAGAATTAATCCAATATTGGTAAAACTCGTATGGTGAAGTTAATTCAGGATTAAGGTAGATTGCCCCCTCTTCAGTTTTACCCAATTTTTGACCTGTAGCTGTGGTGATAAGGGGGAAAGTCGCGCCGTAGGCCGATTCACTCACCATCCGACGAATCAGGTCTATTCCTGCTGTTATATTACCCCATTGATCACTGCCGCCAAACTGGACTTTGCAGTTTTTTGCTTTGAATAAATGCAGAAAATCGCAGGACTGAAGCAGCATATAGCTGAATTCCGTAAAAGAAATTCCCACGCCGCTTTCCATACGACGTTTAACTGACTCTTTTGCCAGCATTTCACCAACCCGAAAATGCTTGCCGAAATCCCTTAAAAATTCAATAAGCGTATATTTGGCCAGCCAGTCTGCGTTATTTATGACCGTAAGAGAACCGGAACTTTCGTTTTCAGGTTCAAGGAGATTTTTCAACTGTGCTTCTACACCTTTTATATTTTCGGAAAGCGCATCTTCAGAAAGCAAAATCCTCTCCTGGGATTTACCGCTGGGGTCACCGATCATACCTGTTCCGCCGCCGATAAGTGCAATGGCATGATGTCCACAGCGTTGAATATGTGCTAGGGACATCATGACAAACAGGTTACCTACATGCAGGCTTGATGCAGATGGATCAAATCCTGCATAACATGTCATTTCCTCTTTTTCAAAAAGATCAAAAAGACCCTTATCCGAAACCTGATCTATAAATCCCCTATCTTTAAGTATTTTCAGTGCATTTTCCATTTTTCTCAGGTATCCTTTCTTTTGATATATTAGGGACATAAAAAAACCCACATATCGAGTTGCTTTCGATTAGTGGGCTGTCCGAATTGATTTCTATTGTATTTTCTTTGTTTTAACTGAAAATCCCATTACCCACCATCGAAAGCAGCGAATAGACATACTGATAGGTATAATAAAAGTACGGCTGCGATTCGGTGGTGAATATATTTTTCATAGAGATTTCAGTTTTTTTCATGGATTTAAAACCTTACTTGGTTTATAATTAAAAACTTTAAATTGGCCAAATTAAATTAAACCCAATATACCATAATAATTCTCTTGTGTCAAGTAAAGTTTAGCTTTAAATGAGACAGGTACCTTGACAATTAACATGCTCTTAGGATATAATTCAAAACAGTAAATAATTAAAATAATATAGGAGGAAACATATGAAGAGTAAGATGCTAGTTCCCAGCAAAGAATTAGTTCAGGATGCCAAAGCAGGAGGATATGCAGTAGGGGCTTTTAATGCTGTAAATATGGAAACCGCTCAGGCCATATTCGCCGCAGCAGAAAGAGAAAATTCTCCTCTCATTATCCAGGTTACTCAAACTACTATGGCATATACCGAGCCTGAAGATGTAGCTGCCGTTATTTTTAATCTCGCAGAAAGAAGCTCAATACCTGTAGCTGTGCATCTGGATCATGGTCGCAGCTTTGGTGTTATTATGCGTTTCCTGAAAATGGGTTTTTCATCAGTTATGATTGATGGATCGCTTCAGGAAGACGGAAAAACTCCTCGCACCTATGAGGAAAATGTTGCCGTTACAAAACAGGTTATTGAAGCTGCCCATAGTCTTGGCGTTTCTGTAGAAGCTGAGATCGGTAGATTAGGACAAATTGGCCAGGACTCAGGCGTTGCTTTGACTGATCCTGACGAAGCCGCAAAATTTGTCGAAGATATTAAATTCGATGGCAAGACTGTTGATATGTTGGCCGTCGCTATTGGAACCAGACACGGACTTTTTAAAGGAAAACCCATCATCAGAAGCGATAGAGTAAAAGAGCTGGCCGACAAGTTGGATATGCCATTGGTAATGCACGGTGGAACAGGTGTTCCTGATGAAGATGTCCAAAAAGGTATCGAAGCTGGTATCTGCAAAGTCAACATTGATACTCAGATCAGAGTCGCTTTTTATGATAGGCTTCTGGAAGTCGTTACAGAAAAAGAAAAAGAATATGCCGAAGCCGATGCGGCTGGCGAACCTAGAAAATACGATATCCGAAAGATCATTGCCCCGACTCGCGATGCTATGACTGATGCCATTGCTGAGAAAATGAGACTATTTGGTTCTGCTGGCAAGGCGTAAACCTTCGGAGATATAATGTGCAGAGAAAATTCGCCAGTGTTGGTATAACCTGGCGTGCGCTTATTATCGGCGCTGTACTTATACCTCTAAATAACTACTGGATAATGCAGGTGGAGGGTGTATGGAACACAGGCCACTCCACCTGTTTGTCCTTAATGTGGCATGTGGTTTTAAACCTCCTGCTTTTAATCTCCATAAACATATTTCTGCTCAAGAAATACCTGCCAAAATATGCCTTAACTGAGGCCGAATTAATTGCATTATATGCCATGCTAACCCTAGGAGCCAGCATCAGCGGCAGGGATATGTTGCAAATTCTTATCCCCGTTATGGGCTGGGCCTTCTGGTTTGCCACACCCGAAAACGAATGGCAGCAGCTTTTTCATCGCTTCCTGCCCAGATGGCTTACCGTTAGCAATAAAAATGTTCTACAGGATTTTTACCAGGGCAAATCATCCCTCTATAGATCTGAAAACCTTAAAACCTGGCTTGAACCTGTATTGTGGTGGTCTGCTTTTATCGTTGTCCTTGGAATTGTAATGATATGCCTGAACGTAATAGTCCGAAGGCAGTGGACGAGGAACGAAAGACTCAGCTATCCAATAATCCAGCTTCCTATGGCCATTACAGAGGATGGCGGTACAAGGGAATTTTTCAGAAACAAAAATCTCTGGATAGGATTTGCAGGTGCAGCAGCCCTGAATATTATCAACGGCCTACATCATTTTTTCCCCGCTTTACCCTATATACCTGTCTCTTATCTTGACCATGACCTGGGTAAATATTTCACATCCAAACCCTGGAACGCCATAGGTTCTCTAAGATTACCCCTTTATCCTTTTGCCATCGGTCTTGGATTTTTCTTACCTCTGGATTTATCATTCTCTATATGGTTCTTTTATCTTTTCAGAAAGGCCCAACAAGTTATGGGTGTAGCTATGGGTATGCGGGCCCTTCCCGGTTTTCCTTACATTAACCAGCAGTCATCAGGGGCCTGGATCGGTATATTTTTTGTTGCATTATGGCTCAGCAAAAGCCACCTGAAAACTGTAGCAAAATGTGTATTCAAAACAGGAGACACAGACGCGGAAGAACCCATGCGATACAGATCCGCTGTTATTGGTATAATAATCGGTATGGTTCTAATAACTATGTTTTGTTACAGGGCTGGAATGTCAATATCCATAATAATTCCATTTTTCGTAATATTCTTTATGCTTTCTACTGCCATAACCCGAATGAGGGCTGAATTGGGGCCGCCCACCCACGAATTGGTCAGGATGAATTCCGGAAATATGCTGGTGGATATACTGGGTACAAGGCGTATTGGCCCGAATAATCTCAGTATTTTCCCGTTATTCTGGTTCTTTTCCGGCAGGGGTTATCGAAGTCATCTTATGCCCCATCAGCTTGAAAGTTTTAAGATGGCGGAGGAAGCGCGAGTAAATGGTAAAAGACTTATATATGCCATGATAATTGCCATGATCCTGGGAAGTCTTTCGGCCTTCTGGGCTTTGCTGCACATGTCTTTTGATTGGGGTTTAGACCTGATACCAATCGGACATGATTCCGGTGTTTTCTGGCAGCTTCAAAATCGCCTTAATAATCCCACAGGTACAGATGTTCCGGCTGTAAGTTTTATGGGTGTTGGATTTATTTTTACATTCCTACTTATGTTCCTAAGGATGAGATTCCTTTGGTGGCCCTTACATCCGGCTGGCTATGCCCTTTCCATGAATTTTGGTATTGATTATATTTGGTCTTGTCTTATTTTCAGTTCCCTGATAAAATGGCTGGTGTTAAAATATGGTGGTATGAATCTGCATCGAAAAACCACTAAATTCTTCTTCGGCATTATCCTTGGGGAATACTGTGTAGGTGGCTTTTGGAGCCTCGTTAGTGTTCTGATTAAGCAAAGAGCCTACGATTTCTACCATGCCTGATAATGAATACAAACACCATACATTTACAGGAGTTTAAAAATGATTTCACCATTCTATCTTGTGACTTTTGTCTTGATATGTAATAATCCAGGGCCTGAACGTACTCAACCAACAACATATACAATACCCATAATAGACATATCCCATCAAACCGAACGCCAGGTGATCATCGAATCAACCCCTGATCAATATCTTGGACATCCTACAACAGTTTTACTTAAGGACAATAAAACAATTTTCGTAACATATCCCTTGGGTCATGGAGGCCCGGCGGCAGTCCTTAAAAAAAGCACAGACGGAGGATTGACATGGAGCGAAAGACTACCTGTGCCCGATAACTGGGCGACAGCAACCAACTGCCCATGTATTCATCGTCTCACTGATCCTGAAGGTGTGGAAAGGTTGTTTGTTTTCGAAGGTAATGGAAAAATGCGGCAGTCCGTTTCGTCTGATTATGGAGAAACCTGGACACCCTTTGAGCCAAATGGTTTAAACTGCGTTGTTGCACCTATAACTATTATTCCCATCAAAGGCAAAAGGCATCTGGCCCTCTATCAACAACCCCAAAGTATATGGCAGAGCATCTCTCACGATGGCGGTCTTACATGGCAACCAGAGCGGAAAATTGCTGAGTATTATGATGCCTATCCATGCGAACCGGCGGTAATACGCTCCCCTGATGGTAAACAGATCGCCGCCGTTATGCGGGAAAACACCCGTCAATATAATTCGCTTCTTATTATAAGTAAAGATGAAGGTGAAACATGGTCAAAGCCCGTTGAACTGCCGGCCAGTATGACCGGTGATCGTCATCTCCCCAGATATTCCCATGATGGTCGCATCGTTATGCCCTTCAGGGATATGGCCATGGGAAGTCCCACAAAAGGTGATTTTGTAGCCTGGGTTGGCACTTACGATGATATTGTCAACCTGAGAGAAGGTCAATACAGAATAAAACTGCTGGATAGTCCGGTAAAAAGAGACCTGGGCTATCCCGGATTGGAATTATTACCCGATGGCACTTTTATTGCCACTACTTATGCTGTTTTAAAGGAAGGAGAAAAACATTCCGTAGTTAGTGTTCGCTTTAAACTTAGCGAGATTGACCAAATTCATAGATCAAGTAAGGAGTAAAACGTGGAAAAGGTAAAGATCGGTCTTGTAGGAACTGGTGGAATAGGTAATCATCATGCCAGTGTTTATGACAAAATGGATGACGTTGAACTTGTGGCAGTATGTGATATATTCAAAGACAAAGCCGCCCAGTTTGCCGAAAAATGGAATATACCAAAGAAGAACGTATTTAAAAGATACAACAAAATGCTGGATTCTGTAGATATTGATGCTGTAAGCGTCTGCACTTTCAACCAGGCCCACCGACGCCCCACAGTAGCAGCTTTAAGAGCCGGTAAGCATGTTCTTTGTGAAAAACCGATGGCTGCCAGACTTGCAGACGCAACAGCAATGGTTCGGGCAGCCAAAGAATCAGGTAAGATTCTTCATATAGCCATCCACAGCAGATATCAACCCACTGTTGACATGGCCCAGAAAATCATCAGCGCAGGAATCCTAGGCGATGTATATTACAGCGAATCAACCGGATGCAGACGCAGAGGCATCCCGGGTCATACATTTATTTACCAGAAAACCGCTGGATTTGGCGCTGTTGTTGACATTGGCGTATACAATATGCACAACACTCTTTTCCCGCTTGGTTATCCAAAACCCGTTACCGTATCGGCTTTTACCTGTGATCATATAGCAAGACAGACTCCGGGACTGGAAGATATGGACGTGGAGGAATTTGGTGCCGCCTGGATTAGATTTGAAGATGGCTCTATTATGGTGTTTAAAATATCATGGGCAGTGCATGCAAACACCCTGGGGCCCAATTATTTCCTGGGTAAGAAAGCAGGTCTTTCCCTGGATAGGCTTGAGGTTTATGCTGATAGCTGCCCTGATGGCCTGGAAGAACTTGTTAAAGCTGAAGGAGGTAAACTTAATATCCAGGAAACAAACAATATGCTGAATATTAAGATTGAGGGTTTAAAACCTGTGGATGTCTGGCCGACTCAGATAAAAGCCTTTGCTGATGCAGTAAGAAATGACGGTCCATCACCTATTGATCCTGAAGGTGTGCTTATTACCAACGTAATAATGGACGGAATAGGCAGATCTGTTAAAAAAGGCAAAGAAGTCAGCGTTAAATTTCCGGAAATATAAAAGATTAGCAACAACAGACCGGATACGATATCGTATCCGGTCTGTTGTTGTATATATTACACTTTCTGGCTTGTAATTTCAATAAGTATGAGAGACACCATATAGGCCCCAAGAATAATAGCAGAACTTACATGTATAGAAAATACAGTGCTGATAAGGCATGGGTACAAAGCCAGAGCACCTATCATAGAGCCTTTCAACGCCAGATAACCGTTGGATTCATCTTGTCGAAGTAGCAAAGGTAACCTTGTAATTGCTGTCGTTCCAAAAGATAAACCAACCCATATCAAGTAGACAGACTCAACCTTGTTTATGGCATAAGGAATGATAAATACCATGAAAGCCCCAATGGTTGCAATTGTTGACAAAAACAGTGCTGGCTTTACGCCAATCTGAATTGGTGTGGTAACAATACCTGTTTTTCTGTCCTCTTCAATGTCTTTAAAGGTGGTGGCTATATGCGCTCCGAAATCATACAGGAATACACCTGCAAAAGCATACCATACCATAGGAACAATTCCACCCGAAATGGCCACTGAACCAAAGATGCTCATAGAAGCAATACCCAAAGGTAGATCAATACTCCCTAGAATT
>WJIO01000212.1 GCA_014730235.1 Candidatus Poribacteria bacterium
CCATTTTACTTGCATATTAATTTATTTTGTATCCGCTTTGGCCAGAGTTTTATTTGTAGATCTGGTAAAATTTACAATAGCTTCAAATAATGCCTCCGCTGCTTTTTGCCTGAAAGAAATGCTTTCAAGCTTTTGTCTGTCATATCTGTTAGAGATAAATCCCAATTCCACAAGTATGGCCGGCATTTTTGTACCAGCAAGCACGTAAAAGGGCGCTCTTCTTACTCCCCGGTTGCGAAATCTTAGCTGACTTGACAACATACTCTGGACTTTTTTTGCCGCATCAATGCTGTAAGGTTCGTTGCCGACATGATAACAGTGGTTGAGAATAAAGGCTAAGTCCATTTCTGCATACGCATTTTCTCTTTCTGCCAGGGCTGCCGCTTCCCTGTCTGTCGCCTTAGTGTCAAACACATAAGTTTCTAAACCTCTTCCGGCTGAACTTGGGCTTGCATTACAATGTATACTTATAAACAGAGTACTGTCGGCAGGATACTGGTTGGCTATTGCTGTTCTGTCCTGAAGCTGTATAAATGTATCGTTGTTTCTGGTTAAAATACATTTCCATTCTGATTTACTTTCTATTATATTTCCTAACCTTTGAGCTATATCAAGAACTATATTTTTTTCCCGAAGTCGTCCTCGGTTAGCACCGGGATCTTTTCCACCATGACCTGCATCAATTACAATAGTTTGCAGTATAAATTTTCCATTTCCCTGATTTCCCTGTTTGGTTTCAATAGTAGCTGTATCCTCGTACCAACATATATCCATAGTGGGTCGAAGATCAGATAAAAGGTTGACGATATCAAAAGGAGCTAAAGCCAGCCTGCCTTTGATAATGGCAGGAGCAGTAGCCAGAGGACGAAAAACCGGTGCTAAACCATAAGAACCGGAGACTAATGCTCTTTTGCTTCCAAGGATAAGTTTTACCTCTGTTCCATTTTTGGACAACAGGGCTTCTTCCCTTTCAGGTTGCCATTTAAAATCTATTTTATAATGAGGAACGACTGCATCTATTGGCAGCATAATGGCGGGAGTTACATTAAGCGATTCCACTTTTATCTGACTGTCCTCGAATTTCAGTATAATGGAATCAACTACCGGGGATGATGCAATCGCTCCCAGAATAAATATTATAATCAATAAAAATATAAATAAATATAATTTCATAGCAATTATACCATTTTTTTAATTTCTGTTATTTCTGAAAGTTAAACTCACTTAAGAATAAATACCAGGACGAAGTTTTTTCAAATTTTCCCTAGATATTCCTAAATCAATATGATCCCAGGGAAATATTTCTTTGTTTTTTTCAAGGTAAAAATCAGGGGATAAACCATTGGATTTTATTGCCTGCTGCCATGATAAAGACCTTTCGGCCATTTCCGTTAATACCTTTGCCAGTTTTCTGTCTCCCCGGGATAATACACCCTGAATTGCTGATAACCTGGCACTGGATGAAGGAACTTTAATTCCACCTACACGCATTAGCTCTTTTCTGAGAAACTTAAGCTTTTTCGACAGGATTTTTGCATCCTCCATCTTGCACCATTGAAAAGGGGTATGAGGTTTTGGGACAAAAGGTGAAATTGATATAACGAGGTTTGGGGGTATAATGTTCTTATCCCGGGCATAATCAAGAAGCAAATTTCTGGCATTATTACTTACTGATATAATACCCAGAACATCATCTTCCTCTTCACCAGGAAGTCCCACCATGAAATAAAGTTTTATATTACTTATCCCTTTTCTTACGGCCAATTCAATAGTGTCATAGACCACCTCTATAGACATATTTTTACCGATAGCTTTGCGAAGTTTATCTGTAGCTGCTTCAGGCGCAAGGGTTATGGTTCTCTGGTTACTTGCAACCAGAGCATCCAGAAATTTTTCGCTTACTGAATCTGCCCTTACTGATGCTACGGATATTTTGTGACCAGCGTTTAAAAGACTTTCAGTAATCCGGTCTATATCCGGATGATCTACAACTGATGAACCCACCAGACCTATTTTATCTGCCTGATGAGCTAATTCCCCTTTGGTTAAATTCAACACCTCTTTAGTTGACCTGATCCTGCATTTCTGAGAATAGCTTGCAATACAGAATTTACATCTATTAGCACACCCCCGGACAACCTCCACAAGAAAACAACTGGAAAACTCGGTGTTAGGTGTAATTATCTTTGATGCAGTATTAATATTATCCAAGTCACCTGAATTAAAACGTTTTACTACCGATTTAACACCGGCACTAGAAGTAACAGATGAAATCGTACCGTCCTTATTATATTCAACATCATATAAGGATGGCACATAAACTCCATCAATTCTTGATAATTCTAATAAAAGCTCTTTACGATCACGCTTCGTTTTTTGCCATAATCTGTATCTGGTAACAATTTCCCGGGATATTACCTCACCGTCTCCTATCACAATAGCATCGATAAAAGGAGCTATTGGTTCCGGGTTAAAGGTTACACAAATTCCACCAGCTATAATAAGGGGATCATGCTTTCCTCGCTTTTCGGATGTCAAAGGCATTCCTGAGTTATGGATTATACTGACTACATTAATATAATCCATCTCAAAAGCAACGGAAAAACCCACTATATCAAAGCTGGAAATAGGTTTCTGGGTTTCAAACGAAACCGGAAGACTTTGAGAATTGTATTCCTCATAGAAACCTCTTTCACATGACGCCAGAGGATGATCATTAATCTCATTTAAAATAACCTGAAAACCCAGGCTGGACATTCCCAGATAATAAGAATTGGGAAAAACAAGCACAACCCTTGTACCTATTTTTGGGTTATAAATACCCCCTTTTTCCTCCCGGATCAGTTGTTCTGCTTGTTTTTCCCTCATTAAAAGCTTATTTCCCCCGCAGGTCTTTATTCTTCAATTTTTCTACTGCTTCGCAGGAATGCAGGAATATCCAGATTATCTCCTGACATGTCATTTGTCCTGTTATTACCTACACTCCCCCTCATATTACTTTGTCGCTTCTTCCTGAGGAAAGTAGGTCTATCAAAATTGCGATTCAGTATTGCATCCATATCAATACCATCAGCATCCATCATTTCCGGGTTGTTTCTTATAGTATCAAAGCCCGTAGCTATAACTGTGGTTTTTATCTTTTCGCCCAGGTCTTCATCAATTACAACGCCAAATAATATTATGGCATCAGGTGAAACGGCTTCATGTATTGGATTCATAGCTTCATGAATTTCGTGCATACGCAGGTCTGAACTACCTGATATGTTAACCAGAACCCCTCTGGCCCCTTCAATAGATGCCTCTTCCACCAGTGGGTTGGATATAGCTTTTTCAGTGGCTTTTTCCGCCCTGTTTTCGCCATCTCCTATACCAATACCCATAAGTGCGCTCCCGGTTTCACTCATAACAGTACGGACATCAGCAAAGTCAACGCTTATGTAACCAACGCCAGTTATCAGGTCAGATATGCTTTGCACCCCCTGACGCAGAACATCGTTAGCTATCTTGAAAGCCTCTATAAGGGAAACATTTCTGTCAACAACATCCAGGAGTTTCTGATTTGGTATAGTGATAAGAGCATCTACAAAATTCTTAAGCTCTTTTATACCATCTGCCGCCTGAGCGGCACGAACCCGACCTTCAAAGTCAAAGGGTTTTGTTACAACTGCAACAGTAAGGACACCGGCATCTTTTCCTATCTCAGCGATTACAGGTGATGCCCCGGTTCCTGTTCCACCGCCCATTCCGGCGGTAATAAACAGCATATCAGCACCAACAACAAGTTCCTGCAGTTTCTCTTTATCATCCTTTGCTGACTGCTGGCCCATCTGTGGATCAGAGCCTGCACCCAAACCATTTGTGGTACTTTCACCTATCTGGATTTTAGTAGGCGCATTGCATTTACCCAAATCCTGTATATCAGTGTTTACCACGTAAAACTCAACATTCTGTAATCCAGCATCCATCATTGTGTTGACAGCGTTTCCTCCAGCGCCGCCCACGCCTACAACTCTAATAACAGCCGGTCCCGATTTTCTTTCCTCAAATTCTAGCATTTGATCCCCCCGTCAAGTCTAAAACAAGAAACAACTTGTAGATTAAACTCATAAATAGTTAAAAATAATCTGATAGCCAATCCTTCATCCTTCCTAAAATTCTATTGAAATGGTTGGCCTTGATAATACGTCTGGAGCCGTTTCCCATTCTGCGTTCTCTTGCTCCATGAAGAATTAAACCTACTCCAGTGGCGTATAACGGGTCATTTACCATTTCAGTTAGTCCTGTTACTTTATCAGGATATCCAATACGAACAGGCAAGCCGAAAACTCTCTCCGCCAATTCCGGCGTTGCGTCCAACATTGATGCTCCACCGGTAAGTACAATACCAGCAGGCGTCATATCACTATAACCGCTGGTCTGGATTTCCCTGTGAATTAACTGTAGAATCTCAGACATTCGCGGTTCTATTATCTTTGCCAGCATACGTTTGGTTATATTTCTGCTTTGTCTGCCGCCAACTCCGGGCACCTCAACGGTTTCACTTCCGTTGGTATAATTTGTAAGAGCACATCCGAAGGCCTTTTTAATTTTCTCTGCGCTGGGAAGTGGAGTGCGCAAGCCAATTGCAATATCACTGGTAATCTGATCACCCCCAATTGGTATTACGCCGGTATGCCAGACCGCACCATTGACATAGATAACAATATCAGAAGTTCCTGCTCCTATATCAATTAAGATTACCCCAAGATCCTTTTCATCCTGCTCAAGAACTGATTCGCTTGATGCCAGGGGTTGTAATACTATGTCCTCAACGGTTAGTCCTGAGTTATTAATAGCCTTAACTATATTTTGAATTGACGTAACTGCGCCAGTAACTATATGAATAAGGGCTTCTAATCTTGTACCGGACATCCCCACGGGATCGCGTATACCTGTTTGATCATCAACGATAAATTCTCTCGGCAACGCTTCCAGTATTTCACGCTCAATAGGCATCTCTATGGCCTTTGCCTGATTTACTACTCTTTTTACATCAGCTTCAGTTATAGAGCGATTCTTACGATTGGACACTATAACCACGCCATGATGATTTATTCCTCTTATATGTCCACCTGCAACTCCAGCAAATACTGAGCCAACCTCTACTCCGGCCATAACCTCCGCATCTTCGATCGCTTTTTCTATAGATGCCATAGTTGCTTCAAGATTAACCACAACACCCTTGCGAAGGCCTTTTGAAGGGGTTAGTCCTACCCCGATAATCTGGATTTCACTTTCTTTGCTTATATCACCAATTACCGCTGCAACTTTGCTGGTGCCAATATCCAGACCAACCACAAGATCATCTCTTGGCATATACCCACCCCCCTTCTTGCAATAATCTTTCCAGCATCTACTTCTCCATGTCTCTTCCACAATAAAGAGCGCCAGGAAATCTGGCATCTATATACTTCACAGCCTTGTTATCACGCATTCTCTCTAACAAAACCGTTGAAACGCTTTTCAAGGCTTCTTTAATTCGATATCTTGCAATTCTTATTGTTAAATTTTCATTCAGGGAATAGACGCTGGAAATCACAGTATTTATTCCATTATCTAACACTATGTTATCATTATTTTGCACTTTTAGAATTATATCTTCAGGATTCCGCGCGTCCACCAGGAAAATTCCGTTCAACAACTCAGGAACAGTACTCCGAACATAAGATATTAACTCCAGAGCCGCATCAAAAGCAGGTGCTTTGTCTATGTCAAAATTGCTGTTTGACAAAAGCGATTTTATATCACCAACAATAACCGGATATTCCAGTTGTGAACAATATATTTTTTCCTCCAGGACAAAGCCATTATTATCAATTAGCGAGTATATGGGTTCTGACTGCTGATCCAGCATTTCAGGATTAACTACCAAAGCGGTTGGTTTGCGTTCTTTTACAAAAATATCAACCCAACCATATATACCGTTGTCAGCAATAAGCCTGCGTCTGACTTCAACCTCGTCAACATATCTCAACTGATGTTTAATAAGATTTTCCACATAATACGTATTAATGGAGCAAATACTGGAACCTTTAGAAAGATTGGCGGCTTTTAGAATTTCGTCAGTTTCAATTATCTTATTTCCATCTACAGATATACCCCGAATTTTTAAATAGCTGGAATTAATAACATGAAGTTTCAATTTTTCAAAACCTAAAATTCCACCCCATGTCATAATTATCAGCATTATAAGCACAAGAAGTATATGCCTTCCCCGAAGTCTATCATCTTTCCTTCTTTTTGTGCGTTTTGATCTAATTGTCGCAGTGGAATACCCCAATTTCCAACTCCAGTTCTACCCCGGTTTTTCTTTCAACAACTGTTCTAACTTTATCTATCAGGTTTACAACATCCCTGGCTGTGCTGTTATTCGCGTTAATAATAAAATTGGCATGCAATTCAGAAACCTGCGCGCCACCAATCTTTTCACCTTTAAGACCGCACTCATCAATTAATTTACCTGCCGACATACCAGGTGGATTTCTAAACACACATCCTGCGCTGGCGGCTGATATTGGCTGTGTTGACTTTCGTTTTTGTAGATAAGTTTTCATGCGTTTAAATATTTGTTCTGGTTCATCGGATTTCATACGGATAAATGCTTTAGTTATACAAATGAATTTTTCAAGACTGCTCCATCTATAGGCAAAATCAATTTTATTCCTGGAAATAGAAATAACTTCGGATTTATTTTCAGTCATGTCCACAACTTCCACAGATTCAATAACATCAGCAACTGATCCCGAGTTGGCCCCGGCGTTCATTATCAAAGCACCGCCCAGACTTCCCGGAATCCCAAAGGCAAATTCAAGACCTGCCAGACTTTTTTTTGCTGTATATCTGGCCAGTTTGGGCAGGGGAACTCCAGCTCCTGCGGTCAAACTTTGTCTTTCATCATAAAACTTAATCCCGGAAAATTGCCCCGACAATTTTGCGACAACACCTCTTCTACCCTGATCGCTGAAAAGCATATTAGTTCCACGACCTATGAATAACAACGGAATGGAATTGGAATTGCAGAAGTCAATAACCGTATTCAACTGCAATTGGTTGCTTAATTTAGCAAAAACCTCAGCAGGACCGCCGATCCTGAATGATGTATGGACTGACATGGGTTCATTCAGTTTTAATTCCGCGTCAGTTTCACTTTTAAGTCTGCTTATCCATTCCTGCATGATTCGTTATTTCTCAAGTTTATCCACAATTGTCTTTCCGACTTTCCATATATCCCCGGCTCCCAGTGTGATAATCAAATCTCCGGATTCAGCCATATCACACACCAGATGCGGTATATCCTCTTTATCGGGAATATATATTACATTTTTATGGCCATATTTCTTTGCAGCTTCTGCCAGCTTTTCTCCGGATGTACCTTCAATTGGCTCTTCCAGTGCTGAATATATCTCCGTTACTATCAAAATGTCGGCTTGGTAAAAACAACGGGCAAAATCATCAGCCAATAAACTTACCCTGGAATACCTATGGGGCTGGAAAATGGCAATCAATCTTCTGTCATAGGTTTCCCTCGCTGCATTCAGCGTAGCCCTTATCTCTGTCGGATGATGTCCGTAATCATCTATAACTAATATGTTATTTACATCGCCAAGAAGCTCAAATCTGTGACGAACACCGGGAAAGGCCTCCAGCCCTTCAGCTATTTTTTCAAAGGGGATATCCAATTCAACTCCCACAGCAACGGCAGCCAGGGAGTTGGAAACATTATGCCTGCCCGGAAGCTTTATCTTTATTTTGCCCAACGGTTGTCCATCCCGATTGGCTGTATAGGTAGAGCCAGTCCCGGCCACCTGAATATCAGATGCGGTGAATTCCGCCTGGGTTTCAATTCCATAGGTCATAAAGCGTTTTTCTATATTTGGAATTAATTCCTGGATATTTTCTTCATCAAGACACAATATGGCAACTCCAAAAAATGGTATACGGTTTATATAATCGAGAAAAGCTTTTTTTATCGCTTCCATATTCTGGTAGTAATCCAGATGGTCGTTATCAATATTTGTCACAACCGCTATTGAGGCCGATACCTTGTGAATTGATCCATAAGCTTCATCGGCTTCCACCACCATAAATTCACTGCCGCCCAATCTTATATTGCTGCCCAAACCTGTTATTATACCACCATCAGCCACAGTTGGATCCAAACCTCCATGTTCCAAAATCGAAGCCACCATAGCAGTAGTGGTAGTTTTTCCATGAGTTCCAGCTATGGCAATGCTGAATTTTAACCGCATGAGTTCAGCCAGCATTTCAATCCTCGGTATAACGGGAATTTTTCTTTCTTTTGCGCTGACTATCTCAGGATTTGTCGGAGGTACAGTGGATGTAAACACCAGCACATCCGAATCTCCCAGGTTATCCGCTGAATGACCTATGTATATATCCATTCCCATATTTTTCAGACGTTCAGTGGTTTCTGATTGTCTTATATCCGATCCGGAAACCTGGAAGCCCTGATTCAAAAGCACCTCGGCGATCCCGCTCATGCTAACCCCGCCAATTCCAACAAAGTGTATACGTTTTGTCTTTCCAAACATGCGTGTCATTTATCTTAAATACTCCGTTATTATAATCTTTATGAAGATGCAAGCCTTAGAGCTGCTTCAGCTAATATTTTTGCTGCTCCCGGCTGTCCCTGCAAATGGCTTTTCTCCGTCATGTCAGCAAGCCTGTTTTTATCTTTAATGATTTTTCTTATAGCCTGACTTAAACTATTTCCTGTTAGCTCCTGATCCAGCATCATTATGGCTGCGCCTTTTTGTTCCAGGGCTTCTGCGTTGAATTTCTGGTGATTATCCTTATGATACGGATAGGGTACTAATATTGCAGGCAAACCACATGTGGTTATCTCCGAAAGGGTCATGGCCCCGGATCGACATACTATTAAATCCGTTGCGGAATAGAGATATTCGATGTTATCGAAATACGGTTGAACAACACCCTGGAACGGTGAATCATCATAAGCTTTTTTTACTGTCTCATAATCGGATGTTCCCGTTTGATGTATCATTTGCAGTTCATTAGCCAAATCTTCCATGTATTTCAGGGCATCCACCATGGCCATGTTAATCGAATGAGCGCCCTGGCTGCCACCCACAAAAGAAACAGTGGTTTTATCCATGCTTAACCCAAATTTTTCCCGACCATCTTTGACTTCTGCCATACCGGGTCTTACAGGATTTGCTGTTATTCTAACCTTTTCTTCGGGGAAAAATTCAGCGGCTTTTTCATAAGGTACATGTATTTCGTCCACCCATCTTGCCAGTATCCTGTTTGTAAGTCCCGGAAAGGCATTTTGTTCCTGTATCATTGTCGGTATTCCCCTTAAAGCCGATGCCAGCATAACAGGACCGCATACATAACCACCAGTACCTACAGCAACAGATGGTGATAACTCCTTCAATACAAACATGGACTTTATAAAACCAGCAGGAACTTTATACGCAACCTTGAACCACCGGGCTGATAATGATCGGGGAAAACTCTCCACCGGAACAGATATAAATTCAAAACCAAAGTTGGGAACTATCCGCTCTTCCCTTCGGTCTTTACCTCCTATATATACAATTCTTGCCCGGTTCTCCATCTGGATAATCTCTTTTGCTATGGCAATGGCAGGATATATATGTCCTCCGGTTCCACCGCCGCTAACGATTACTACCATGCTTTACTGCGCCCCTGCATTTCCGAATCAGTACCCGCGTATCCCAGATTCCTGGGTCTTGATATGTTAAGCAATATCCCTGTTGATGCCATACTCACCAGCATTGAAGATCCGCCAAATGACATAAACGGCAGAGTTAGTCCTTTAGTTGGCAAAGAACCAGTTGCAACGGCTATGTTTAACATAGCCTGAAATCCAATAAGAATTGTAATACCAAAAGCAAGAAGCGCGCCAAATCTTTCCGGTGCGGAAAGGGATATATGTATCCCCCGCCAGGTAATAATCATAAATCCCATAACTACAGAAAATGCCCCTACAAATCCCAATTCTTCACCGATAACAGCGAATATAAAATCCGTATGGGGTGTAGGCAGGTAATGGAGCTTTTGTATACCTGCACCCAGGCCTCTACCCAGAACACCGCCTGAGCCAAAGGCATAAAGTGACTGGATTATGTGGTATCCTGCACCTTCCTTGTCTTTCCAGGGATCAAGAAAGGTTGTCCATCTGACCAGTCTGTAAGGTTCCTGCCAAATAGCCAAAGCGATAAGCAACAAAGCTATTCCAGATAACAAAACCATGTGATGTATCCTTACACCACCAACCAGTAACATGGTGTATACCAGAAATCCAATTATAAGAATTGATCCAAAGTCCGGCTGACCGTAGAGCAAAACCGAAAAGATAAAAAGCATTATCAAACTTGGCATTATGACTAATTTATAATTCCTCACATAATCCGCTTTTCTGTCCAGCAGTTCCGCCATGTAAATAACAATAACCAGTTTTGCTATTTCCACCGGTTGAAAGCTAAGTCGCCATATTTTGATCCATCTTGTACCACCACCGCGAGTAATGCCCAAAAATGGAACATATACCATAACTAAAAGAAATCCTGCGAATATCAGCATAAACCGGGCAAATTTAGCGTAATTCTGGTAATCGAAAAATGCGGTAAAAATCATAGCAGCTAAACCCAGTATGCACCAGATGATCTGCATTTTGAAGAAATGATAGCTTGTTCCCAGGCTTTCCCTTGCAACAGCATTACTCGAACTATAGACCATTACAATACCTGTCATAACCAATATACCAACTGTTATCAAGAGAATCTTATCAAAACCACCGGCGTAATTGATAGATTTTTTACTGCCTCTATTCCGGGTTGAATACCTGAAACGTCCATATCTGTATTTTGTCATGATATTATCCTGCCAGACCTCTAACCAATTCCTTAAAAATCCTACCCCTCTGGGCGTAATCCTGAAACATGTCAAAACTGGCGCAAGCCGGTGAAAGTAAAACGGTGTCTCCCGATTTTGCCAGAGAGTATGACAGCTTAACAGCTTCCTCGAAAGTTGAAGGTCTATGACATTCTGCATAGACACCCAGATTGTTAATAATTTTATCTGAGCTTTCACCAATAACTACCATATGGCTGACTTTATTCTGAATCAAGTTTCTTACTGGTTCGTATTCATTACCCTTATCCCTGCCACCGATTATAAGCACTATATCAGCCGGGAAGCTTTCCAGGGCAGCCTGTAGTGAAATAGCGTTTGTTGACTTGGAATCGTTTATGAATGTCACACCGTTAATTTGCTCTACAAATTCCAGGGCATGTTCCAATCCTGCAAATTTTTTAAGGTTATTGCTTATAGAATCCACATCAGCACCGTATACAAGACTTGCACCTGTTGCCGCCATTGCATTATTCAAATTATGCGTTCCAGGAATATGAAGCTCTGAAGCCTTCATAATTTCGATTTCCTTATTATTTAACTTAGCGACTATACTTCCTTTCTTTAAAAATACTCCCTGTTCCAGTTTCCGATCAGTGCTGAATAATACCGATTTGGCTTTAGTGCGTTTTACGCAGCCTAAAGTCAATGGATCATCGGCATTCAGGATTATATAGTCATGGGCATCCTGGTTTTCAAATATGCGATATTTAGCGGCGGCGTAATCACCTTTACTTTCATAGCGATCCAGATGATCTATTGTTATATTCAATATCACGCTGATATAAGGTTTAAAATAAACTATGGTTTCAAGTTGAAAGCTGGATACTTCCAGCACCAGCAGGTCATTTTCCTCTAAATCTATTACATATTTTGTTATAGGCTTGCCTATATTTCCAGCTACAATCGTCTTACCCATCCCGTTTTTCCGTCGGTAATTAGCAAGAATTTCTCCTAACACAGTTGATGTAGTGGATTTACCTTTTGTGCCGGTTATGGCTATTACAGGACACTTACAAACTCTGTAGGCAAGCTCAATCTCACCAATAACGGGAATACCCCTTTGTCTTGCGTGATTTAGTATTGGTATATTAGAAGGTACGCCCGGGCTTATAACTATCATATTTGCCCAATCCAGTAAACCCTCAGGATGTCCTCCAAGACAGAACATTATACCCGAATGTTCGCTTTTCAGACGATCTATACGTTCTTTTAGTTCTCCTTCACTCTTTTGATCGCTGACCAATACCTCTGCACCCATATTACTTAGCATTCCGGCAGCGGCTTCGCCACTTCTGGCAAGACCCATAACAACTATTTTCACGCCCTCGAAATTATCCATATCTCCAGCTTACCTTATCTTTAGGGTACTTAAAGTAGCCAATAACAATATAGCAGCGATGATCCAGAACCTTATTACTACCTTGGTCTCAGGCCAGCCCATTAATAAAAAATGATGGTGTATCGGTGTCTTTTTAAATACCCTCTTCCCGCGAGTCTTGAAAGAAGAAACCTGTATTATAACTGACAGAACTTCGGCAACAAATATACCACCCACAACCACCAAAAGTATCTCATTTTTAGTAAAAACTGCAACTGTTCCCAGGGCGCCGCCTAACGCTAAAGCCCCTGTATCTCCCATAAAAACCTGGGCAGGATGGGCGTTATACCATAAAAATCCTAAAGATGCCCCTGTGAGGGCGGCACAAAAAACAGCTAGTTCACCAGCCTGTGGTAGATGTACTATGTTAAGATATGTACTGACAGCAAAGTGACTTGTAGTATATGAAAGTATTGAATAAGTTATAGCGACAAAAAGGGTGCATCCGACAGCCAGGCCATCAAGACCATCCGTAAGATTAACAGCATTAGAAGCGCCCATTATAACGATCATGGCAAAAGGTATAAAAAATAAACTCAGATTCGGATGTATCTCCTTGAGAAATGGAAAACACAAAGCTGTAGAAGGAACCCCGCCGGTTGACGGTTCAACGAATATATACATATATATAGCTATTACCAATGCGCCCACACCCTGGGCCGCAAGCTTTTGCCATGCCCTTATACCACCCTTTTTACGAACTTTTGAGTAATCGTCCAGAAAACCAATAAACCCAAACCATATCGCGGAAAATATAGCCAGACCAACAAATGCGTTATCAAGACGGGCCCATAAAAGTGTAGATATTATCAGAGATGCCAGAATTAACAGACCGCCCATAGTTGGTGTTCCGGCTTTATGGTTATGGGTATCCATGATTTCCCATCTTATGCTTTCACCGAAATTAAGGCTTTTTAACTTTTTTATAACAAAAGTGCCCATTATAAGACATATTAGTAAGGCCGTTATGGCGGCATAAGCAGCCCTGAAAGTAATGTATTTGAATACATTAAAGGGTGAAATATATCTACTTAAACCTTCATATAACAGATGATAAAACATAATTTATTCTTCCAAAAGCTTAATAATCTCTTCCATCTTCATCCCACGAGAGCCTTTTATAAGAACCAGGTCATCTTCGTTGGCTTCCCAGCGAAGGTGATCCGCCGCTTCCAAATTGGATTCGCATGTTATCGCTTTCTCCTTTGGAAAACCGGTTTTTAAAGCGGAATCATATATAATTTCTGCATCTTTACCTGCGGTTATTAATAAATCAATATCCCCCTGGGCTACATAGCGACCAGCCTTCCGGTGCAATTCCTCTGAGCGCGTTCCTAACTCCAGCATATCACCCAGGACTGCAATTTTACGTCCTTTGCATTTCGCCGATGAAAGGTAATTCAATGCAGCTTTTAACGATCCCAGGTTGGAATTATATGTATCGTCTATAATGCTTATACCATTTATTATCCTGCGCTGCATCCTCATAGGTACGTCTGTAAAATCCTGTAGTGAGTCACCTATTTCCTGTAGAGTCATATCAAACATTAATCCTGTTGCTGAAGCAGCCAAAGCGTTATATATGTTATGATTGCCCAGTGATTGTAAATGAATTCTGGCCTGGTCTGAGTTTGTAGAAAGGGTAAAAATTGATTTACCTTCATTATTTTGCATGATTTCTGAAGCTCTAACATCACCATTTTCAATGCCATAATATATTACTTCACCCTTCGTCCTCTTACTCATACCAGCCACTCTGGGATCATCGGCATTTAACACAGCCGAACCTGCCACCTCAACCAGAAGCCCTTTTTCTTCCGCCACCGCGTCCATAGTTTCAAAAAACTCAAGATGCGTAGGTCCTACATTGGTTACAACAGCCACATTAGGATGGGCCATTTCTACCAGCCAGGACATCTCACCGGGAGAGCCGGTTCCCATTTCCAGAACCCCGATTTCATGATCGCTGGTAAAGTTGAATATAGTAAGAGGTAACCCTATAGCGTTGTTAAGATTACCTTTATTGCTGAGAATATTATACCTTCGTCTCAGCAGGTTTGTTATCATATCCTTGGTGGTTGTTTTGCCGTTACTGCCGGTTATGCCTATTATCGGTATGTTATATTCTAACCTGTATGCTTTGGCTATATCACCCAGTGCTTTTAAAGTATCATCTACCAGAATAATATTAGGGGCGCTGGTATCAGCGCCCCCAAGGAAAGAGAGAAAGAGGTTGTTGACATCTTTGGAGATAAGAAAACCCATCGCACCTTTAGACATGGCCTGAGGAATAAAATCATGACCGTCAAATTTATCGCCTATAAGCGCAACGAAGAAATCATCTTTTTCCAAAGTGCGGGAATCGGTAGAGATACTGCTGATAAGCTGATCCATATCTCCGCTTATCAGCTTTCCGTCTGTAGCTTTTAATACATCTCTGATAGTAAAGTTCTGCATTCCCGTATACACTCTTATCCGTAATTTTAAAACCCCAAATTATCAATTTTAGACTCACTTAAAGATAAACTCCCGGGCGATCTCCCGATCATCGAAATGAATCCTCTTACCGCCCTTTAGTATCTGGTAATTCTCATGCCCCTTGCCGGCGATAACAATAATATCACCTTTTCGAGCCATGTTAATAGCCTTGCCGATGGCCTTCTGCCGATCAGGGATTATCTCGTAGCAGTTCTCAAATTTGCTGTCAATACCTGCCTGAATCTGGGATATAATTTCCAAAGGATCTTCAGAACGGGGATTATCAGAAGTTATTACTGAATAATCGCTCAGTTCCGCAGCCACACTACCCATAAGTGGTCTTTTACCCTTATCCCTGTCACCGCCACATCCAAAAACAGTGATGAGCTTTTCACCAGTCAGTTTTTTTGCGGCTTTTAATACATTCTCCAGAGCATCTGGAGAATGGGCATAATCCACAACAACTGCGAAATCCTGACCACAGTTCACCGTTTCAAATCTTCCGGGTACAGTTTTGAAATTCTCTAATCCTGACTTTATGGCTTCCAGAGAAATTCCCTGAGAAAACCCTATAGCCAATGCAGCCAGGGCATTATATAAATTATATTCACCCAATACCCGAAGATTTATTTTGACTTCATCCTTTCCCATCAATCGAACTGTAAAACCAAGTCCGTTAACAGTTGAAATAAAATCAGTTACCTGCACATCCGCCTGTTTGTGCAGTCCATAAGTGATAACCCTCGCCCCTGTATTTTTTATTATCTTCTCTGAAGCCGAATCGTCCAGGTTTACAACGGCTACAGGGCTTTCCGATTTATTCAACAGTTCTTCGAAAAGTCTAAGCTTGGATGCCAAATAACCATTCATCCCCTTATGAAAATCAAGATGATCCTGACTTAGATTGGTAAAAGCCGCAACATCAAACTTTATATCGTCCACTCGCTTAAGCTCAAGAGCATGGGAAGATACTTCCATAACAATACCATATAAATCTTCATCAACCGCATCTTTAAGCATTTTGTGTATTTTATGAGCTTCCGGTGTTGTCATACCGGCGTTTATGTCCGCACCGCCGCTCCTCTGGATTATTGTACCTAAAATTCCTATATCCTTACCCGCCGCCTGGAATATTGATCTGGTCATGAAACAGGTGGACGTCTTGCCGTTAGTTCCTGTAATGCCTATCATGAGAAGTTTTCCGGAGGGATTATTATAAAATCTATCAGCTATCCTGGATAACGCGAGTCTTGTATCTGAAACCTGAATTACTGTTACATTATCCACCTGAATTTCGTTAATTGGTTTTTGAACCAACACAGCCGCCGCTCTACGTTCTACGGCATCGGATATATAGTTATGACCATCTGTAGTATATGACCAATAGGCGTTGGGTGAATTATATTCATCTGGCATACAGACAAAGGCAAAACCATTTTCCACAACCCTTGAATCATCGGTTACACCTGTTACTGAAACGTCAGGATCACCCTTTATGTCTATTATCTCAACATTTTCCAGAAGTTCCGAAAGCTTCATCATATTACCTTGCTGCATAAGAACGCTGTCCGGCTGTCAGATATTGCATGGTTTGTTCTGCAATTACACTGAAAGCTGGGCATGCCACAGTTCCACCTGTATGTTTTCCCCGGGGTTCATTTACAACAACAATTATGGATATTATACGATCCTTCCCGGAAACAAAACCTGCAAAAGACCCCACGTATTTTCCCGGTATATATCCCCCTGTTTTGGAAGCTTTCTGCGCCGTTCCAGTCTTACCGCCGACCTGATAACCCTTTACTTTTGCCTTCTTACCTGTGCCATCTTCCACTACACCTATAAGTATTTTCTTCATGGTTCTGGAAACTTTCTGGGATATAGGTATCCGGGCTATATCAGGGGAAAATTCAACAGCGCTTTCAAGACTGGGTTTAGAATCTGAGAATACATTCAGGTTATCTATATTGGATTCCTTTTTCGTTATGGCTTTTACAATAAAAGGTTTCATTATAATTCCATCGTTGGTGATTGCATTAATTATACAGAGCATATGCAGAGGGGTTATAGCAAATTCATGACCAAAAGGAATGGCCTGCATGGAATGTTTTGTCCACTGTTCCAGAGGTCTGACAAAGCCCTTGCGTTCCATAAGGTCTAACCCGGTTTTGTCATCCAGACCAAAGGCTTTCATGTATTCATAAAGTCGTTTATCGCCCAGTCTTGAAGCTATTTTAGTTATACCTATGTTGCTGGATTTCTGAACAACTTCACTGAAAGTCAGTATATCATACGGGTGGGAATCATGTATAACTCTCCCGTCAAAGTTATACACCCCTTTTTCACAATCTATAGTTTCTGTAACACTGAATAATTCTTCATTTAAAGCCGCAGAAGCCGTAACAACCTTGAAAACTGAACCCGGTTCATATAAATCCCTGATGGCTCTGTTGCGTCTTTGCTCATCATCAAAAGAAAAGGCTTTGTTAAGGTTATAAGTTGGGTAATTTGCAAGAGCTATTATCTCACCGGTAGTTGGATCCATGATGATTACACAGCCACTTTCTGCCTGCCATGTTTCACATGCTTTTTTCAGTTCTTTTTCTGCTATATTCTGAACCACTTCATCTATGGTAAGAACCGTATCCATTCCATATATAGGTTTTTCATAACCTGGATCAAAGGGTCTTAGGATTCGACCTTTTCTATCAATCCGGCTTTTTAGTTCCTGATTTCTACCCTGGATATATGGCTCATAGACTTTTTCCACACCTTCTAATCCCACATTATCCATATTTACAAAACCAATCACATGGGCAGCAAGCTCATCTTTTGGATACAATCGGCTTCCTTCTTCTCTGAATCCTATGCCGGCCAGTTCCAAACTGGCTATTCTTCTAGCTTCTTCATAGGGTAACTGTCTTTTAAGCCAGACAAAATATTTACTGGTTTTAAATTTACCCAGGATTTCGGAGCTTGGTATATCAATTATAGGGGATAAAGTCTCAGCTATTTTCTCCCAGTTTTCCAGATTAGAGGGATCGGCATAAAGGGAATACGAGTTAAGCCCTATGGCCAAAGGCTGTAGATTTCTATCGTAAATATCCCCTCTCATGGATGCCAGACTGGTTTTACCATAATGCTGGACTGATGCTTCGTCTCGATATTGGGAACCCTTTATACACTGGATCATAAAAAGGCGGTATATAAGAAATATAAAGCATAATTGCATTATAATCAAAAAGACAAAAGTCCTGATCTTCTGGCTTTTTTCCGGATCTCTATGTTTATCTATACTCTGTTTATAGGATTTCATAAGATCACTTATCCAATATAATGACCTCAGCATCTGTAGATCGAACCATGTTAAGTTCGTTAACAGCGATTAGACTTATTCGTTCTGGAGATTCAAGTTCAGCGATCTTAATGGAAAGCTGCTTATTCTCTTCTTCAAGCCGCTTCTTCTCATCCATTAAGCCGTCTATTTCATACGCTATTTCAACAGCTTTTGATGAAAACCACACACGAAGTATAAGAAAAGAGAAAAGCAGTAAGACAATGAGGGTAATAAGAAGAGGTTTTAACCACTTCCAGTTCTTACTTCGGAATATGCCTTCCTCAACGTTTCCCATGAGAAACTACAGCTTCATTGCTGCTCGCAGTTTGGCACTTCTTGAACGGGGGTTATCCCTAACTTCATCCTGACTTGCCGTTAAAGGACGTTTCGTAAGTATTTTAAGCGTTGGTTTATGTTTGCATATGCAAATAGGTGTTTTTGGTGGGCATATGCAGTCTTTTTCCATTTCTTTGAAGGTATGCTTGACGATCCTATCCTCCAGGGAATGAAAAGTTATAACACAAATCTTTCCACCGGATTTTAAAGCCGCAACTGCCGATTCCAATCCCTTTTTAAGGTTTTCAAGCTCCTTATTTTTATATATCCGAAACGCCTGAAATGTTCTGGTTGCCGGATGTATCCTTCCTCTGCCTCTTGGTATTGACTTTTCTACCAATTCCGCTAGCTGGGTGGTGGATACAAACGGTGATTCCTCTCGAACTTCCACAATCTTCCGGGCTATCCTTCGGGCCCAGCGTTCTTCGCCATAACTACGAATTATGTCTTCCAGTTCCTTAACATCCTTGCTGTTTAAATCATCCGAAACCGGATTCCCTTTGGTTTGGTCCATCCGCATATCCAGTGGACCCGACTTACTGAAGCTAAACCCTCTTTCAGGGGTATCCAGTTGAAAACTTGATACCCCCAGATCCATCAAAATACCATTAACTTCAGTAATATTTTGCTGGATAAGTATTTCACTTAAATCAGCAAAGTTCCCATGAATTATACAAACCCTTTCTCCATAAGAACTCAAATAATCCCTTGAAAACTGAACTGCCTTGAGATCTGTATCAATCCCTATAAGACAACCATCAGGGTATGTGGCTTCCAATATATCAGCCGCATGTCCACCCATACCTACTGTGCAGTCCAGATATATCCCATCTTTTCCAGACACAAGGTAACGTATAACCTCCTGAGGCATTACTGGTATGTGTCTGGAACTCACAACTACACCCCTCAGCTCGTTGGCACTGTTTGTGGTGAATGTGGGGATTGTGCTGCATCCTGTGACTGTCTTACCGGCCATGCTTTAAATCCCTCTAATACCGAGCGGTTACGGCTTTGGTTCCAGTTCCAGTGTTCTTCGTTCCATATTTCTATATGGCTTCGAGCACCCACAACCAGTACCTCAGATCCTAAACCACCGGCCTCGATTAAAATAGGCGGTATGACAATCCTCCCGGATCCATCAAGCTTGCATGGTTCAGCCTCGGCACATATTCGCTCTATAGCCATTATATCAGCAATAGAAGCACCCTGGGGATTTTCAAACCGATGAGTAAGAGTCTCAAACTCCCTGCCGGGATACAAACATACCACATTCCCCGGCATTAGTATAAGAAAAAGATCATCCGGATCATACTTTTTCTTTATTACATCCCGCATTTTAGATGGAATACTAAGTCTCCCATCCTTGTTAACCGTGTGTTTTGCCTTTCCGGTAAACATTCAGTGCCTTCTTTGGACGTCCATGCCAATTTATGCCAAAACATGCCATATCATGACATAGCATACACTGAAATATGCAGAATGTCAAGTGAAAAGTAATTCTTTTTCTCCCAAAAAAGGCGGTGCAAACATATTATATATATAATATATTATAAATATACAATATATCAAGGCCCTTTTGCATTTATTACATTTCAAATATTCCTATTGTTGAATAAATTTAGCTATTTGTAATTTGAAACTAAACAAAAAACACAAAAGCACAAATCACCTTCACGCCCAAACACTCTTTAAATTTATTTTGACAATTTGTATCTTATTGCTTAATGATTTAAATGCTGATGACTTAATTCCCGTTTAGGAAAATGGTATAACATAACTTATGGCTAATTAATAACTAATAATTTACATGGAAATCCCTCAAACAACAAGACTAAAGTTAGCTGTTTTTAAGCATTTTTGCAGCCTTTTTAATACATATTTCATACCGATTTCATTAAAAACTACATAACAAAATCCTGTTATATCATTTAGGAACGCAACCTTGTTCCAAATTGGAACAAAAGAGAAAATCTATTGGGGGTTGACAAAATATAGATTTTCTCTTATCCTGTATGCCAAATAAAATCAATATTAAATTTCAATCAAGTTATGGGATAATAAAAAGACGGAGGCATGCTTTGGAAAATGCTGATAGCTATAAATCTCAGCCAGCCCTGGATAAAATATTAGGTATTCTGAAGAATATTGCCGATTCAATAGAAATACTATCTGCCAATATCAAAGAAGTAATTCAGAATAAAGACAAAGAAGAAGAAGAAAAGCTTAAGAAATATAAGAAGGAAGGTATTTTGCTTGAGTTTACAATGGTTACAGGAGGTATTATAATAGGAACTATTGTTTGGGTGGGCAGTCAAAGTCTGGGAGTAAAGACTAAATTAGGAGATCAGCTCATCATTTACAAGCACGCCATAGCCTTTATACAAAAGCAATAGGATTTTAAAATGAAAAAGGGAATCCTTCCCTTGTTAGCAGCAGCCTGCGCATGGAGTTGGCCCAGTGTAATGATCAGGATGCTTAAGCCTGATTTTGATATTTATACTCAAAATTTCTTCAGATACCTGGCAGCCAGCATTTTTCTTTCCGTAATTGGTATATTATTTATGCGCAAAAAGCTTCTTGATGCTGTCAGCAGTATGAAACTATTGCTTATTCCCGCCATCATAATGTCAATACACCAGGTATTCTTTACAACCGGTGTATTTAAAACCTCAGCAGTCATGTCAAGTCTTTTGGGACGACTTAATGCTGTTATTATCCCTGCCTTATCATGTATATTTTATGAGGATGAAAGAAAAGTAGTCATAAACCGTCATTTTATAATCGGTGCTTTGGTTTCTTTTATAGGTGTAACAGGGGTAATAATAGGCAGAGGTTCAAACCAGATAGAGGGATTTGGAACTGGTGCTTTATTTATAATCATTGCTACCACGTGCTGGAGTATCTATGCCGTATATATCAAGAAGCTTGTTCGATCAGTTGATCCCATAGCAATCATTACATTCGTTTCAATCTTCTCCACAATAGTATTTTTCCCTATTGCATATTTATTTGGTGATATACCAAAAATTACTCATGTATCCACCGAAAAGCAAATTCTGCTCTTAGGCTCCGGGATATTAGGTGTCGGAATTGGTAATATATTTTATTATCATGCGGTAAAACATGTGGGAACAAGTATATCCGCAGTGTTCTTTCTGTTAATGCCGCTAAGTGTGGGATTTATAGGATTTATGATATTGGGTGAAACCCTTACTATGATGCAAATGGTCTCTGGATCAATATTAATTGCGGGATGCTGGATCGTAACAAAGCTGGCAAAAAATAAAAGCTCCCGAGCTGCAAAACAGAAGGGGAGCTTATGAATTCTTTATTATCTAAAAGACTTACAGGTCCTTAAGATGTTCCTTAATTGAAGCTTTTGGCTGAACTCCTACCATCCTGTCAACTATTTCCCCACCTTTAAAAACCAACAGTGTTGGTATACTCATAATACCAAATTTAGAGGCGGTTTTGGGATTATCATCAACGTTAAGTTTTGCCACTTTAATAGTTCCATCCATCTCTTCTGCCAGTTCCTCAATAGTAGGTGCAAGCATTCTGCATGGACCACACCAGGGAGCCCAGCAGTCAAGTAATACAGGCAAACTGGATTTTTCTACTTCCTGTTCAAAAGTCGCGTCCGTAACCACTAATGCTTCTTTCGCCATTGGCAATAACTCCTTACATTTACCACATTTGGGTTTAAGTCCAGAATCAACTTTAATTCTGGATACTCGGTTAATAGCTTTGCAGCTCGGGCATTTTACCTCAATAACTTCGCTGCTTGCCATAATAACACATCCTTAAATGCTATATAAAATACTTTACTTTTTTAACCCTATAATAAGCTGAAAATATTTCAAAAGTTGAACAAAATATACAACAAACCTTTAGTATCAATAATTCCGGAAATTTTGTTTGTCAACTTAATTCCAGCATTTTTTCTATAGAATTAAAAGCCTTAACCCTTATGTCTTCATCCACTTTAACCTGGTAAACCATATCTTCCAGCGACCATAAAACCTTTTCCAGGCTGTTTAGTTTCATATTGGGACAATCGGCTAATACCGAAGCTGGATAAAACTTTTTATCAGGATTTTCTTTATTTAAACTGTGCAGAAGACCTATCTCTGTGCCTACAATAAATTCCTCATTACTGCTTTCCCTGGCATATCTGCGCATTCCTGCGGTGCTAAGTACCTGATCTGCCATTTCCACCACATCAGTGGTACATTCAGGATGAACCATTACCACAGCATCCGGATGCTCTTCTTTTGTCTGTAGAATATCCTTGGCCAGAATACGATGATGAGTTGGACAATATCCTCCCCAGAGTATCATATCCCTTCCACACTGATTAGCTACATAGCTTCCCAGGCTTTTGTCAGGAACAAAAATTACTGGCACATCCTCTGGAATTGAATTAACTATCTTCACAGCATTTGCCGATGTGCAGCAAATATCTGATTCCGCTTTTATTGCGGCAGTAGTATTTACATAGGAAACAACCTTAGCACCCGGATGCTGATTTTTTAATTCTCTCAACTGACGAGGCTTTATCATATTCGCCATGGGGCATCCGGCGTTGTCATCAGGTATCAAAACAACTTTATCAGGGCATATAATAGAAGCAGTTTCAGCCATGAAATGCACGCCGCAAAATACTATTACATCTGCATCAGTCTTTGACGCTTCTATAGATAAACCCAGAGAATCACCTGTATAATCAGCAATATCCTGAATTTCACCTATCTGATAATTATGAGCAAGGATTACGGCATTTCTTTCAGTTTTTAATTTATTTATTCTTTTAATTATATTTTCATTAGATATCATTTTATACCTCAGTTTATCACTGAATATTAAAAACTTACGATTTTTCGGAATTAAAGGAAGAAAAATTAGGATTATAACATTCAAAAAGCTGATCTGTCAGATTATTGATAACTTTTTTCATATTTGAATCATTGATTAAGTTTCTATATTCCCCGGGATCAACTTCAAGATCATATAACTCGTGCATTGTTCCCCGGTTGAAATTGTATTTATAACGATGGGTGCGGATCATATACTGGGGTATTTTTGATTTCAGGGCATATTCACAAAATACTGCCATTGGTCCATGGAGATCGGGATCTCTCAATATACTGGCAAAGCTTGAAGAATCTATATTTTCAGGAGCATCAGGCATATCTATCAACGTGGTTCCCTCAGACATAGCTGTATTGGTCATCTCCACAAGCGTTGGATAAATACCGAAATACTCGGTCAATGCTTCGGTAACTTTGTTTTCAGGAATAAGACCGGGCCAGCTTACAATTAGCGGCACTTTCACCGATGATTCAAACAGGCAAAATTTTTGATATAAACCGTGATCTCCATCCATTTCACCATGATCCGAAGTGTAAATCACTATTGTATTATCAATCAGTTCCAGCTTCTCCAGTGCTTTATATACCCGCCCAATGCAGGTATCGACAAAAGCTAGGTTGCCCAAATATCCCGCCCGACCGGCCTTCAGATATTTTTCATCCATATTCATATAATTTTTAATGCGCTTTTGGATATGAGGTGGATATGTGCTCATATTACCAACAGGTGGAAGTTCCATTTCATCGACTGGGTATTTCTCAGCCCATTCTCTGGGAGGGAAAAACGGTGTATGGGGTTTCATGAAACTTGTCACCAGAAAAAAACGCTGATCCTTATACTGTTGGAGAAACTTAACAGATTCCCGGGCTATAAAGGCATCGAGGTGGTCTTCCATTTCCAACTCTGAGGCCATGCTGTCGAAGCTGTATCGTTCCACATTGCCCACCCAGGGGCTTTTATCATTCTCCCAGAGACGTTCCATATCCGGGAATCCTGCACCTGTATCAAACACTGTTTTAAAAAAGTGTGTTCCATGTGGATGGCTGGCGATCTCGTTTGCATAATGTCGAACTTTTGGCCCGAGATACATTAGCCAGTCGTTAATAGACATATAATACATAAAACCATAATTATGGGCGTTGTTGAAGTGCATCTTGCCAATAAGCCCGGTTAAATAGCCGTTATCGCTGAAATGATTGGCCATAGTCCGATAACGCCAATCAAGTTGATCCGTATTATCCACCGCGCCGGTGCTGTGGGAATATAATCCAGTCAAAAGGCACATACGGGAGGCCACACATACCGGATATGGACAGAATGCGTTCTGAAATCTTACTCCTTTAGAAGCAATTTCATCTATATTTGGTGTAGGAACTAAATCCCGACCTGCACACGTCATAAGATCAGCCCGATGCTGATCTGTCATGATTATTAAGATATTTGGTTTGTTTTCAGTCATAATATGAAAATTATATAGGGCATGCATTTGCATGCCCTATAAAGTTTTTAGTTATTATTTTTAATCAATTCTTGGGTGTGGTAGCCTGGAGCATCTGTAGAGTTTCCTTAAGTTTTTTCATCTCTTGACCATATCTTGCCCAGTCACCGGATTTAATATATTCCTGAGCGCGATTATATCTTTCCAGGGCCTTATTAGCTAGTTCTCTCTGTGATCTGGTTACAGGTTCAACCTTTATAGGTTCTTCAGCTTCTGTTACTGTATCAGATACAATTGTGGGTATGGATACGTTATACAAAGCACCCAATGCGCTTTCCAGATCTTCACCCCATTCAAGTCTACCTCCTTGAGCCACAACAACACGTTTCAACTGAGGTATTGCGGCTGCTTCAGCCTGAAGATAAATAGGTTCAACGTAAAGCATTGATTGCTTTATAGGTATAGCCAGAAGATTACCCCGCAGAACATTTGACCCCCTCTGACTCCAGAGTGATAACTGCTCTGACATCTCTTCTTTCTGGTCAATATAGGCTTCGATTTGTATTGTACCATCCACCAGTTCACCCTTGGGAAAGTTATAAACCAGCAGGTTGCTGTATTCACCAAGATTTCCATCTTCTCCGGGATCACATTTGGCAGCAAGCCATGCGATCATGTTTTTCTTACCTGAAGGTGTGAAGGGCAACATAAGCATAAATTCTTCCTTTTCACTACCGGGAAGCTGGAGAATAACATAATAAGGCTCAACCGGCTGTTCCCCGGCTGTTTCTCCAGAGGCTGTTTGATATTTTTCTGTACTTACCTGCCAAAGATCTTCTTTGGAATAGAAAGTCCTCGGATTATTCATGTGATACTTGGTATATTTTTCTGCTTGGATCATAAACATGGTAAGGGGATACCTGATATGTTGTTTAAGATCATCAGGCATCTGTCTGAAATCTGTAAACAGATCAGGGAACATCCGCTGATAACACTCAGCGATGGGATCTTCTTGTCCATCTTCCTTTATCATAGAGTAAAATTTAACCGTACCATCATAGGCATCTATAACGACCTTGACAGAATTCCTTATGTAATTACCCCATATACGTTTTCGGCGCGTTCTGTATCCCCTTTGCTGTCCATATTGCATAACCTCTGTAGTTTCTTCTATCATAGGTTCTGAATATGGGTACATGTGAGTTGTGGTATATGCATCCTGAATCCAGAATAACCTGCCGTTGGATACAACAAGATATGGATCTTTATCGTATTTAAGGAACGGTGCAATAACACGAACTCGCTCAGAAATACTGCGGTGCATCATAATTTTACTGGTGCTGGTTATATCCCCTGAAAAAAGGATGTTGCGCATATCATCGGAAAATTTAAAGGCAAAAGCCAGCTTTCTCCAGAAACTATCAATAGGAATCCCTCCTTTACCAATATACTTGGTAAGGGCATCCTTTCCTTCCCTGGGGTAATCAAACTCCCCTGGTTCTTCTGATTTAGGATCCACTACTATATAGGGAAGTATTCCGTGTTCGCTACGGAAGCTTGCTCTTTCACCTTCTCCGTAGTAAATCTCAGGCCTTTCTATATTCATAGTCCAGGGATCATGGATTTTTGGAGGTATATCGTTTATATACATCCTTGGCAATCCACCAGTTTCTATCTCACTGACGGGTATCATGGTCAAACCATGACCATGAGTATAAAAAAACGTTCTATTAATCCATGTGCGGTTTTCAACCTTGGAGAATATAAGTTCCCTGGCGGAAAGCATAACCTGACGTACCTGACCGCCGATCATATATCTATCAATATCAACGTCAACGAAATCATATTGAGGTCTTCGGGCTTCACGTTGTTTAAATGTATCCCTTAGTGGTCTCCAATCCCATAGACGTATATTTTGCATAACAGCTTTGTTTTGTGTTATATCTTCTAATGTCAGATTTCCTGTTCCTCTATACGCCTTTTCTTCTATATTATCCAGATTATAGGCCTTACGCGTATATTCAATATTATGGGCTATATAGGGTTCCTCTTTGTTAAACTCCTGGGGATCTACCTGAAATCGCTGTACAACCCAGGGAACCATCAAACCTCCAAAGAATGATACTATAAGGTATAAAGCAATACCACCTACTGCAATCCAGGTAAGTTTTCGCACAAATATACCTACCAGAAAAACAACTGCTGTCAAAATTGCTACCGCCATCATGACTTTATGGACTGGTATACGTGCAACATGATCCGCATATCCCACTCCATAAACCCATCCATGCCGGACTGTTGTCTCTGTAGCCAGAAGTTCATACATGGCGAATAAACGCCCCCATGCTAGCAACAACATCGTTATGGCAGCCAGGGAAAAGAGATGGGCTCTGGGTGAAAACGCTAGACGTCCTTTGCTTTTGTCCTTAGAACCGCCAAAAAGCAGATATACGCCACCGGTGGCTATTGTTATGAAAAAGAAAGTCATAAACAGCCAACCACGAACAAAACGCAGAAAAGGCATCTTAAATACATAATAAGCTATATCTTTGTTGAATATAGGATCTTTAAAAGTTTCAGGTGCTATCTGGCTAAAACTAATCTGGTCTGACTTAATATAACGCAAATAGGGTTCCCAGTATGTAGCCGCGCTGGAACCCGCAATCGTACCGAATATGACACAGATTATAAGGATCACAGCTATGAGAAGATTTTTACCAACAGCTACACCACCGATTATAGGTATAACGTCATCGTCAGAAAGAGATTTTGACAGCACAAATCTCCACAATAGATAGAAATTCCCCGCAGTTAAGGCCAGGAACAAAATACCAAAACCAAATCCCAGAGCAATTCTTGTCCTTAATATGGTTAGAAATACCGATGCAAAATCCAGAGATTCGGAGTTAAACCATAACCATTCAGGATATATACTGGCCCATATTCGTAGACCAATGATAATCGCTGCAAGAACTATTATCACAACAATAATTTTTTTAGACGTGCTACTCATTTTATCCCTCCAATAGTGGAATATTTAGAATTCGGGACCAATGCCGAAATGAAACTCGTAACCTTCACCCAGTCTTCTCAGGTCTGTTTTCTTTGCAAAGTCAAAGCTAAAAGCCAGAGAGCCTGAACCTATTCTGAATCCAAGGCCGATGGATGATCTCAAATCTTTAAGGGTTATCTTGCCATTATCTATTACCCAGGGTTTAAACTGCTGCTCATAATCAATTGGGTCACCATATATATCAGTTGCACCTTCTGGCCGAGGCCATACTCCAGCAAAATCCATGAATATTACCCCACGTATACCTCCTATACCCCATGAGAAGGGCCAACCAAACCGCAATTCGTCAACAAAAGGTATTCTAAACTCCAGATTAAGCAACCCTACCCTGTTTCCGGATATTTCATAATATTCATAACCTCGCATAAGCGTCCTGTTAAAGTAGAAAGCGCTTTGGGACTGACGAAAGCTGCTTCCAAGATAGAATTTCTCTTTATCCTGACCGAGACTTGCAGCACCCAGAAATCTCAATGAAAAATTGGATCGCTGACCAAGTTTAAAATATTTTCTGTAATCTCCTATTACATTTGTCATTTTTAAATCCCGGTCGGTTAATTTCAAAGCCTGTTCCAGGGATAGATTATATCGACTGCCGATATACGGCCCAAAGCTGCTCCATATAGCAACATCCTTCACATAGGAAAGGCTTAATGCTGTGATGGAATCCTTTGCTTTTCTTTTTTCTTCCAGATTGACATAGTTGAAGAAACGCAGAGACCTTTCCAGTTGCAGGTCAATCCTCCTGTATTGATCCAGGGGATAGCTTAAAAAACCTGCAATACCGGTAGTTCTTTGCCAGTATTCATCTTCTCCCTCGATATAATAATCGCTCCAGTTATATACAGCGCCTCCAACATCAGCCCGTTTTTTCAGATAATAATAGGCCAGTAAAAATTCAGGTTGATTTATAAAGGAAACGAAATCCAATCCTGCCGAAAGCCTGTGATCACCCATGATATCACTACCTATAAATTGGACAGAATTCTGGAAAGTTCCTCCTGAAACATATCCAAAGTCTATATAAATAAGGTCTGGAGAAAAGTTCAAAGAATAATCTACACCTTTGACACCTCTATCATCTACGACATAAAGAGGTTTATCCGGTTCATGTTGAGATGGGATAGGTACTTTTTCGTTTAAAAATTCTTTTGGTCTCAGGATATATATATCATTTCTACCTTCATAATATACTGTCATGGCAATTTTCTCACTATCAGGATCATAAACCGGATTGAAACACCCTGTAAGTATATTGGTTAATCTGGTAAGATTTTTACCTTCAGATGTAATATTATATACATCATATATTCCATTCATATCTGAGGTAAAAACAATATGTTTACCGTCTTTTGACCATGAAGGTGAAACGTCATTTTGAGAACCAAAAGTTATTTGCTGGATATCTTTACTATTCATTTCCATGGAAAACAATTTGTAACGACCATTGCGCTCGGAAGAATAGATTATTTTATTTTCAAATGGATGCCATGAAGGTCCATTATCATCATAAACATCATCAGTAACTTGATCTATCTCATTATTGTCCATATTTACCATGTATATATCTGATCTGCCGTTATATAGACCTACTATTAAAATTGACTTTCCATCAGGTGACCAGGCCGGACTATATGCTGCATCAAAAGGCATGGTAATTTTAGACACAATATACTTGCTTACAATATTTAGGATTATTAAATAATCTTTGCCATTTTTACCTGCTATAAAAGCTATTTTATCACCCTTGGGCGACCAGGTCAACCCACTACCTTTCTCCCGTATAAATTCATACTCATTACCACTAAGACTATCGGTAACTTTGGAAAACTCCTTACCATCTTTTGATGATACCAGCTTGATTTCTTCGTATCCCGTATCATATGTAATATAAGCAATAAGGTCTCCACTGGGTGACCATGTGGGCTTTACGTTATAAAAGGCATTTTTATCTTCGCTGGTTAAGCCGGTTCCCATTGTACCGGGTATCTGTTTTTCTGCTACCCGGGGCCAATAGGTCTTTTTTACATATCTCTGCCATTCCTCATCGAATTCCTCCAGGGTAATACCTATGGAATTTTGCAAAGCTCTATCCAGATCTTTAGATTTACTGATGCCCAATTCCCGCATTATTTCAGGGAGTTTATCTATTCCATAAGTATTTACAAGATACTCAACAGCCGAATGTCCCTGTTTATAACCAAGATAAACCCTTGAACCCAGGGGGGAAAAATCCTGTAGATACTTCAAAGGAACTATGGAATTATTTATAACTGCATCCCTTAAAACCATTCGACCTTCAGCGTCCCAGTGATCGGACATATATTCAGATGTACCTTCAATAAACCATAATGGAGGGCTTCGAAGAAATTCTCCAGTATAAATATGAGCTAGAAGATCCTTGTAAAATATATCATACTGGAATATATGATTTATTTCATGAGCTATAACCTTCTGGAATTCACTTATAGAACCGGAAAAAGGAATAACTACCCTGTATTTAAGCAGTTCAGCAAATCCGCCAACACCTTCGCTTAATGTTTCCAGAATTATATTTGTCTGCTGAAAATCCCCGTGTGATTTATAGAGAACCAATGGGGTGTTTTTACTAAGTTCATGCTCTAAAACACTGCTGATTTTAGCATATGCTATCTCAGCGGCATCAGCCATAGTGCGCACAAGGCTTTCCTCATCTGGATAATAATAAATGGTAAAATGGGTTGTTTTATAGGTGAGCCATTTGAAATTACTTCTGGATACCTTATTTTTACCAAAGGATTGACAGTATCCGTGAAAACTTGTTGTTATAAATATAATAGCAATAAAAAGTATGATAAAATATTTATGTTTTTTTATGAGCATAGAATTTCCTCTTAAATCAGAAATTTACTGTATAAGAATTCGACGTTCATATTCATAATGAGGTATAAGACTTAGAAGAAAATTATCCATTGGTTTTTTGGCCATATATCTTAATACCTCTGGATCCGGGCCGCTGGAAAACGGCAATCCCCAGGCATTTCGCCTGGCGGGTCTCTCCACTGCTGATGGTCTGAAATCAAAAATTGTTTCCCCGGTCTTTCCGTCCACGAGCTTTAGATATATTAAAAGCCGGTTTACCTGTTGTATATATGTTCTGGCCTCCGGGCTGTATCTACCTGTGGAATAAGAATAGCGTTCGACTATATATGGAACGGCCTTGCTTATCTGGTAAAAATCAAAAGTTCCTACTATTAAAGCATCTACATTAAGTCTATCTGAAATTTCAACCAGAGACTGGGAGGATTCGATCTTTTCTTTAACAATATTTTCATCCAGTATTTCCGTTATGTTTTTTTCCTCCATTATATCGAATTCATCGCTTCTTCTTATCTGCTTCCTGAGCATCCGGGATAACATTCTTCCCTGTTCTGTAGCAATATTGCTTTGAGCATCCACTAAATCCAGAACTGCTACATTACGGTATTTCTTCATATTAACTTTGGATTCCACTTTGACTTTTATCTTAACGTCCTGTGTTCCATAACATCCAAAAATAAAAATAAAACTTGATAATAGAATAAGGAAGGTTAGTTTTTTTACCATTTTATTATATATCCGCAATTTCCGAATTTACTCCATTTGATCCTTTCTCAACATTTCGCTGATAGTTTATCATAAACTTGGAGTAATTACTTCTATAAACTTTGTTATCAGGATCAAGTTCAATAGCTGTCTTATATCTGACCATTGCCATTTCAAAATTACCCTTGGCTTCGTATGCAACACCGAGATTATTATGGGCCTTTGCATTATCGGGATCAAGCTCAATAATATTTGTCCATCTCATTATCGCCTCGTTCCACAAACCCATTTTTGCACATTTAACGCCGTAGCTGTTGTAATCTTTGGTCATGTCACCGGCGTAGAAACTACATGCCTGTAAGAATAATACTAGAAAAATTATTACTGGTATTTTATAAATAAAGTAATCGTTAAAAAATAGATATAATTTAGTTGTCATCCCTGCGAAAGCAGAAATCCAGTTTCTCAGAATAGTGTTTTTTCTGGATTCCTGCTTTCGCAGGGATGACAAATTTTGTAATTTACCATAATCATAAAGGTGTTTTCTAAACATATTTTTCATTTTTTAACTATTATATAAAAGATAAGAAATTCATTTTTAAATTTGTTTGGCTCTTCCCGGTTTAGTATGATTATAATTGAAAATTATCTCAGCTTGTCATTCCCGCGAAAGCGGGAATGACAAAAAGAGGATATTATTTCTCAATCAGATAATGTTTTTACATTTCTACACTCAAGTCGGAAGTACCTTAAATTTTTAGACAAAATGATCATAGCCCTTTGATGATAATTGCATAATCTTACCGGATATATCTTTTATTTTTACAGACTTATCCGCATCCTCAATACACCCCAGCTCAGTAACCTCTGCATTTCCTTCATTATCCATCATATCCTTAAGTTCCTGGACTTTATCAGGTTTACAGGTAAACACCAACTCATAATCTTCACCACCAAACAGGGCAAAATCATAGGGATTTTTTCCGATAATATCTGACACCTGACGGACATTCTGAGAGAGGGGTATGGACTTCATCTGTATAGACGCCCCGGTTTTACTCATCTTGCAGATATGGTTGATCTCGCTGGCAAGACCATCACTAACGTCTATCATAGATGTTACCCAGCCGCTCCTTGCCAGTAAAACCCCTTCATTAACTCTTGGAATAGGTTTAAGATGCTTCTCTGTATCATGAAACGTTAATTTGTGCTCTAATATTTCCAAACCCGCCATTGAGCCACCAAGATCGCCAGTTACCATAACAGCATCACCAACTTCTGCACCAGAACGCAGGATCAGGTTATCTTTATTCACCTCACCCAATAGAGCTATATTTATTATAACCTGGGGTGAAGATACTGTGTCACCTCCTGCAATATCAACAGAATAAAGCTTTGCTATCTCATTCATACCAGAATAAAATTTATCCACAAATTCCACTGTAGTAGTTTTTGGCAGTCCAATGGATATAAAGGCATAAGTAGGTTCGCCCCCCATAGCTGCTATATCACTTATATTTGCAGCAAGGCTTTTCCATCCAATCTGTTCAGGAGTTGCTGTTGTGGTTCGAAAATGCACATCCTGAATAAGCATGTCAGTGGTAACAAGTTGCAATTTATCCCCGTTAAAAGGCAGAACTGCAGTATCATCCCCGATCCCTACAATAACATTCCGACCGGATGAAGACAAAGCCTTTGACATGCGCTCTATAAGGTTAAATTCACCTATTTCTCTTATTAACATGATTACTTAAGGCATAAGACCGGCAATTTGCAGGCCTGCAGTTTCGTCAAAACCGGCAATAATATTCATATTTTGCAAAGCCTGTCCCGATGCGCCTTTTGTTAGGTTATCAATAGCTGATATAAAGATAGCCATGTTATTTTTACTGACAACTTTCATCCCGATGTCGCAGAAGTTGCTTCCCCTTACTGCCTGGGTTTGGGGAATTTCCTTTCCTTCCAGAACGCGTACAAAAGGTTCATCCTTATAATAATCCATATATATTCCCAGCAATTCCGAATCTGAAATATCCCTGCTTAGTTTAACATAAGCTGTAGTTAAAATGCCCCTGGTCATGGGAACAAGATGGGGAACAAAACAGACTTTTATATCCTGACCTGATGCAACCGCTATCTCCTGCTCGATTTCCGGTTGATGACGATGAGAAGCTATGTTATAGGCTGTAAAATTTCCCAGACGATTGGGAAGGTGTGTCACTTCTTTCGGTGTTTTCCCGGCTCCTGAAATGCCGCTCTTTGAATCTATTATAATTTCATCCGAACCCACCAATCCAGCTTTTAATGCCGGCAGAATCGCCAGAATTGCTCCGGTAGGATAACATCCCGGATTTGCGACAAGTTTTGCATCCTTTATATCCTCACGATACATCTCCGGCAAACCATATACAGCCATAGGTATTAAATGGGAACTCACATGCTTCTGATAATATTCCTCATAAGTTCCAACTTCTCTTATTCTGTAATCCGCGCTGAAATCAATTACCTTAACGTCATTTTTTATAAAACCCGGAGCATAATCCATAGCTGCCCCATGAGGCAAACCGAGAAACGCTATGTCTACTTTTTCGGATACCTTTTCAATATCTAGATCTTCAAATACCAGATCTGTAAACCCTCTAAGGTTAGGCTGAATATCTGCAAGTTTCTGTTCTGCCAGTGTTCGGGAAGTAATACACTCTATTTTTACCTGTTCTGGATGCCCAATTAAAAACCTTATTAATTCGCTTCCGGTGTATCCTGAAGCTCCTACTATTCCAACGCGTAACATTTTTATTTCTCCTGCAAAGAAGATTGATATAAGTTAAAAGAGATAAAAAACACCTTCTGCTCATTAAATGATAAACTATCGTAACACTTTTGGCAACTGAAAATTAATAAGCTAAACCTGTATTAGGCTACCTTATGAAATTAAAACTGGATTTTCCTAATCAATACTTGTTTTGAGAGAATTCATGAGCTATAATCCAATAGTTATCTAATTTTAAAATATTTGTAATAGTGATTGGAGGATAATATGGCAAAATACAGAATTGGTATAGTTGGTTGTGGAGGTATATCCCGCGTTCATGCCAAAGCTTACCAAAATACGGAAGATACAGAAATAGTTTGCTGTGTTGACATTAAAGAAGAAGCTGTAAATAAATTTGGTGAGGAATTCAATATACCGGAGGATTCCCGTTATCTGAACCATAACGACATGTTGGAATCCAAAGATTTAGATATAATAAGCGTCTGTACATGGCACGGATCTCATGCGCCTATAACTATAGACGCATGCAAAGCTGGATTAAAAGGTGTATTGTGTGAAAAACCCATGGCCACATCCCTGGGTGATGCTGATGCTATGCTGGAAGCTGCTGAAGCCAGTGGAACGAAAATAGTTATAGGTCATCAGGGACGTTTCAGATCTTCAAATGTAAAAGCCCGGGAATTAATTCTTTCTGGTGCTATAGGGCAACCCACAGCCGTTTTTCGCAATTCAAGCGACGGTTTATTAAATAACGGTACTCATGCAATAGACGGCGTTCGCTTTATCCTGGGAGATCCAAAGGCCGAATGGGTAATGGGACAGGTTTCCAGACATACGGACAAATGGGAACGAAGGGTCAGGATCGAGGACTGCTGTATGGGTCTGATATGTTTTGAAGGTGGAACCAGGTTTGTTATGGAAAGCGACTTACCAAAACCCGGCCCTCCCGGTCCAAGTGTTTATGGAACTGAAGGATCAATGAAAATTACCGGTGAAAAAATCTTTCTGATGAATAAAGACACAGATGGATGGAAAGAAATAAAAATTTCAGAACCAGTTCAAAAACCCGACAATGTTGTTATGCAGGCCGGTTGGTCAGCACCAGCAGAATCCTCACCTACTCAGGTTGCGGAACTTATAGCATGGATAGAAGGCAAAATTAACGACCATCGCGGTGCAGGAAAACACGCTAGGGATACAGTAGAAATAATGATGGCCATATATGAATCCCTTCGGATACATCATCCGGTTCACCTGCCGCTCAAAACAAAAAAATCACCCCTTGAACTTATGATTGACGGTGGGGCTATGCCAGTCACAAAACCAGGAAGGTATGACATAAGAGTGCCTTTTGAGAACCAAAACAAGTAAATTTTTAAAAGTTAGCATATTTTATAACATGGATTCTCGGTTTGTAGGAACACGATATATCGTGTCCCTACTAAAAGCTTATTAATATTGGTTATATAAAAATGCGTAACTATAATTATCTAAGAAACAGTTTCTTCGGTTAGAAGCTCTTTTACAAAAGCCCTTATACCAGGTGTTCCGGAATTGGCAATCCTTCTTAATTCGGCAATTGCTTCAGCATCCCCGATTTTATAAAGAGCCTGTATAGCGGTAAGTTTAACAGTAGAAACTTCGTCTTCATCCCTGAGCACACCGATAAGTTCCTGTCTTACTTTTTCTCCGCCTATATTACCCATTGCAGCAACGGCACTGTCCCTTACTCTACTATCTTCATCCTGAAGTGCTTTCACAAGCACTTCAATAGCAGGTTCACCAATTCTTCCCAGGGCATAACCCGCCTCAAGACGAACTCCTAAAGAAGAATCTTTTAGCGCTTCACCCAGTGGTTCAATAGCTTCCAGAGGCTTCATTCTTGCTATTGCTCTTGCGCAGCTCCTTCTTACCTCAGCATCCGGCTCATTTTTTTCCAGCATGTGATATACAAGAAGTTGTACGGCTTTTTCTGCATCCATCTCTTCCAGGGCTTCGGCGGCGGCTCTTCTTATCCACTTATCATCGCTTTCCAAAGCTTCTAGCAGATGGTCTAAAGCTTTTTTATCACCGATTTCCCCGAGGGCGCTTATAGCAGCTAACTTTATTCCACCTATTTCACCCCGTTTGAAAACAACCCTATCTGCATCTAAAGCCTTGTCGATAGCATCTTTATAAGTATCAATACCAGTTATTTCCATTTCATCAATAACGTGGGTTATTGCATCTCCCTCCATGATACCTTCCATATAAGCTACCTTTTCTTCGTTATCATCTTTCTCCAGTTCTACCACTACAACAGCGTCATCTCTGTCCTGAGTTTTTTTAATTCCAACTTCGCTCAAATTTGAAGCAACTACATTCCTGAAAACTCCCAATACTAATTGATTGGAGCCGGCCAAAGCTTTGGATATAACATCATTATATTCTTCCATACTACTTATAGTTTCACCGTTAATTTCATTAATAATTGTATTTGCTTTTATACCCGCTTTATCTGCCGCTTTGTCAGGCTCTACAGAAACGACAACTAGGCCTCTTTGCTCCGGATCAGATTCTCCCTTAAGACCAAGGTTCTGAATGGAATTTACTGATAGAGTTTTTATTACTTTCAACATGGCCTTTTCATCTTCATCCAGGGCGTCTTCTAAAAATTCTTCAAATTCATCCGAATTTGAGACCTTTCTTTCATCCACCACATGGGAAATAAGTTCCCCGGTTTCTATAAGTCCATCTGCCGGAGAGCCCGATTTTACTGTCTCTACAACTACACCCTTTAAAGCCCAACGATTATCCAGGTCTGAACCCAGATCTCTCACGGTTATGCCTGTTGCCTCATCTTCATATCTATGACCACAACCGGAGACAATGACTAATATGGTTAAAATAGCCACAATTATCAATGGCCATGAATTTCTAAGCGCCATATAGGTTATCCCCTTTCCTGTATTAAAATCAATTAATTAACCAAAAACAGCCAAATGTTTTGATCGCTAAATAATGGGTTAAGTCTGCATTAAGCCTTTCTAGTTTTCTATAAATCTATGCTTATGCTCATAGTAAAATAAGTTAATTAGCGATTAAAACATTAAATCTTTATTTCTATTGGGTTAGCTTCTTCTTCAAGCATTTCTATGAGAGAATCAACAGCAGCTTTATCTTTAATTTCTCCCAGAGCTTGTGCAGCATCAAAACGAACAAGTAGACCTTTATTCCTTAAAACATCAATCAACTTATTAACGGCTTCTTTGTTTGTTACTGATATAGTGGTTTCACCGTCGGCAAGTCCTTCTTTTATAAATTGATTGTATTCTTCAACGCTGTTTATCTTTCTTCTGTTGATAATATATGTTATTATCTGACCTTTTCTGATACCTGCTTCTACTGCAGGGCTGCGCGGTTCAACCTCAGTTACAACTATACCTACTGCTCCTGTGTCAAGTTCTTTAATCCTCATTCCCAGATCATCGCTATCCTCAGGTATAGAAACGGATATAAGTCTATACTTATCATCATTGGCAATTCTAAACCTTATTTCCTGAGCTTGAGATACTTTTTCCCGGACTAATCTCTTATATTCTTCCAGGGAACTTACAGGATGATTATTAATATGAGATACAGTCTCGCCTTTTTCTATACCCCTTTTTCGAGCCCTGCTGTCTACAGTCATTTTACCTATGACAATTCCTTTTCCATCGTTTGATACTTTTAATTCCTCTTCCTTAATGCCCAATTCCTCAAGGCTGTCTACTGTAACACTTACAATTTTGGGCAATCCGAAAGTTATTTCCTCACTATTCTGCAGGGCATCAGAATAAAGATACCTATAAACATCAAGGGAAGTTATATATTTATTATCAATAACATGAGTTATTATTTCATCTTTCTGTAGAGTAGTATTCTCAGTTACTCCACTGGAAATTCTGACCCCCTCGCTTACTGGTTCTACCTGGACACCAAAGGAATCCCCATTTATATCTATGTTTCGTTTGGCAATCTTACGAAGGGATACAACAGCAGCTCGACGGACTTCTTGCTCTTCACCTTCTTCATCTTCCGTTTTAAGGGCGGTAATTCTTTCCATGAGATGGTCAATTGCCCGGGAATCTCCAATATTGCCCAGTATTCTGACAGCATTAAATCTGGTTTCCATTCTATCGTGCTTTATTACATCTTTTTCAGTTACCCGGTCAATAACTACCCTATGGTTATGAAGTTTGCTAAGGACAAGGGCTGCATCCTCACGATCCCTTGAATCCTTTGATTTCAGAGTCTTAACCAGGGGTTTTATCATGGAATCCATCTGCTTATGTATATCTTGCAATGCTTTGGCTGCGCTTTTGCGCACATTCTCATCACGATCTCTCAAAGCTTCTTCTATAAGTACATCAAGATATTTTCTTTTATCATGCTTATAGGCCAGAACCATTTGTTCTGCCCTTTTGTCAATTGTAGCGTTTTCATCATAATATCCCAGCAAATAATGAGCTTCTGCATTATCAGGTTCCTTTTGAACAGCAAGTTCAAACTGAGCCACTGCTCTGGCAATCCTTCCCCTTTTGTCAGATTTCACCCATTCTTTACCTTTGGATAGATACTCATTTTGATTTCCACATCCAATCGTCACCACCAATGTAACAACCAGACATGCAAAGGCTAATTTTCTCATAAAAACATGCCTCCTAACCAAAGACGGATTATATTCCAGCACTTAATAGCCAGACCGACTTGAATTATAAGTTTTTTATGTATACTACACATATAACATAAATTAAAGCTTTTTCTCCAAGATAATTGTTTCCTTTTCGCTGAAACCCCAACTTTTATATTTTTCTATTATCTTACCATCAGATCGCTGCGCTTCGATGTGTATAACTTCCACACCGCTTTGTTTTGCCATATCTGAAACAGCTTCCACCAACCTGTCAGCCACAGGAGAACCTCGAAAAGGCCCTGTAACCACAAGATTATGTATCTGAGCGGCTTTACCATCTTTTTTGTTAAATTCAAGCTGTATATTACCTACTGCGTAACCATTTACCTCAGCTACCAGCCTGAACATTTCACCCTTTTCCATCTTATCCAGATCCCTCTTCAGACGTTTTTCCACGTCTTCCAGAGTATCAGAAGGAAAGCAATAAGTGCGTAAAGCCGTAGAATCTTCCATAGTGGCTTTTCTGATGCGCAAACCTGCTGATATATCAAAAGCTTGTTCCACAGCGAAATATCCTTTTTAAAGCATTTTCGTCAACCTCAGTTTAATATATAATAAATCTTAACATACCATGATCTCACTGTCAACAGAGAAATATCTGCCCAAAGTATAAATTTTATATCCCTGTGTCATTGCGAAGAACGGGGTAACAAATAAAGTTTGGTTCCTTCGGGTTCAATGTGTTAAAAATAAGAAACTTCTATATGCTGTCATTCCTGCGAAACTCTTATTCCTTTTTGCTCAAGCTTTTTCAAAAAGCTTGAAGCAGGAATCCAGTAGATCCGCATAAAGACTCGATTCCTGCTTTCGCAGGAATGACAAGCTGAGAAAATTTTCAAATTATAACCATACTCAAACCGGAAGAGCCAAAGTTTTCACGGACAAGAAATTTATGCTTGGTAATTTTATTAGATACTGGATATTATATGGACATTCTGATATAATACTGATAAAGCTATCTGAAAATAAGATTTCAATAATATAAAACGGAGGATATGATGAAAATTTTTAAAAGTATTATTGTGTTAATTTCGCTTTTTATGTTGCTGATATCATGCAGTAATTCAGGCAAATCAAAAACTCCTGAAAGTGCCAGGGAAATTTTGGAAAAGACTTATGATAAATACAGCGATTTGTTCAAAAACGACGCAAAAGAACTTAAGACCATAGATGCAAAAATCACTGTGAAAGGTGGGGCCAACCTGCCTATGGGTGAGGGCGGGGAAATGCCTATGGAGATTGACGTTGCTCTGGAAATGAAGGCTAAACAGCCTCAAATGTTTTATCTTGATATATCAGGCAACCTGGGTAATGCTATCCTCGTAGCATCAGGAAAAGATGGGGAAACCGGCAAACCAAAAGCAACTCTCATGCTTCCCAGCACAAAACAATTTGCAGTTTTGGATGCACCTGATAATTTTATGAACCAGATACCAGAAGATGAACAGGAAGAAGAACAGAAAAAAGAAGAAATACTGGAAAAAGCAATTTTAGAACATGAAGGCATGGTAAATCTGAAAAATGGCAGAGCCCATAAAATTATTATAAAATCCAAAAATCCGTCGGAAAATAGCCATGTTGTGGTATATATACTGGACAAAAAATGGGATCCTGCCCGTTTGGAAATGTATGAAGCAGGGGAAAATAAAGCTGTTGTTGAATTTGAAAAGCTGGATCTAAATAAGAATATATCCGATAGAGAATTTATGCCCAACACAGAGGGTTACAAAGAGGTTACTCAAAACCAGATTGTCACCATTATCATGATGCAAGTTATGGCCTCTATGATGCAAAAAGGTCAAGAATAAAAAGTTACCGGGAAATTCCGGGTAACCCGATGTTTCAGAATTACATAGCTGATCCCCCATCAAAATTGATGGGGGATCAGCTATGTTTTTTTTGAATTCTTTTAAGACGATTATGACCTAATTCCGTAATCTGAACCGAGGGATAAAAAATCCCGCTAACTATAAGGCACCCTCGCTCTATCATTTCATCAATTAAATTCAATATAGACTTCTCACTCATATTGGCCAATATACCATATTCTTCTATGCTATCCAGCCTGTATCTACCTATTTTTCTGGTTTTTTGGCCTTTTAGTATCTTTAAAAGACTTCTTCTGCTAACCTGACCATTAGCTTTATAAGCACACCTTAATACTGCTGCAAAAATATCATCATATTCTATATCTTCGACTTTTATTGCATAATCTTTTTTTATTAAGGAAGTATCCGTATCCTTCTTTTTATTTTCGCAGTTATCACAACCAAAACAATCACGTATATCCAAATCCATATAATTCATCAGGTATTCATGTCTACATTCTGAGGTATCAATATAGCCTTCCATTGCTTTCAGAGAACCGCTTTTGATTTTTTTTACTTCAGCCATGATACTGTCAGGGAAAGACTTATTCAGATTCATTATGTGTATTGCTATGGTTTTTCTTCTATATCTTAGAGATAATAAACCCTCAAAATGAAGTTGATTGAGACTTTCCTCGATATAGTGCATGGAACATGATAATTCGTCGCTTAACCGGGCCAGATTTATATTAGAATCCCCATTATTATTATCGTTTTCTAATAACCATTTTAATACCGGGGATTTTTCTTCGACAGATTTTGCGTTGTCTTTTAACCTGATCCTACACTCTAAAGGAAAATCCGGAAGCAACCTTAACATTCCGCATCTTTCCATTAAACTCAGTATATCAAGAATCCTATATATTTTAGTGGCTGTTCTATCCTCAATTAACCGGAAAGGTATCATTACTGCCTGATCTCGGGGATAGCTGGAGAGAAATTTCTTTACGTTATCGAACTCAACAGAAGATATAAAAGATGCTTTTAACCCAGAGCGGCACAAATCCCGGTCTGAGTAACAGAAAATAAGAACACATCGGGCAGGTTTTCCATCAATCCCGGCACCGCTGATTTGATGTAAATATGTATCGGGACATAAAGGCATATAAAAATGTACGATAAGCCTTATGTCTTTTCTTGTTATTTTTAAATCGGAGAAATGGTTTATAATGATAACAGGAGATGGGGTATTTTCAAAATGCTTTTTAATTTCAGATCGTTTTTCCTGATTGATCATATTATGATATGCCATAACATTCGATTTTACTTTTGCCAGGAAACGATAAATGACTTCGGCATCTTTTCTTGAGCCTGCATATATCACCCCCGGGCCGTCTAAGTCATAGATTAATGAACTCAATATCCTGAGCTTTTCCTCCATGGTTGAAACCCTTACCAGACTCAGATGCAGATTATTTAACCCTATATACGGTTTAAAACGCTTTGCCTGGTCAATTTGCAGTTGATAACAAATGTTATCCTGAATCCGAGGGATACAGGTATCAGCCAGGGCCATTGTGACTGGCGGGGGATCGGATTCTATAAGTGCTTTACTTATATAAAAATACTCAGGCCGAAAATAACGGTAAAACCTGGAAATGTACTGGGCTTTTTCTATCACCATGAGGTATACGGGTATTTTGTCAAGAGCAAAGAGAAATTCACTATTTTTAAACATATCGGGACTGGTAAATATCAACTTATATTTACCCTCTGCAATTCCTTTGATACGCTGTTGCAGATACTCATGGGATATGTTTCGGTTTATGCATGTGGAAGGTAAAAGGGGATCATTGGAATCCAGAGTAGTTTCATTGGATTCTGAAACCACCAATGTTATACCGGGAAATATTAGTGCAGGAATTTTATATAAAACGGAAGTATCAAACCTATGGTTTGATGTTACCAATACATCAGAACCGGATAAAACAGCATTGATTATCTCTTTTTGATCAGGGCTGATTTCCTTCTGATTGATGTGTTTAAGTAATTTATCCAGTTCCTCGTTATTGATGGAAGATTCCACTTAATCCGCCTATTGCAAAGGAAGAGAATTTAAGTTTTTTGCAAAATTCCTGTAGTTTATTTTTTAAAAGACATAGTATTTATGTGTTTGTAAGGACACGACATGCCATGTCCTTACTACAAGACGAGAACCCTTATGAAATCTATATTTACCGTTTTGATATATGAAAAGTGCGAAAGTATAGTATTTATGTAGTTTTGCGAAAGATCGGGCACGCGTCAGCGTGCCCTTAAAAAACTTATGGCCATTGGTTTTATTTAAAAATTGCGGAAATATCAGATCTTATATACAACCTGTTTCTTTAAGATAATTAACTGATTTTTCCAGGGCGGCAGCCATTTCGTCTTTGCTTGTGGACTCAAGCTCAAAGGTAAATGGGCCGTAAAAATCCAGTTCGTTGAGTATACGGAATACTTCTGGAAAATCCACAATTCCTTCGCCTAATGGTGGGAAATTGAAGGATTTTGGTTTTCCATCGGTGTCCTTTAGATGCACACTGGCAACGTATTTGGCAACCTTTTTAAGTTCCTCGACCGTATCAATATTCTCATTGTAGTAGTATATATTAGCTGTATCGAAATTCAGCCTGATATTAGGATGGTTTACACCTTCCATAGTCTGAAGGGCAACATCGCCGTTATGACATAGAATAGGGTGGGTTTCTATGGCGATGGTAACATCATGTCCAGCAGCTTTATCACCGATCTTCCTGAGTCTTTCGAATGTAACCTCTCTGGGAATTTTATCGCTGGCCTTTGCACTGACAAAGATAATCTTTGATCCCATGTTGACAGCACCATTGAGAAGCGTATCAAAGTCATCAATACCTTTGTCATCAGTAACGTCTATTCCTCCGCTGATACTCAGGGCTTTTAGATCATATTTACTGAGTTCAGCTTTAAGCTTATCCACATTTTCAGGTTTTGGTGGGCCAATTTCTACACCCTTTATGCCTAGCTTTTGTAACGTTTCATAGCTGCCCGTTCGGGATGAAAGTATGTTTTTCATCTGGAGATCCTCCTGGAGTGATTTTAGGAGTAACCGATTTATTGAATTATTAAAACCTGAGTGATAATACTATGAATTTTGTTTTAAATCAAGGCATTACTGAAATATTACCGAAGTTCCAATTCAGTGATTTTGTTTCTTATATAATCGGGAAGCATACCACATTCTTCTGCCAGTTCTTTTACACTCATACGTTTATAATTTTCTTTCAGGAATTCCTCTTTTTTCTTGCTCCATTTTGTCTTACGTTTTCTTACAAGTCCCAGACGGCTGAGTTTTTTAGCCAAAGCAAGTTCAGTAATACCCAGTTTTTCGGC
>WJIO01000213.1 GCA_014730235.1 Candidatus Poribacteria bacterium
GAATATTAATATATGTAATCGTTAAAAAATGGATATAATTTAGTTGTCATTCCTGCGAAAGCAGGAATGACAAATTTTGTAATTTACCATCATTATAAAGGTGTTTTTTAAACACATTTTCCATTTTTTAACGATTACTATATAGAAAATAATAGGCACGTCAAACCTAATTGTGAATGATGTGCCTATTAATGTATCGCTATGCAAAATATTACCTAAACTACTTCTTTATACCTCCCCACGCAATAGCCAGTTTGCCGGAAGGTTCAACAGCTAGGGTAGAGGCCAAGCCATTTTCCATAATATCAATAACTTCATCCTGAGTCAGGCCTACATTAAAAAGGCCTATATCGTCAATTATACCGTTGACGGCATAAGGATAGCCGGGGCAGTCACCGATATTCAATGGCCCGGGATTAAAGTCCGGATCACCATCAAATTCAGGTTCTGCTTCTATTGTGCCGTCGATATAGGATATTACTTTTTCCTTATCATAAGTTCCGGCGATATGGTGCCATTCACCATCAGTAGCGGGAACAGCGCCCCATTGCTGGAAACCCCATTGTCCGGCACCGCCGCTGGTGAATCGAGTCCAGAAAACACCTGTACCATCAAAGATGTATCCGGCGTAGTTTTCTACAGCACCATCAGCCGTCTTGATGATAATTGACTGGTAGCTAGCGCCTTGTTCTATCTTGATCCAGGCGGTGAAAGAGAACGTGGTTAGATCCAGGGAGTCGTTATGGGGTATTTCCACATAATTTTCGTCTACACCGGGAAATAACAACGCTTTACCAAATCTTGCATCGTCAACCCATTCCACATCTCCCATTATTTGACCATCATTGCCATTACCGGAAGAATCCTTAACAGAATCGTTAGGGTCTTCGTCAAAGAGCCATACTCCTACAATAGCATCTGCCCCTACATCCAACGCGTAACTATTTCCTGATATTAACAGAAATACAACCAATAATATTGGACTGAATATCATTATTAACCTTTGCATTTTCTATTGCCCCCTTTATAGCAATTCCGTAATAAAACTTATAAACTGAATAACATGAAATCTATAAATGCTATTCTACAAAAGTTCTACTGCCAAGTCAATAATAATCGCTTATATAATCAATAAAGCCACACTCTGTATCAGTATTGCCACAGATCAAAGATAAAATATATGCCTTGTTATAGCTTTATATTTATAAATAAACCAAGTGATAATGGGGTTTTTGTGTATGTATTGATTCATATTCACGCTTTATAAAACCAATGGCATCTTAATTGCTTTATTGTATGATAGCTTGAATTTGTCATATTAAACACGACAAAGTTAAGCGATTAATATAAATTTTATAATCTTTTTTACCTGTTGAGGAAAGGAGTGACCAAAATGTTTAACAAACATGTTCCAGCTATCTCAGCAGCTTTAATAATTGTTCTATTCAGTTTTGTTTTTATTGGTGAATCAGCTTATGGCGATAGATATAATTATGAATATAATTATGAGAAATACAATGAAAGGAATGAATCTCCATATCGTTATAAGCATAACAACTATGAAGACAGGGATATTAACCGGGAAGAAAGGTCTGGAAGGGATATGGATGATTGGATCGAAAGAGGAGAATCATCTGTAACAGAAAGTCCTGTATTTCGACAGGGAGTGAGACTTGCTGCTTGTGCAAACCATCACAGAGATGAATATGCCCTGGCCAGTGCTGTATATTTTTTCCAAATACCTCCCAAGGTCAGAAATATAGAACTTCAAATACACTATCAGAGTATATATAGTGGCAAAGACAAATTCCACAACAAGACAGCCGGTAGAGTATGGATCAAAAATGCCCGGATAAAAGATTACAGGTATGATGATACCCTACATGGCGATACATTCATCTTGCATAAAAATAAGAATTATGAGGAAATTGTGGTTTCTGCCAATGATCATGTTAGTGATGGTGTAATAGAAGTTCATGTAACTGTAGAAGGAAGTCAGGTTATTGATCTAAATCAAATTCGGATAAGAACATTCAGACACTCACGGAATGTTAAAGTTCTGCACAGGAAATACAGCAGAGGTCAAAGAAATGGTGATTATAAAAACGTCTACTGGCATTTCTATTCAGGCCCAATTCATCATTACAATAATGGTTACTATGTAAGATATACATATCCAAAACACCACCGGGTTGAAATAAGAAAGCTGTATAGAGGGCATATTCATTTCAATAGCATAAGAAGACCAGCTTTCCGCTTTCATTTATTCAGAAGACCTGGATTTTATAGACATAAGTATAGAAGATCAAAACGAATTGAACTTAGAAGGTGGAAACCCAGATACGAAAACGAAAGATGGCGATAATTTATCTGTTTTCTTTCGCATTTAGTGTTTCAATCAATGAAAATAATGTATAATGAATATGGGGGATGATATCATCCCCCATATTCATTATGTTGAGCTAAATGATTCTATATATAATTCAATGGAATATTGACATGGAAAAAATATTTGTTGTTGAAGATGATCCCGCACACCTTCTGGCTCTGGAGGATAACCTGGAATATGCCAATTATGAAGTAACCACAGCTAAAACTGGCCATGAAGCATTGAAAATCCTGGAAAAAGAGAGTTTTGACCTGATAATATTAGACATAATGCTGCCTTATATAAATGGCTTCGAGGTATGCCAGCATCTTAGAAAATCCGGAGATGATACGCCTATTATTATGCTTACGGCTAAAGTCCAGGAGCAGGACAGGGTGCAGGGGCTGGATATTGGGGCTGATGACTATGTTACCAAGCCTTTCAGCATGGCCGAACTACTGGCCCGAATAAGGGCCGTTTTAAGAAGATTCAAACTGCAGACGCGGTTACTGGAACAATATTCTTTTGGGGATATGGAATTTGATTTCAAGAAATACGAGGCCAGAAAAGATGGTGTGAATCTGGATATATCTTCCCGGGAGTTCCAGATACTCAAGATGCTGATAACCCATGAAGGTGAAGTCGTGACCAGGGATGATATTATAGGTGAAATATGGGGTTATGATGATTTCCCTACGGAGAGGACCATTGATACCCATATTGCCCGGTTGAGGCAAAAGCTGGAAAATGATCCGGCAAAGCCCAAGCATATTATTACCGTTTACGGGGCCGGGTATAAGTTTCAGAGATAACTGGTTTTATAAAGTAATCGTTAAAAAATGAATATTACTTAGTTGTCATTCCTGTCTTCGCAGAAATGACAAACAGAGGATATGCCTTTAGGTAAGGGTGCAGCCGGCAGTTATGTTGTGGATGGGAAGATATATGTCATGGGTGGTATGGAAAGTTTGGTCAGAGCAGTAAATGAAGGTGAAGGCGTTAATGCGGCGGAAAAAGCATTTCAGCATGGGGTAGATTAAGGCTAAATAAAAAACTAAGCGTGAAGCAAAATAGCTTCATCCGGTGAAAAGGTTAAAATTATATCCTGATCGGCCTCTAGCACTTCAATCCTTCGGGGATTGGGTACGTTGACCCGGATATTTTTTTCTGATGATGTTTCCACCTGGTACTGGATTAAAGAACCAAGGTAGACTGAGGTAATTATCTTTCCTCTCAAAATATTTTCATCATAACGGTCTCCTTTGTTTGATATTCTCATGGATTCGGGTCTTATATTCAATGTCAACTGGCTTCCCTCTGCCGGTGGTTGCTGGAGTGAAGTTTTCCACAATATTCTGGAATTTTCCACATCGGGGCAGTTCAGATAGACGTAATCTCCCGATACGGCCTTTACATTACATTCAAGAAAGTTAGATGTTCCAACAAAATCCGCCACAACCTGGTTGTTTGGTGATTCATATATCTCCCTGGGAGTTCCCTGCTGGATAACTTCCCCCTTGGACATTACGGCGATATGGGTGGATATGGCCAAGGCTTCCTCTTGATCGTGGGTGACGTATATAGAAGTTATGCCCATTTCTCTCTGGAGTCTCAGGAGTTCGTTGCGCATCTGAATTCGCAGTTTGGCATCCAGATTTGAAAGTGGTTCATCCAGTAGAAGCAGTCGGGGTTGGATTACCAGGGTTCGGGCCAGGGCTACTCGCTGTTGTTGTCCGCCCGAAAGCTGGGATGGTCGTCTGTTCTCCATACCTTGAAGATTAACCATTTCCAGGGCGTTTTTTACTCTTTCCCTTATCTCTGATTTTGGAATTTTCCGTTCTTTAAGCCCGAAAGCGATATTTTTATAAACCGTCATGTGGGGCCAGAGGGCATAGCTCTGGAAGACCATACCTACGTTTCGCTCCCAGGGTGGTATGTTATTCATACGCTGGTCATCGAAGTATATATCCCCTTCGTTGGGCATGGTAAATCCTGCCACCATACGCAGAAGTGTTGTCTTGCCGCAGCCGCTAGGACCCAGAAAAGTGAAAAAATCTCCCTTTTCAATATGAAGACTCACACCCTTAACTGCATAGAAATCATCAAAGCGTTTGCTGAGATTATGTATTTTTACTTCCGTCGAATTAATTTTAATATCTTCTTTTATGGTATTCATTTTACTATCTAAGCCATATAGTTAATACTATGGCTACAACTGCCCCCAGTATAAGAAATCGCTTTTTTAACGTAGTATTGGCTTTATGGGCCATGTATACACCAAGCAAAGCAAAAGAAAGCTCCACAAGCAGCCTGAGCCATGTTATATTCTCATCAGCCTTAAATAATCGGAATACAATCAGGTATCCAAAGGCATTTCCCTGGTAAGCTCCCAGAAAATACCATACAAAATTCATAAACTTGCTTCTACCAGCCATTTTTGACCTCACATTTTGAATGCACTGCCGGATCCGTCTTTGAAGACCTTATTTACAATATAAGTTCCAACTGCCACCAGCACTATGGCCACAACACCAAGAGATGCCCCAGGCCCTCGGCCCACTGCGCTCTGCATATAGACGTATATACCATACGAAAGAGGGCCGTATTCGTTTTTTGGAACAAGCATCATGGTTGAACTGAGTTCCACTGACGATGTTATAAACGCTATTAAACCACCAGCTACCAAACCACCCGTCATCAGGGGAAATGTCACTTTAAAAAACGTCCTGAATCTGTTGGCCCCAAGATTCATGGCTGCTTCTTCCATTGACTCATGTATCTGCTGCATAGCCGCATAACAGGATCTCAGTGTATAAGGCAGCCTTCTTACTGAATATGCAATTACCAATATAAACCATGTTGATGTAATCGGCACTCCCAAAA
>WJIO01000214.1 GCA_014730235.1 Candidatus Poribacteria bacterium
CGATCTTTCCCCCAGGATCGATAATGAAAGTTTTTCTTTTAGCATGAGTGCCGATAATATTTAAAACCCCAAATGCCCTGGCAACCTCTTTGTTATTATCGCTTAGAAGATCAAAGGGCAAAGCAAGTTTATCTTTGAATTTCTTCTGTTTTTCTATTTTATCAACACTGATACCAAGAACTATTGCTCCTGTCTTTTCTATTTCGTCGTGGCTGTCACGCAGCGTTTTGGCTTCGGTGGTTCAACCCGGGGTAAATGCCTTGGGATAGAAAAACAGAACAACCCATTTACCTCTGAAATCAGAGATTTTAACATTTTTCCCATTGGTGGCCTGAATCTGAAAGTCTGGGACAACATCACCTAATTTAACACCATCTTTAGATAAATTTGCCATTTTCCTATTTCCTTTTCTATTGAAAGTAGTGCTTAATATAACCTTGTTATTGGTAATTTTATCAGAAATACGAGATATGTCCATACCAAATTCTATCACCTGTTTCGTGGAATAATCAACAAAAATAGGGGAGCAAAATGAAATTTATATTTAAGTGCCATATAATTGATAAGGATTTACCCGGAAGATCATACGGGCAAACAGCTTTAGCTGATATTGATAATGATGGGCGTTTGGAATTTATCATGGGTCGCAGCGGCGGCGATATTTACTGGTACAAGTTTCATTCGTCAGAGAGATGGTCCTGCCACCTGCTGGGGGAAAATTCACCTTCAGATGTGGGCGCATGCGCCATTGATGTGGATGGAGATGGCAATATGGACTATGTGACCGGCGGCGCGTGGTATCGAAATTCACAAAATCCAGATAAACCCTTTGAGCGTATAGTTTTTGATCCTGATTTAAACGCTGTTCATGACGTGGTTTCAGGTGACATTGACGGTGATGGTAAGCTGGAAATAATAACCATGTCCGACAAAAATAACCTGCGGTGGTACAAGATTCTAAACGACCCCACAGAACACTGGATCAAAACAGATATAGGTCCGGCAGTCCATGCAGGCGCATCCATTGGTGATATAGACGGTGACAGCAGTCTGGATGTAGTCAGGACTGATGTTTGGTTTCAGAATGTGAATGGTGATGGCTCCCGGTGGTTACAACATGATATTGGCCCAAACACACCACCCCCTTCGGATTTCCAGCCATATTTTGCCTTTGATGCCACATACAGTTTTGTATGTGATATGAACAACGATGGCAAAAACGACATTGTATTTACAGATGCAGAGATACCTGGTGGCAAAATATGGTGGATGGAAAATATAGATGGCTCCGGTAAGTCTTGGAAACGCCATGAAATACCCAACGGTGATCCTATCCGCAGAGGTGCTTATCATTCCCTGTATGTGGGTGATCTGGATGGTGACGGTGATTTTGACATATTCACCTGTGAAATGGAAGCTGTAGGAGGAGAACGACCACCGCGATGGTATATCTGGGAGAATCTTGACGGGAATGGGGAAGAATGGCAGGAGCATGTTATACTGGACGCTAATCTCGGCGGACATGCAGCCGTAGTAGGAGATATAACGGGGAATGGGCTACCGGATATTATAGCCAAACCCTGGGTGGCTCAAAGGGATAACGCCCTTGCTGGTCAGATGTTCCTGGTATTTCTGGAAAATCTTTCTAGTCCCTGAGACTGGGAACGGCAAGAGCTGTGCATCAAAGTGATAAATTCAGGGATGCTTTGAAGTCGGCTATTCGGCTCTGGAAACGCTATCAACTTTGACGTATAGAAATTCCTGGAAATCAGTAATCGTTAAAAAATGAAAAATGTGTTTAGAATAATACCCTTAACACAATGACATACTTATACAGGTTTTCATATTTACCACACTAAACCCTGAAGAATCAACATTTTTAAAACTTAAGGTGACATACACCTGTCTCAGGTTATAAATATAATTATACAGAATAGGTAATTAAATGTTCGTATGTGAATTCTAACTTAAAATCCTTGGCTCTTCCGACTTGAGTGGGGTAAAGATAAGAAACTTCTTTATGCTGTCATTCCTGCTTCTGCAGGAATGACAAGGTGAGAGCATTTTCAATTATTACCACACTAAACCCGGAAGAATCAAATCCTTTAACAAGGAGGAAAATTAATGAGATTCAAAACGACTCTTCTGGCAATATGTGTCCTGGCTTTAGCCTTTTCCGGTACAGCCATGGCCGGTCACGGTGAATTGGAAGGCTGGTGGGATGTAACCGTTCACTGGGCTGATGGTGAGACTCAGACCGATAAGTGGGATATTTCCATGGATACAGGTTTTATCGGTGGAGCAGAATCCTGGGAAACAGACAGTGCCGGAATTCTGTATTTTTTACTAAGACATGTAAGTATAAGAGTTGAAGTTGATGGTGAAGGCCTCTGCTCTTTCATGGGCATCAAAATAGGTAGTATGATGTTTGGCACCATGTTTGATCTGGATGAGCCATACGAAAGAGGCACATGGTATGCTTCTCCGGGTGAAGAGCCAATATAAAAAGCTTTTTATCCAGATAATAAAGACAGGCTACCTAAAGACTAAATACTAAAACCCTTTAAGGAGGTTTTTTGATGAAATTCAAAATGATACTTCTGGCAGTATTGGCCATGACATTTATAACTGCTTCAGCCATGGCCGCCGCCGATCATGTTATTGACGGTTACTGGGATGTAGACATAGCATGGTTCCTTGACGGTAATGCTGATTATGCTGACTGGGAAATTGATATGGAAAAATATACCCTCGGTGAAGTACATGATGATGAAAGCGGAGCAGAAGGTGTGGTTCGCTTTTTTGCAAGGAGAGTCAGGATAGTTATTGAAACCGATGAGGATGGTATGTGCCTTTTCCGGGGAATTTTAATCGGAAGAATAATGATGGGCACAATTACTGATATGGATGAACGCTATCAAAAGGGAATCTGGATAGCAACGCCATATATTGAAGATTGAAATTTGAGATGAATTAAATCTAATAAAATCAGGACGGTGTTTTTAAGCACCGTCCTTTTTTATTTTTAAAAGAAGCTCTTGATATTAATACAACAAACACATACAATATTAGACAAATATTAACTGCATCTTCATTTTAGATTAACCATGAAATGTTATATTCGGTTGTCAAATGTATTATTTATGTTTCTGGCTTATTCAATACTCAATCCGGGGAGGATAATATGAGTAAAACATTTACCAGAATTGCTATAATCTGTGTCTTTTTAACCTTCTTTGCCATTGGGCTGGCAAATGCAGAGGGTTGGTTGACTTACAGGTACGACAGCGCCAGAAGCGGCTTTACATCTGAAAAGATGGCTGCTCCGCTTTCGCTGAAGTGGAATTTTGTTCCCAACCACACCCCCAAGCCGGCCTGGCCCATGCCTGGTGAAGAACAACCCAGAATGCACTTTGATAGTGTGTATCATACAGTAGTGTCCGATGGTAAGGTATACTTTGGTTCGTCAGTGGACGGAAAAATTTACGCTTTGGATTCGGACAAAGGCGAAGTTGAATGGACATTCTTTACTGACGGCCCAATACGCTTTGCCCCTTCCATATACGATGACAAAATCTACTTCGGTTCTGACGATGGATATGTCTACTGCCTGGAAGCGAAAAACGGCAAAATGGTCTGGAAATACAGAGCAGGCCCCAGCGATGAAAAAATTATAGGCAACGGAAGAATGATCTCCTTGTGGCCTGTAAGGACCAGCGTCCTGGTTGAGGATGGCGTTGTTTATTTCGGCGCGGGAGTATATCCTTATGAGGGTGTTTACATCTGCGCTCTGGATGCCGAAAACGGCGACGTGATCTGGAAAAACGACACTCTTGGAGATCGTGCCCATGAGATGACTTACGGCGGTATATCTCCTCAGAGTTTCCTTGTAGCTTCCGAAAATGTCCTTTATGTCCCGTCAGGCAGAGCTATGCCAGCCGCTTTTAACAAGAAAACCGGTCAATTTTTGAGATACCTGCCAGCAGGACATACAGGCGGAACCTGGGCTTTGGTGGCCGACGGTGAACTGGTGGCCGGTGTGGATGCCTCTGGTAGACCCGCAAAGATTGCCTTTGATGCCGAAACCGGGCAGCGAAAAGGTGATCTATACGCATGGTTTCCAGGGCTTGATATGGTCATAGCCGGTGATATATCTTATACTGTCACCAAGGATGGCGTTAAGGCCATATCCCGATCCGCTTATCCCCATCTAAACGAAAAGCTGAATACGTTGCGAGAAGACCAGAAGAAATTAAACGCTATGCTTACCGACCTGAAAAGCAAGCTGGCTGATGTTGATGAACGCATGCGGATTGAAATTAACAGGCAAATAGAAGAGGGTGCAGCAAAAATTGAAGCCCTGACCAGGGAAGAAGAAGTCAACATAAAGAATTTAGCCTGCAAATGGCAGTATGACAGAAAAGACCTGTATTCCATTATCCTCGCAGGTGATACCGTAATTGCAGGCGGGAAAGATGTTGTCGTCGCCATCAATGCAAAAGACGGTAAAGAAATCTGGAATGCCAATGTAGATGGTAGAGCTTATGGTCTATCTTCAGCCGATGGAAAGCTTTTTGTCAGCACTCACAAGGGAAATATATATAGCTTCGGCGAAAAATCCGATTCACCCGGGGAAGTGGTGAAGGTTGAAATAGATAATTCACCTTATACCAGCCATAGAAATTCATCTAACTATGCAGAAGCTGCTAAAAATATATTGAATAATACTGGCGTTAAAAAGGGATACTGCCTGATCCTGGACGCCGATAACGGAAGATTGGCCTATGAAATCGCCAGACAGTCAGAACTTAAAGTCGTAGGGATCGAAAAAGATAAAAAGAAAACCGCCAAAGCCAAGGAAATGCTGGACAAAGCCGGTTTATATGGCTCTCAGGTGATTGTGGAAAACTGGAATATTTCATCTCTCCCACCTTATTTCGCCAACCTTGTTGTTTCCGACAGCATGATGAATTCCGGTGATACTGATTACAACGCCGGGGATGTGTTCCGGGTTCTTCGGCCTTATGGTGGCATAGCGTACCTGGGTCATCCTGATTCCAACAAAGTAGAAGACAAGATTAATGATTGGGTCGCAAATTCAGAAATGCCGAAACCTGAAATAATAAACAATGGCGGTCAGTGGGCAAAGATGGTTCGAGGGGAACTGGAAGGTGCAGGAGACTGGACTGAACAATACGCAGATCCCCAGAACACAGCCTGCTCAAAGGACGAATTGGTAAGAAGCCCACTGGGTATATTGTGGTTTGGCGAACCGGGTTCAGAAAAGATTATGGACAGGCACGCCAAAGGCGAAGCTCCAGTAGGCATAAACGGTCTTCTCTTTATCCAGGGTGAAGAAGTAATAATGGGTGTTGACTCCTATAATGGCACCATACTATGGGAGAGGGAAATTCCCGGAGCTGTAAGACCCAGGACTGACGTTGATACAGGAAACCTGAGCCTTACAGAGGACGCTCTCTATCTGGCAGCTTATGAAAAATGCTACTGCCTGGACCCTGAAACAGGTGAAACAAAAGCCATATTTGAAGTTCCCCCCACAGAGGACGGAAGTCCGAGACGCTGGGCCTATATTGCCAGCTATGATGGTCTTCTTTATGGTTCAAGAGGTATGCCGTTATCCAGGGATTATTTCACCTTCTGGGAAGATGGTGAATGGGTCGATCCCGAGGAAGTTCCTGCCGAATACCTGAATGAATATAACCAGATGAAAGCTGCCTATCCTGACGCAGAAGGTGAAATGTGGGAAGCTCTGAAACGTTCAGGTCAGTTATGGCGTAGGTTAGCCAACTATCCCTCATGGGAAATATATAATCCCTCCAAAGGCGCAGTTACCAGCAGGACAATGGTCTCTGATATGGTCTTTGCCATGAATCCAAATACCGGAGAAATAGTCTGGAAACACGAAGGCGAAAAAATCGCTGGTATTACTATTTCCATTGGAGGCGGCAAGGTTTTCTTTGCTGAAAGCTCAATTACCGAAAACCAGAAGGATAAGGCATTTGAGGACAGGAAAAAACTTACTCAGGAAGGTATATATGAAGAATCTCCTGTAGATGCTGAATTTGCTGATCTTGATGTCAGAACCGCCTGTTGTCTGGATGCAGCCACAGGTAAGGAAATATGGAAAAAGGATTACGATTTTACATGGTGCGGAGGTGATGCTCTGGCGACAGCTTATCATGATGACGGAATCCTGCTTTACTTTGCCAACATGGGAAGTCATGACGCATGGAGACATAAAAATCTTTCGCTAATCTGGAAAAGAATGACTGCATTATCAGCCGAAGACGGAAGCATGATATGGTCAAAGCCCAATAACTACAGGACAAGACCTTTTATAATCGGTGATGATGTATATATCGAACCCAGGGTCTGTGATGTGCATACCGGTGAGATAAAAATGCGCAAACATCCCATTACTGGCGAAGAGGTTCCCTGGGAATACCTGCGTCCAGGTCACACATGTGCTATTAGTTCAGCAGCAGCCAATATGGCCTTTACCCGTTCCTACTGTGGCGCGTTTTTCGATATTGAAAACGACGCTGGCGTTACTCTGTTCGGTGGAACTCGCCCCGGTTGCTGGATCAACATGGTTCCAGCCAACGGCGTTCTGCTATTCCCCGAAGCCAGCGCAGGATGTACCTGCTCATTCCCCGTAAGGGCTTCCCTGGTTATGGTGACTAAACCCGATAGAATCCAACCTTATAACGTATTTATCACTCACGGTAAACTAGATACGGTCAGACACTTCGCCATAAACCTGGGCGCACCTGGTGATATGAGGGATTCAGAAGGTAACCTGTGGTTTGCATATCCAAATCCCAATACGCGATACGGCGGAAACCACTATCCCGATTACGGCGTTAAATTTAACCTGAATGAAAAGACCCTGGAAGGTATGGGCTTTTTCAGCTACGACGCAAGAACCGCCCAGCTTCCGGGAACAAGCACCCCCTGGTTATACGCCTCTGGTTGTCTTGGGCTTCTGAAAAGTGAAATTTCACTGGTAGATAAAGTCTGGGGAGATGAACCCGGAACTTATACCGTCCAACTGGGATTTGCAGCACCATCTGAAGATAAAACCAATCAGCGGGTATTTGATATAAAACTCCAGGGTGATGTTGTCCTTGGTGGATTTGATATTGTAAAAGAAGCTGGTGGCTCAGATAAACCTGTGGTAAAAGAATTTAAGGGTATCAAAGTTGAGGACAAGCTGCTTCTGGAATTGATACCTGAAAATGATAACCCAACTTTTGCCCATGCCCCTATTATAAATTTCATAAAGGCAGTAAGAGAGGACACACCATCCATACCTGATATGGCTTCTGTGAAAGCTATTAGTGAAACCGAAGCCAAAGAGATGCTTAAGAAGGCCAATGCCGATATGAAAAACGGCAACCATAGTCAGGCTCTGGAAGCCTATCATACAGTATTCGACGCTGCTCCTTCTGCCGAATTAAAGGTTAAGGCTGTTGAAGGTATAGCAACTATTGCAAGTCCTGAATCTTTAAGCACAATTGCAGCATACTGCAAAGGCGTCGATCCTGTTGTGATAGATTATAAACTTCCGGGACAGGAAGTAAAAGACGGTATTATCAAAGCCTGTGTGGCTATTGCCAACAATGTGGCTAAAGAAGATAAGGAAAGGGCTGTGGCTATGCTGAATCAGGCAATGATAACTGCTGGTGAGTCCGAAGTTCGTGAAGAAGTGGTTAATAGCCTTCAGGAACTGGGGGTCGATGTTAAAACCGAATAATTTGGCAATGTCAAGTTAAAATTATATTTGGGGTCTAGTTTTACTAGACCCCAAATATTCGCTACTAATCTATATCGTAAATATTCCTCAGATACACATTATTTCTCCAGCCACATGGAACGATCAAATCATCATCTACACTGCCATCATGAGTAGCCATTTTATCAACTTGATGCGCGCCGTGATCAGCCAGTATAATAAGCCCATATCCCATTTCCGCCAGAACAGGCATAAGCTCTCCCAGGTGTCGGTCTACATCGGCTACCGCTTTTTCAATCTGTGGACCTTTTAAACCGAATTTATGTCCGGTTTCATCTATGTCCAGAAGCTGCATAATCATGAATTCAGGGTTTTCTTCCTTAACCATTTCTATACCCATGGAAAGTAGTTCTTCGTCGGTATTTGTCGAGGCTATACACTTATAGTCGGCGAACTTTGAAAGCAAAACTCCCACTGTGCTGCTTTCACGACCAACAGCCGCCGATTTCATCCCTGGTTCTGAAAGCACATGGAAGAGCGTCTCAACTTCCAGGGGTTGAGTTCTATCCCTTATGGCGTGAACATCAGAAGGTGCGCCTGTTACCATTGTGGCAAAATTAACCGGCGTTTTAGCCGGTAATACAGAACGGATATGCAGGAGATGCTGATGGACAATTAGATTAAAATTCGGGGTAAAATCTCTGAAACGCTTCCATGTAGACACACCAAAAGCGTCTACCACCACCAGAGCGATTTTGCTTTCATCCGTCATATCTCCTGTAATTTCTTCTATTATCTCTTCCTGACTTTGGGCTGGTTTTCGTATGCCCAGGATATTACTCACTGTAGGAGCAACACTGGTCATGCTGTATTCCTTCATATATGCTACAGTCCTTTCTGATGCCACGTTTGTAGCGTCACAATATATTGTGACGCTACATATTATACATATTATACATTGGTTAGTAAACTATAACTATTCTTGTGTCTTAATTTCTGACCATACAGTAGCCATTTTCCCCTCTGATGAGACAGCCAAAACACCTGCCATACCAGAATTCATAAGGGTTTTTATATCATCCTGTTCCAGGGCAACGTTGAAAATGGCAACTTCGTCAATGATTCCAGGAGTATAATATCCTGCCGCTCCGGCATTTGCCCCTCCGCCAATTCTAAAAGGCTGGGATGTGACGATAATCTCGCCGGAGAAATTAAGGGAACCGTCTTCCTCACCATTAACATAAAGGGTTAAAACATTTCCATCATAAACCTGGGCCACATGATACCACGTTTCAAGCTCGACGGTTGTACTTCCGTCAAAATAATTTGCAGTACCGTCTGAAGTCCATATATGCGCTCTGAATGTATTGACATCAGATGCTGTAAGCAAATACTGCCTTTCTGCGTTTTCACCGTCTTTGCTTAGTATATCCCGATGCGTATTTTCGTTGCCTGTTATATAAACCCAGCATGCCATGGTCATTTCATTTTTAGGATTCAATTCCTCTGAATCGGGTATTTCAACGAATTGATCCAGACCGTTGAAACTTAAGGCCTTGCCGGATTTACCGTCAACCCATTCCGCCCCATTGATTGTACCATCGGCATTTACACCTGAGGAATCCATTACTATATCTCCGCTTCCCTCGTCAAATAGCCAAACTCCAACACATGTTTGCATGTCAATTTCAGCGTAAAGCTGAAAGGTAAAAATCAAGCTAAGGAAAATTAATGTCGCACAAAAAATTAATCTTAAGTTCAATTTTTTCATTTTCAGCTACTCCTTATTAAAATTAATTGTTATTTGAAAGCACTCCCGGATTCAGAAGGGATTTAGGTTTTTGTCCTTTAAGGACACGTAAAACTTCATCCAGGGCCAATTTTCTCAAATCCACTAGAGCATCTTCCGAATACCATGCAGAATGGGGTGAAAAGATTACGTTTTCAAATTCTGCCAGCCGGTTGTTGGGATCAAATGGAGGCACACCCTCTATTACATCCAGGGCTGCACCTGATATTTGCTCGTTTGACAATGCCTCTATCAAGGCTTCTGTGTCAATTAAACTACCGCGAGCGCAGTTGACTATTATGGGTCTGCGCTGCATTTTTTTGAAATACTCAGAATTCAGCAAATGATATGTCTTAGGGTTTGCTGGCGCATGCAGCAGTATAGCATCCGAAACTTTTGCCAACTCATCAAGAGAGACTTTTTTGAGGTTCAGATTTTCATCTTTAACATCTTCTTCACTTACATTGGGATCAGCGAAAACTATTTTGACTCCAAAAACCGATAACTTCATTGCCGATAGCCTGCCGATACGCCCCATACCAATAATACCCACAGTCATCTCCCTGATCCGACTCATGGGTTTAAGATAACTCAAGCTCCATTCTCCCTGGCGTATGCGTTTATCCGAAAGGGGAAGCTTTCTAAGCAGTGATAACATGCTGGCTACTGTATGGTCGGACACCTCCTCACAGCAGTAATCCGGCACATTTGCCACCATTATACCATGCTGGGTGGCTGATTCTATGTCTATACTATCTACTCCTATGCCATAACGGATTACAGCCTTGCATTTAGTCAACTCAGAAAAAGTCTGAGAATTCAGAGGTCTGAAATATGTATTCAATATAACATCAGCATCTCTTGCAATAGAGATAACGTCGTCCACGCTTTCACACTGGGCGATCACCAGTTCCGCGTTATTCTCAGCGAGGGTTGCACGTTCTGAATCCAGATCAGGAAAAACGTAATCAGTAACAGCAACCTTGAATTCTGCCATCCTGTAAATCCTCCTTTTAATTTGTATAAGGCACAGTTCCGTTTTTGTTGACCTTATATCCCCATTTTCTAATATATTCCATTCCAGTTAAAAATTCATCTCCCCGGTCATCAAGTTTCTTTTTCAACCACGCTTCAAATTTCGCCTGTAAACTGGAGTATTCTGGCTTGTTAATAAGGTTTTTTAGCTGATAAGGGTCTTTCTGGTTATCATATAAAAGCCAGGGCCCTTCAATAGTGCGAACATAAGTATAGCGAAGGGTTCTTATACCCCTGTATTCTATACCACCTTGAGGCTGTCTTGCCCATTCGCCAAAAGGATGTGGACAACCTATTATACATGCGCCATCTGAGGGGTTTTCCCCGTCCTGCATATAACCCGAATAATCCAGACCTTCCACAGTATCAGGTATGGACATTCCACATAAACCCAGTAATGTAGGCATAATATCCGGCGCATCTATTAGGGCATTAAGCTCTTTTGGTTCATTACCAAACATGGCCGGGTAACGAAGCAAAAACGGCACCCGGATTGATTCATCCCAGGGACGCTGTTTCCTCTGGTGCCCCTGAGAACCCAGCATATCCCCGTGATCCGATGTAAAGATAAAAATTGTGTTTTCCTCAATACCTTTACTACCAATAGTATCCAGAAGATCACCAATACAGGCATCCAGAGCAGAACAATGGGCGTAATATCCCGCTATATCCTGCCTTGCCTTTTCTGCCATAGATTCGGTTACATTGGGACGCAGTTCTATTTTATCCGAGTCATACATGGCTTTATATTCTTCCGGCGCGGTTTGGTATGGGTTATGGGGAGGCCCCCATGAAAGCATAAGCAAAAACGGTTTACTGTCATTATGATTGGTTATATAATCCTGAGCATCTCTGGTCTGTGCTATTGCGTCGTATTCTTCCCAATACAATTTTTCATCTGAGTTTCCTGAATAATATGGGGAGTTGTTATAATCGTGGGTGCATTCTAGCACCTTCCAGTAATCAAATCCCTGGCGGCGTTCAGGAGGTATATAATTTGACCTGCCATGGCCGTCAAGATGCCACTTGCCGATATAGGCCGTATCATATCCCTCGCCAGCATAAGCGTCGGCTATACTTACCGCGTTATGACTTAGATATACATCGTTTACAAATACACCGTGAGTCAACGGAAACTGACCGGTCATCAGGCTTGCTCGATAGGGTGAACATACCGGGCACCCGGATACGGCATTAACAAAATTCACGCTTTCTCCTGATAAGGAATCCAGATTCGGCGTTTTTATCTGTTGGTTTCCTGCGTATCCCGCGGCATGGGCCCGCCATTGGTCTCCAAAAACAAATACTACATTTGGTTTTTTCATCTTTTCACCTTGGTTTAATCTTCGGGGCCGAATACATACATCTTGCCCTCTATTCCTATGCAGATATAGTCTGTCTTATCTTCTCCCATACGGTTAATTCCTGTGGATACAGCAGTTCTCAGTCTATCACCCCACAGCTTCTTAATTTCAGTTAGCTCCTTTACCCGACGTCCGTAACCGTCGTAAAAGGCCTGGGCACGACAAGTTGTGTTTGTCCATATAAGTTTAACGTCCATATCTCCCCACTGGACGGGTGTAGCGCCCTGACCTATATAATCGGGCTGGATAGTCCATAGCCTATCACCAAAGCCGCTAAACAAGGTAAGAATTCCCATATTACCCCATCTTGTAGCCGCCAGAATCTGCTCCCCTGGTATATCCTTCCGCACTTTACCTGTGTTACGCCCCTGGGCATGGCCTATGCGATGAACAGACCGAGTCTGTCCGGTGAGTCCATCAACCACATACAAACCTGCACTTCCAGCCAGCAAAAAAGCTACGGGATCAACATCCTCATCATCGGTATAATTATCCAGGGCAACCGCGTCATAATGCTGTCCGCCGGGTATACTCAAAACTTCCTCGTCTTTATCATGAATCCACAGGATGTTACCATCGCCGTCAAACAGCGTACCTCCGGCCAAAAGCTCATCTCTACCGTCATTATCTACATCAAAAAACTGAACGGCGTAATGATGACCATACCATGCACCTTTTAGCTCATGATGCCACAGGAGATTGAGATTCATATCATAAGCCCAAAGATTTATTCCCCCGCCGCCTTTATCATCCCGCCATTCCCGGAGCACTATATCAAATCCACCGTTACCAGTCATATTTCCGCTGGTCTGGGAATAATCGGGTCTTCTTATGGTTTCATGGAGTTCCGGCACTTTTCCTTTTGCTAATACTTCACCATCGGAACAGCGAATAACAATCATCTCATCAAAGACTACCATCCTACTCGCTTTACCCCTGATATCCCTTTGAGTCTTCATTTCCCTTGAGCCTGTAAAGCTGTATAACAACCTTCCTTCGTCATGAAAGTATTTGGAAAATACAGCGCCATGTATATTTAAGGGTTTCTCCCATAGCACCTCACCTTCAACGGTCATGGCCCTTAGGCTTTTCTCCCCGGATATTAGCATATCATATCTTCCGGGTTTTATAAAGTCCATAAAAATTAGCGAACCACCCAGTTCCCGGAGATCTATTGTCTTTATAAGAACTGCGTCAGGTATATTTTCACCCAGTTTCTCTTCCTTTTTGCTTATAATCCTTTGCCGCCGTTCATCTCGATTTGACTGCCATTGACTTTGCTTTATTGTAATAGAATCCAGACGGGAGCGACCAATGGAGCGAAAGCCTGCTTTACCGTATTTCATTGTAGTGTCTGTGCAGAAAAAGTTTACCCCCAGTTCATCACACTGACATTTGATGCCGTCACCGCAGGTAGAGATCCTTAGATTTAAATAGCCTTCTGGAACGTCAACCTTCTTTTCAGCCAGGGGAAACCATTCATCATCTATACGGCGATAAAGCACAGCGCGATTTTTGCCCTCTATACCAAAGTGATAATAGGCTCTGGATGTTTGTATTCTGAATACAATGCCTGTAAGAGCTTCCTTGCAATCGCTTCTGTCGTTATGTGGTGTAAAGACTGAATCTACTGGCATTACTCTGGCTTCAATGCTACAATCCCGGAATTCCTTTTCCTCATATACCAGAGATCGATCCAGGCGATTTCCATTAAATAGAAGTATGTTTTCGTTTTCTTCCTCAATAACCTCTAAACCTGAATCAAGATTAAAGCCACCCAAAGGTGTAAGGGGTGTTTCCCACCCTGAAAAATACTTTCTGTATATTTCTCCTCTTGGTTCTAAGGGCGGCAAAATTTTCCCAAGCGGACAATTACGAAAATCCAGAGATGCGATAATATTTTCTGATTTAATCTTGCGTTTCATGAATACCCTCCATTTCCAAAACCTATTTCACCCGGACTGGTTTTAACTATAATACCTCTTTTTTTCTATTGTGGCAAGACAATCATGTCTAAAGAAAGTGTTCCAAGTTAGTCGGTCATTTAACAATAATCTTTCATTGTTCTGAGAATTCCACTAAACCCCGCTTTATCAAAGCTGAGGGTAAGATCTTCACCCGCTTAGAATGGCAAATGTGAAAGTTATCAGAATATCAGTCCGTTTTTTTAACTGCATAATTGACCATGGATTTATATTATATCATCTTTCCAGTATCATACCATAAAATTAAAAAGCCCTGAGAGTTTCTGGACAAACCTTGACAACAGTAAAAGCTTATTATATGATATGCTTATCTCGTTTATCTGGTGAAATTCTGGAGTTTAATTATAATGTTAAATCCTATTATGGTAAAAGAACTTCGTATACACAGCCGTCGGACGATACTATACTGGGTAGGTCTTATTTATTTACTGATGGTATCAATATCTGCCTGTATATTGATATGGCAATACAAACTGATTGATCCTTTAAATGACATCTTGGTAACCAGCCGAAGTGTTTTCGTTGTATTTACCACTATAGCAGTGGTAATTAATTCCTTTGTTTCTCCATCAATTGCTTTGCTTATAATAAACGCAGAAAAGGATATCTCTTATCTGGATTTTCTGAAACTAACTCGACTTAAATCATACCAGATATTATCAGGAAAATTTATTTGCTTACTTTTTTATACAATTCTGGTAAATTCCCTTTCTGCACCTGTTATTATGCTTCTGGCCAGTTTTTCCGGTGTTTCTATCTTTGGTGTTGCCAGGTTTTATTTGATAACTATATTTTGCAATATAACCTTTGGTTTTGTTGGAATATCTTATTCTGCAATATTTAAGAGAATAAAAACTGTAGCCATTTTGACTTTTGCAACAACCGTTTTTTTCTTATTCGGAACTCTTATGATGAAGCCTGTTTTAAGACAAATTTTGCGTTCCAGAAATATTATAGCAGAAAGTATATTCAGAGGACTAAATCCAATACATGCTACTATTAATATACTGGATCCCAGGGATACGTCTAAAGTTGCTGGCTTGTCTTTATGGTTGTTTTTAATTATATCTTACCTGTTTTTGATTATTGTATTTTCAATAATTGCAAACTTTAAGTTGAATTTAGTAGAATCTTGATAATGTATTTTAACCGCAGGGAACAAAGGATTGTCATTTTTATAGGATTTGCGGCTGTACTGGCAATATCAATATTAGTTGTAAAGATTTTAGAACCAGGTGTTTTTTTAAGTTTTTCCACAGGAATGCCTGTATCTATTTCTGGATCCAAATATAAGTTAATTGAAAACACATCAAGTCAACCCGATGGAAAAATTGAAGAGGATAGTAAAAATTCTCCCGGGAGCATTGATGACAGGATCAATATTAATACTGCCAGCAAAGATGAACTTGAAAGCCTGCCGCGAATCGGGCCTGTTTTGGCCGGTAGAATAATAGATTATCGAAATGAATACGGACTTTTTGCCTGTATAGAGGAGATTATTAATATTCATGGTATAGGCGATAAAACTCTTGAAAAGCTCAGAAACTTTATAACTGTAGAAAATCAATCTACAAATCAGGGGAAAAAAATAAATGAAATATACAAAAACAGAAAAAACATTAATAGAAGCAATGGAAGAAATGGAAATAGTGGATGCTCATGAGCATCTGCCGCCGGAGAAAGTTCGCACCGACGCAAAAGTTGATGCTTTGACCTTGTTTTCTCATTATACCCGGACTGATCTGATTACATCCGGAATGAGTAGTGAGAATTACAATACGATTATAGATTCAGAAAAACCTCTGGATGAAAGATGGAAGATGTTTGAGCCGCATCTTGAATATATCCGATATGGTTCTTATGCCCAGCCAGCCTTTATCGCGGCAAAGGAATTCTATGGTTTTGATGATATTAACGGCAGTAATTACAAGGAATTGTCCAAAAAGATGCAGGAAATGAATACTCCTGGTATCTATAATAGAATACTAAGGGAAAAATGTAAGATTCGAATAGCCCTGACCCAGACGGGAAGCACCGATTACCAGGGGGATTTGCTTATCCCGCTAATGCCATTGGACAGTTACGCAGGAATAAGGTCTGCTGAAGATGTGTCAAAACGGGCTGATTCTATGGATATGACCGTATCAAATTTGGATGACTATCTGGAACTTGCGAAGAAAGGTGTGGCAAAACTTAAATCAGAAGGTGCTATAGGTCTTAAGATGGCTTCTATTCCCAATTCACCACCTTCCCGGGAAGCGGCAGAAAAGGTTTTCAGGGATATTATGGCAGGCAAAAAATCCTCAGAAACCAGTAAACTGTGGGACTTTTTAATGAATTACCTGCTTGATGTAGCCGCTGAAATGGATATGGTGGTAGCTGTCCATGCCGGAATGTGGGGTGATTTCCGCCAATTGGACTCAAAACATATGATACCTGTATTTCCGAGACATCCCAATACGAAATTTGACCTTTATCATCTCGGTATGCCTTCAGTCAGAGACACAATTGTAATAGGAAAAAATTTCCCTAATGTCTGGTTAAATATATGCTGGTGTCACATAATTTCCCAGCAGATGACATGCTCTGCATTGGACGAATGTATTGATATGGTTCCCATGAACAAAATAATTGGCTTTGGTGGAGATTATAACAGGCCAGTGGAGAAGGTATATGGACATCTCCTTATGGCCCGGGAAGATATAGCCGCTGTTCTTGGACGAAGAATAGACCGGGAAATGATGAGTATAGACGAAGCAAAAAATATAACCAAAAAATGGCTCTGGGATAATCCCAGAGAACTATATAAATTGTCTATATAGGGAGCAGATTTTTATTCATATTCGTTGGTATGGGTTATATTTCCATTATTATCCAGAGTCCATGTATCAAAAGGTGCTCCATCATCTTTAAAATCGCTCATGGCGGTAATGATAAATGCTGTTTTAATATCAGGATTTCCATTTACCTGATATTGATACCTTACCTGAGCACCATCAACATTTGCACCAAAACCCAGACTCTCCCAGTTTCCTCCGGGATTACCCCATACCTGGGCTGTTGAAGGAACATCAGCAGGATGAGGTGGGAGAGTGATAAACTGGTCGTTTGTGCCTTTATAAGCTAACTCAAGAGTTCTTATAGCGTGCATATTTCCTGACACTTCAGCAGTTTTTGCTCTGTTTTGAATCCTTTTGTATATTGGACTGCCGATAGCCATTAATATACCCACGATAGTAACTACTATCATTAACTCAATAAGACTAAAACCTTTATTTTCATTTCTATTGTATTTAATCATAAGCCGTCTCCATTTTGCCTGGTAAAAGTTTCAAGATGCTTATTTAATTTGCAATTATTATGCCGAAAATCCGAATAAGAAATATAATATATTAGATATTGTGATAAATAAAGGTATAACAACGCATTATGGTGGATACAGAACTTACTTGAATTTAAATTTGATAACTGTTATGTATTCATTTTTCTTCAATCTATTTTAATAACCGATCATTTTTTGAAGAATCATGTTTATCTAAAGGGTCACGATAGAGTATATCGGTAGAAAAGTTATTTTACCTGAATATTTTTCCACCTTTATACCAAAAAGGATCAAGAGTAATGAAAGTTAAAATAATTAAGGAAACCAGAGAGTTTGACGATTTCCTGAAAGTTGACAAAGCTGTATTAAAACACGAAAAATTCAATGGTGAAATGAGTCATGATATGGTCCGCTTAAATCTCAACCGACCTGATGCTGTTGCTGTATTATTGTATGATGATAAAAAAGACTCAGTTATCCTTGTAAAACAGTTTAGATATCCAGCCTATGTAAATAACGGACCGGGATGGATTCTTGAGTTAGTGGCAGGAATAATAACTGATGGTAAAGATAAAATATCCACTGCTAATGCGGAGTTGATGGAAGAAGCTGGTTATGAAGTGGAAAAATTACAATATATAAACACTTTTTATCCCAGCCCCGGCGGATCATCGGAAAAATTGCACCTCTATCTGGGAATTGCACCGCGCAAGGTTAATACAGGCGGTGGGTTACCAGAAGAACATGAAGATATTCAAGTAGTAGAAATGTCGTTCACCAAGGCTATGGAAATGATAGAAACCGGGGAAATATGCGATGCAAAGACCATAATCGCTCTCCAATGGCTGATGTTAAAAAAGCTGGAAATGGAGGATTAAAATGGAATTTCTCGAGAAAAAGAATAAAGACAGGATGTTATTTCCGCGCCCTATTGACGGCGCGATAGTAAATATAACCCCACCGGGATTGGCCTGGTTACCAGCCGAAGGTTCTTCAGGTTATCGGGTCGAGATAAGAAATAAAGCGAATGGGCTGATTTATGAAAAATCTATAGGCAGCGATCCTGTTCATCTTCCAGACCAGATTTTTCCCTCTGGTGAGTATGAATGGGATGTGATTGCCCTGGATGATAATGCAAATGATTCTGCTCGAAGGGGTTTGCAGACGTTTATAATTCCTGATAAAGCTCCGGAACTTCCCTGGATTGATCCGGAAGAACTTTTATCAAAAGTACCGGAAGGGCATAGCCGGCTTCTTTATCCTGCAAGCAAGTTACCTGAAATTCGACAAACTCTGGAAACTACCCGAAAGCAGGGATGGGAAGCCCGTCTCAAGGCTGCGGAAAAATCCCTTGATATGCCAGCACCGGAATATCCTAACTATCATCTTATTGATAATCCAAAGCGATGCCGCCTGGAATACAGCAAATACTTCGGCGACTTCAGGAGATACATTAACGGTGCCTTGATGAACCTGTCTCTGGCATATCTTATGACTGAAGAGGATAAATATGCAGAGGCAGCAAAGCGAATACTATTGGAAGTCACCCGGTGGCCCACAGACGACCAGGATGTTACATCGGTAAGGGCTAAATGGGGTGATGAACCGGGTTTAAGTATGTCTAGATGTGCCCATCGGGCCTATGACTGGCTTTATCATGCTCTTACTGATGAAGAACGTTCTCAGGTGTTGAAAATGTGTGAAGAAAGGGCATGGCAGACCTATCGTCGTCTGAAAGGTATGGATTACCTGACCAACCCCGGTTCAAGCCACGACGGGCGGCTTATTGCATATCTGTCAGAAATGGCAATTGTAATGGCCAGGGAATCCAAAGGGGCTAAGACATGGCTGGATTATTCCCTCAAAGCCTTAACTACATTCTATCCTCATTGGGGAGGATATGAAGGTGGATGGGCTGAGGGTGTTCCCTATGGATTATGGTATAACGAATTTTATATACCGGCCTTTGAAGGTCTAAGGATGACCACTGGCTTTGACCTTTGGAAGCGTCCATTTTTTAATAATGTCCGCTATTTTTTCTTTTACTGTACGGCTATTAGAGGGGAAATCAGGCCCTTTGGTGATGGTGCTGAAAGAGGTGGCCCGGGAATAAGCGGAGGCAGCGGTTATGCTTCGTTATTATGGTATCATGCCCACAGATTTAATGATCCCTATATAGGATGGTGGGTTGATCAGATACAGGGATGGAATCGTGATTATGGGGAATTGACTTTGCTCTTTGATGACAAAGCAGCATCCACACCGCCTGAGGATCTGCCTGATTCGCGAGTTTTCAGAGGTGTAGGCTGGGCGGGACTACATGGAGATATGTGTAATCCGGATGAAGATACATTTCTGTTATTTAAAAGCAGTCCATACGGAAGCGTGTCCCATAGTCACGCAGACCAGAATTCCTTTTGTATTATGAAAGGTGGTAAAGCTCTGGCCATAGCTTCAGGTTATTATGGTCCAACTTACGGTATGCCACACCATGCAGAATGGACAAGATCAACAAAAGCGAACAACTGTGTCCTGGTAAATGGTGAAGGTCAGGCCATAAGAAAAGCTAAAGCCAATGGTAAAATAATGACTTTTGAGGAAAGAGCTGGTTTAACCTACGTTTCGGGAGATGCTACTCCGGCCTATATGGGTAAGTTGGAACAGTTTCACAGGCATATATTGTTCCTGAGACCAAATTTATTCCTTCTGCTGGACGATTTAAAAGCACCTGAACCATCATACTTCCAGTGGATGCTCCATGCCTTTGACCGGATGGAGCTTGACGAAAAGAGAAACAGTATCAGATCCATGCGGGAAAATACAACCCTGGATGTATACCTCAAATCTCCAGCCGGGATCGGGCTAAGTCAAACAGATGAATTTGATACACCCTATAACGCGGGGATCCCAAAAGATTATCACAGGAACATGTCAAAGCAGTGGCATGTAACCGCTGAAACGCGAACAAAACTCCGGGATACCCGAATTGCTGGGATTATGTATACCAGCATGAATAAAGATAAATTCAACCTGGAATTACTCGAAATGAAGGGATGGTTTGGGGCCAGGGTTACAAGCAACTGTGGACAGGTGGAGGGATGGATTCAGATTATCCCCGGTATACCCGGGCCAGATAACTATGACTCATCAGTAGCTGAGGGAAAATCAATTTTGTGCGGCAAAGCTGTTGATGGTGAAACTTTTGTTTTTTAGTATGAGGAGGTAACAAATGATTAAAACTTTTTTTGTCACAATTACTTTCTGTCTGTTTCTGGTTTTCTCAGTGTTTCCTGCCGATGATTCTTTAATACTTTACCTTAGTCTTGATGAAGGCCAGGGTAATGTGGCTAAGGACTCATCAAACCATAATAACGACGGTGAAATCGTAGGTAACACAAACTGGGTTGACGGTAAATCCGGTAGCGCAGTGGAATTTATTAGCGGTTCGTATATAATAATGCAGGAAATACCGGAATACGACGTGACAGACGCAGTCAGTCTTATGGCATGGGTCAAAACAAACTCAGTAACTACCTGGGCCAGGGTTATTGATAAATCCCAGTGGCAGGATAACGGATTTGATCTGGCCTTAAGTCAGGCTACTCATGCTCCGTTATTTGAGTTCTTCGTCAATAATACCACATCCCAGGCCCTGGGTGTTACTCCTGTTGATGATGGTGATTGGCACTTTATCGCTGGTACATTCGGAAATAAAAAGTTAAGGATATATGTGGATGGTGTCATGGAAACAGAAGTTACTTCAGCCAATGAAGTAGACATCAAACCCAACGATTGGCCCATAACTATAGGTGTAGAAGCCAATAATCTGACCGGACAACCCTATGTTGGGGTTATTGATGAAGTCGCTATTTATAACCGGGAGTTATCGGCAGACAATATAGAAAGCATATTCCAGAACGGCATTGACATGTCATCACCAGTTGATCGTAAGGATAAAGTTACAACTGTATGGGGTGATATAAAAAAGGTGCTATAGTTATCAATACTTATAGTGCCGGGAGTAATATGAATATTAAAAATTCGACAGCAAAGGTCGTAAAAACCGAAGGCTTCCGGATAACAGTAGAAGAAGCTTCACAATGGAGTAACCTTTTTAAAAGACATGAAGGCTGGACAGGTGCTGATGGAATCTATTCTATACCTCTATCAGGATATGAGGCACAAGGAAAAGCCGATAAAACGCAAACCTTATTTGTCTTTAGTGATACTTTCATTGGTCAGATAGATCAGGAAACCACAAAAAGGCAGAATTTCTGCATGATCAATAACTCTCTTGCCTTATTGGGTGGAGACATACCTGATAATGACCAGATTCGTTTTATATGGGGTAAAAACGGCGACGGAAGTAGATCGTCAGTATTTACACCTGAAACAGCAGGCACAAAAGGCAAAAAGTGCTGGTATTGGTTACAGGATGGAGTTTTTCTTAATGGTAATGTGTATATCCTGCCTATGGTAATTGAATCAGGTCCATCCGGAAAAGAAGGCTTCAAATTCAGGCTTAGCGACTTGGCAATGATTAAAATCCCTGTAAGCTCAAACGTTCCCGATTTGCAGAAACATACTCAGGTAGATACCCCATTTTTGCATATAAATGAGGTTCGCACCCTGTATTTCGGGGCAGGAATAATGCCGAATACAGTTGAGGCAGACGCGCCAAAACCCGATGGATACGTTTACATTTACGGTAGGTATGAGGCAGGAGAAATAAAGCTGGCCGTTGCCCGTGTAAAACCGGAAGATTTCGAGGATTTCAGCAAATGGCGTTTCTGGGACGGTAAAATATGGTCAAGCGAGATTGCAGATACTGTTCCATTGGGCAGAGGAGGTCCTGAACTCAGTGTAACACCGGTACAAAGTGGACCATTAGAAGGAAAATACCTGATGGTATCAATGCACGTGGAACGCGATTTATATATCCGGATTGGTGAAAGTCCTGTTGGGCCTTTTAGCCCAAGGATCAACATTTTCCGCACCAGCGAACCAGATACAGGACAGAAGATATACACCTATAATGCAAAAGCCCATCCAAACCTTTCTAAGCCTGATGAGTGGTTAATCTCCTATAATGTCAACTCAACCGATTGGCAAAACCACATCGATAATGGTCATATATATCGTCCGCGTTTTCTGAAAGTGAAATTCATTCAGGATAATTGAGTCACAAAGCAGAAGGGCAAATCTTATTATAAGATTTGCCCTTCTGCTTAAATTTTACACATTAATTCTAAAGTGCCAAAAATCACTTAATCTCTGCCCATTTTACAGCAAGTTTGCCTTCAGGTTTAACAGCCATAGGAACAAACATAAGTGTTGTTGGTTCAAGCCAATCAACTGACCAGTTGTCTGATGCGCCTTCCTGGAAAGCCGATAAAGCAATAGTATCGCCTTCATTTACACCTATTACATCTTCGGGAACCATTGCTTCCATAGAATCACCTTCGGATGCAAAATCAAAATTTTCCATCATTAATTCTTCGGTAAGCGCGTCGTAGATCTCTACACCGTTGGGATTTCCGTCTCTCCATCCCACCATAACAACCACGTCAACACCTATAGGATCTACATCTGTGGGGTTTCCCTCGTATTCAGAATTTTCAAATCCGGTATTTATGTTATCATCAGTATCCAGAATCCAATGATAATAATACCTGTTAGTCATACCTGCCGGAGTTTCATCCATTGCTGGCGTAATTGTACCGTAAACAGTCATACGAAGGTAAAGGTTGCCCTCTTCATAGACAGCTTGAATCATTTTAATATCGCCGCTGGAGTCGGCCATGTCTTCATCATCATCAATCTTTGTAGGTACCTGCGCCCAATCGTCAAAATTTCCATCAATTGTCATTGCCAGACTGATGCTACAAAACAAAGCCAACATTATTATTGTGATAAGATTTTTAATCATTTTTCCCTCCTAATTGATTAAATAATTAAAAGCTTTTTACCATACCCCAGGTAGAAGCCAGCTTTTCCTGCGGCTCCACCGTAGTTTTCGGTATGTTCGGGCCTTCAATGCTGAGATCGTCAACAGCCATGATCGCGTTCCAGACTCTAAGACCTATCATGCCTGTTTCCAGTTGATCATCCTCCCATTCCCCCATATCTTCACCATCTACATAGAATTGGAAATGGTTTCCCTCTACCACAAGTTCCAACTCATATTCAGTTTCCACCTGTGTTTCAAAAGGCACAGGATTTATCGGTAAACCACCGTTCATCCATGCACCGTTTATACAGCCGCAGTAACCGATCCTTTGATCCATCCTGATGCTGATTACATAGAATAGATCATTTCTGGCACAACGCCATACAAAGCCAATATTATCCGCCGAACCTTCCAGAAGCCATGCTTTACACTTGATTACACAATCTGTCCAGTCCATATCACCAATAACAGCTATACCACTATTTGTATTAGCCTTTCTGAGTATATATCTTCCGTCCTCAATTTTACCTTCACCATCAAGTATCTGCCAGTCATCCGCCTGGCCGGGATCCTCAAAATCGTAAAAAAGCGCTAACGCTGACTTGGAAAAACCTGCAAAAATCATAAAGACAACCAGTAAAAATAAAGCCCTTTCTTTCATTATATCCCCCTTGTAATTGTTATTTCGTTATGAAAGAAGGCTTTTACCAGCTAAAAACCCTCTTTCCTTAAAAAGCTGGCAGAAATCCCCGCTGCGATTGTAGCTTTTATCAAATCAACCGGGATAAACGGCAATACAGCCATCGTAAAAGTTCGCGTAAATCCCGATCTCGTAACAAAAGAAAAATGAAGTGCGCCAAAGGCATAAATAATAAATACCCCCAGAGACATAAGCATAAGCTGAGCATTAACCTTTCCGAAATTTTTATATTTATCAGTAAGCCAACCTGTAATCATAACGGCCGGTATAAATCCAATAATATACCCTCCTGTTATTCCGGAAATTACCCCGTATCCACCGGCAAAGCCATTAAACCATGGAACACCCGCAGTTCCTGAGATAATATAAATCAGCATACTGGCACCACCAAAAAAGCTGCCAAGTATTGTTCCACTTAAAAGCACCATAAAAACCTGCAATGTAACTGGTACAGGTGTAAATGGAAGAGGGATTCTGACTTGAGCAGCAATACCTGTCAGAAGTGCAAATCCAAAGGCGAGTAGTAGTTTATGGTATAAACTCAGCGTATCCCGCCACTGGATATATGAACCCCCTGAATTTCTGTAACCACCCATGAGTTTTGTCAAATACATCTAATTCCTCCCGGATAAAAATATTGAAAATCGCATAGACGCGACTGTCTTGCAAATGTTATTTTGAATTGATTGCTAATTCATAACCTGAATAATTCTACCATAAAAACTCTGGTTATTCAAAGGAAAATAAATATCTCAAGCATAAAAATAGCGATTAATACTTGAATATAGAAAATATATGATGTAATATGAAGAATTGTATTTGCAAATCAAAATCATAAAATATAATATTCTTTCTGAAAGGAATATATATGTGGAATAAATATGATGGATTTATATATGGTGTTTTAAGCATTATTGTTCTGGTAATCCTCTTTAAGGTTATGACAAAAATGCTCCGCCGCTACACTGAAAAGCAATCCTTCAAAGAGGAAAATGAACTTGCTTTTTTACGACGCTGGCAGTATGCGTATATATTTATCGCAGTGGCTATATGTGCAACTGCATTTTCCGGGGAGATCCAGGCTATGGGTATAACTATGGCCTTTCTGGGTTCTATTATGGCCTGGATGCTTTCAGCACCCGTTAGGAATATGGCCGGATGGCTTTTCCTGGTAATATCCAGGCCATTTAAGGTTTTAGACAGGGTTATAATTGGTGGAGTTACCGGTGATGTGGTGGATATTACCATAAATTTCATTGTTCTGGATCAGGTAGGCGGAACTACCACCGGTGAAGAAAAATCAGGGCGCGGTGTATTGGTGCCAACTTCATGGCTTTTCAGCCATATTATAAATAATTACTCCATGAAACTTCCATCGGATGAAGAAGGTCAAAAATATCTGCTTGACGAAGTTGTCGTAAGGATTACTTATGACTCCGACTGGAATGAAGCCGAGAGAATCCTGAAATCAGTGGCAGCGAATATTACATCTGAAGCAATAAAGGAAACAGGAGAAGAGCCATATATAAGGGCGGAATTTTTCCCCTCAGGGGTTTTTATGAGGATCAGATACAGGGTAGCACCTACTGACAGGCAAAGGGTATGGTCTGAGATAGTAAGAAAAGTTTCTGTTGAATTGGATAAAAGTAACAAAGTGTTTTACTGTTTTAACAAGTCAAATGTTTTTGTCAATTATAGAGATAAGGAAAAATATCCCCCTCAGCTTCCCATAAATGATATTCCTGTTGGAGGTGTAAAATAATGGATAAAGTTAGTCAGTTCTTCGTTAGATTGGGATCAATTTATGAGATAATAATTACTTCAAAATATAAAGGTGTGCTTTTAAGTGCTGTTGTGGTTATATCCCTCATAATACTCCGACGCATACTTACCAAATTAATGGAATCCTACCTGAGGAGAAGGGCTTTCAAGGAGGAAAATGCTGCCCAGTTTATGATGACATGGAAATATATCTGGACGGCTATAATATCCATTTTTGGCATAATTGCTCTTAGTGGCTC
>WJIO01000215.1 GCA_014730235.1 Candidatus Poribacteria bacterium
ACAACTAAATTATATCCATTTTTTAACGATTACTATCTTGTAAAAAACTGCATCATAGACGCCTGAACCATTTCCAAAGTCTTTAGTTTCTTTTTCTTTTTAATATTAATATTCAGTCGGGAAGCTATAAGTTCAAGCATTTCATAAGCTTCATCCCTTCTCACCAGTATTTCAAGAGGTTTTACTCCAGTGTTTTCAATGAGTTCCATTAGAGCATTTGGAAAACGGGTTGTATAATCTTCATGCTTGATTACATCAGCATGAAGAACCATACCTGAAACTCCATCTACGAATATAGCGGCATAGGGGTAGTAAGGTCTCTCATCACCCTCTTTAATAGGTGTGGGAGCATAAAAAATATCTGCTTCCCATGATCCTGTTCTACGTTTAACTTTGTTTTTTAATTTCTGTAGCTTAATCTCATTTATAGGAGGGATAACCAGCTTTTCTTCTTCCAGGGGTTCTGGTTTTAACCATTCATCATGCCATTGCCAACCCCTGCCCCATTTCTTTGGAATTCTTACAAGGTATTGGCCTTTCTTCGGTGGTTTAAGCATTTCCGGATTTTCTTTAAATCTAAGGGCTACTTCTTTTGACTGCTTTAAAGCCTGGGTTAAGAATTTGGCTTCATCCTTTGTAAGATACCAGGGATGATATCCGGGTCTGTAGCTTCTGAAAAGGGGCCAGGGTCTAAATCCCTTGTAACGTAATTTAATCTTATTTAATACATTAATATCCTCTTCATCAAGGAATTCCCAATCTTCAAATGATGCCATCAGACAGTTTTGAGCCATTAATGATTCAATATCATTATCCGGTAATTCTCTATTTTGTATTTTAAGATAAATATTCAGACCTTCTGAACCCATATATACGGCCAGGGCAAAATGTTCTCCTAGGTATCCCATGATACAACAGTACCCAATTCTTTCGTGGTAGGGATCTTTAACCCCAAATATATCCGAATCCAGCATCCATTCCCAGCACTTTATTTTTTTAAATTCCGAAGCGGCATTATATAGGCTTTTCCAATCAGTAAGAGCTGGTTTTTCTTCTTTCATTTTTCACTCCTCCCATTAATAACGGGATGATATATATTATAATTCGACGTTATTATATTGGCTGTCTTTTGTACCGCCTGGAAATTTTTCTGATAAATAGCTGATTTATCTCTATATAACCAACCTCAGTTAAATACGGTCATTTAATACAGGAATAGTAAATGGTAGGAAAGAATAAAATAAAAAGTGCAGATTTGAACTGATATTCAAGTTATTTCCTATTCTCAGGTTAAATTATTAACCAAATCCCTAAAAGCCTCTATGGTCAGGGATATATCACTACGGCTAACATCCTTGTTGGTGACTAACCTTATTGTATGCAGGCCATAAATGGATATTTTAACGCCGCGTTTATTTAGTTCCCCTGCCAATTCTTCTGCTTTCATACCAAGCGGTCTGGTATCAATCATTATCATATTTGTATCAACTTTTTCAATATCAATATCAATGCCATCCAGTTCGGCCAGACCCTTCGCCAATGTTCTGGCGTTATCATGGTCTTCCTGGAGTCGATCTACCATCTTCTGCAAAGCAACGATTCCTGCGGCGGCAATAACGCCAGCCTGACGCATAGCACCACCCAGTCTATTACGGGCTATTCGAGCTTTCTGAATAAATTTGGATGTTCCTGTAAGAACCGAACCAACAGGAGCACTAAGACCCTTAGAAAGACAAAACATTACAGAATCAGTATATTTTGATATTTCCTTCACATCCACCCCTATAGTGGTTGCGGCGTTAAAGACACGAGCACCGTCCAGATGTATAGGAACTTCAAATTTCTGTGCAATATTATATATAGATTCCATATTTTCCAGAGGAACAACCCGTCCACCGGCCCGGTTATGGGTGTTTTCCATACATATAAGGCTTGTTTTAGGACGATGGCGGGTATTTAGCAGGTAACTCTCAACTTTGTCAGGATCAAGACAACCCTCACCAGCAGAAGCCAGAAGCGGCATGGCACCAGCCAGAGATGAAACATTGGCCATTTCATAATAATATATATGACATTCTGAGTCCATTATGACCATTTCACCCGATTGAATATGGGTCATGATGGCGGCTGTATTTCCCATAGTTCCTGTAGGAACATACATAGCTGCTTCTTTTCCAAGTTTCTGAGCTGCCAGTTCTTCCAGGGCATTTACTGTGGGATCTTCACCGTAGCAGTCATCTCCCACTTCTGCCTTCATCATGGCTTCCCTCATTTTAGGCGTAGGTTTAGTCACAGTATCACTGCGTAAATCCACAAAATTACTCATTATATCCTCCGAAATATAGTATTTGCAGGATTTTTAATACGATTCAGGAACAACAAAATTCTCAAGACTATTCAACCTGCGTCGCGCGCTGTCACCAATATAATGTGTTGGATATTCTTTGGCAATTTTGCTGAAGACGCCTTTTGCTTCTTCCAAATTAAGCAATCTTAAATAACACTCACCCATCCAGTAAAGAGATTTGAGCTTTATCAATTCATCAGATTCTTCCTCTGCTGCTTTTTGATATTCTTCAAGAGCGCCTTCGTAATCCTGTTCCTCATAGTAAAGGTTATTGGCCTTAAAGAAATGTGAATCAACATTGGGAGTCTGTTTTTTTTCTACTTCAGATTCCTCATCTTCATTAGATTCATCCAAATCATCATCCATAGAAGCTTCTGCTCTTTTTAGATTCATTCTTGCCAGTTTTTTTTGAACGGCATTTTTTGTAATATTATATTTCTCTGCTAACTCAGCATTTGTCATATTGGTGAAGTTTTCTTTTAGAAATTCTTCTTCTTCTTCAGTCCATTTTTTCGTCGGCATGGTATACTCTCCCCTCTTTTTTTACCAAGCGATGAATGTCTAATGGCTATGGACGTATTTAGGAGATTTTTACTGGTTTGTTTACTTCAGCGGATTTATATGCTGCAATTGCTACTTCCAGTGCTTTTAATCCATCTTCTCCTGTTATAGGAAAATTTTTATCAGGATCTTCTACGGAGGTGATAAAATCTTTAATAAGACCAGAATCCATATTATCCCCCCAGTATTCCCAGGATGCTTTTACATTTATATCACTGTAAAGATCAATATCCTGAGCGAAAGCATCAATGGAAATTACACCTTCCATTCCTATTAGTTCCATTGTTACATCTCCCCAGGTAGGAAAAGATTTCGTTCTGGACCAACTGGTATCCAAAGTAGCAAAAACACCGTTATCAAACTGAATAGTAAGAAGTCCGGCATCATCTATATCCATATCATAAAATAAAGTTCCTGATTCAGCATATACTTCAACTGGATCAGAATCCATGAACCATCTTAATAAGTCAACCACATGCGGCGTATGATCCATAACTGCCCCACCGCCGCTTTTTTCCTTCTGGACAAACCAGCCACCGGGCATAGTACCGTGATTTGTTGTTTTGGCTGCCAGAATTTTACCTATGGCATTTTCCTCCAGAGATTTTCTGGCTTCCATTACAGCCGGTATATATCTGCATGGAAATGCTATGCCTAGTTTTGCCCCATTTTCATCGCATTGGTCTATCATCTCCTTGGCGTCTTCAATATTGGTGGAGATGGGTTTTTCACACAAAATATGTTTACAACCGGCTTTGGCAGCAGCTATAACATGTTCTTTATGGTCGGAGTTAGCTGAACAAATTATAACAGCATCCGGCGATTCAGCTAAAAGGTCATTGTAATTTGAATAAAATTTTCCACCGAATTTTTGAGTCAACGACTGGCCAACGTTCTTGTTCTCGTTATATATACCAGCTATCTCTACACCATCAAGTTCATTTAAACAAGCAGCGTAACTGGACGCGTGCATATGGGCAAAGCTGATCATTCCTATTTTCATTTAATCCACCTCCGATCTATATTAACGGGAATTGCATAGGTTCTCCGGTTTTTATAGACTGCAAAGCAGCCAGAGCTATTTCCAGAGCGCGTAGTGCGTCTTCTCCGGTTACTTCGGGTTCTTTATCTTCTGCAACGCTTTGAATGAAGTGTCTTAATTCCATAGTATACGGGCTTTCATTCACCGGGTTCTGGGGTACTTCTACCCCGCCTTCGCCGCTGTCAGAAGATTTTTTTGATACCTTCAATGGGCTTGATGTCCTGCTGTCAAATTCAAAAAGTCCACCGTCTCCGGCCACTTCCAGCGTTACAAAAAATCCGCGCGGGTGAGCCCAGCTTCCTTCCACATGAGCTATGACCCCGCTTTTGAATCTTATAGTTACCAGGGCGTAATCAACGTTAGGAATGCCAGAATAAGCCAGACCCTTTGCATAAACTCTTTCTACTTCACCAAAACACCACCGAAGAAAATCGAAATCGTGTATGATCATATCCAGGACAACTCCGCCGGCCATTTCCATGTTGGCATACCAGTTAGACCATCCCTGTGGATGTCCTGCCGCCCGGGTTGTTCTCACTACCCCGGGTTTTCCTACTGCACCGGAATCAATTAAATTTTTAGCTGCGGAAAATTCGTGGAAATACCTGAGAACATGTCCAACCATGAACTTTACACCTGCTTTATTACAGGCATCTATCATTTCCTTACCATCCTGAAGATTTCTTGCAATAGGTTTCTCGCAAAATACGTGTTTTCCGGCAGCAGCGACTTTAAGGACATTTTCCTTGTGAAATGGTGTTGGTAAACATATATCAACTATATCCACATCATCGAGTGCTATTATATCATCACCATTTGTAAAGGTCCTGGCAGAATATTTGCTAGCAACATTCTTAGCTGCCTCTTCCCTGGCATCAGCTACAGCAATAACTTCAGCACCATCTATTTCTGAGAAGCAGTCGGCGTGCATTCCACCCATAGTTCCTGCGCCAATTATTCCTATTTTTAACATTATATTTCACCCCCAACGCTGATGAATTCTTCTTTAATTCCTTTTTGATTAAATTATAAAAATCAATCGCTTATTAAAATTGCTGGAGTTTTTGAATTAATCAGAGACAAATAGACATTAGTAGTCAATTTTTAGTATTATAACATATATAATTTTTAAATTCAATCTGCAACAGGATCAACCAAGCATAAATTTTACATCCCTGTGTTATTGCGAAGAACGGGGTAATAAATAAAGTTTGGTTCCTTCGGGTTCAATGTGTTAAAAATAAGAAACTTCTATATGCTGTCATTCCTGCTTTCGCAGGAATGACAAGCTGAGAAAATTTTCAAATTATTACCATACTCAAACCGGAAGAGCCAAAGTTTTCACGGACATAAATTTTATACTTGGCAGGATCAACTGTCCTGAATTGGTCAGTCTATAATAAATAATGTTTTTCCTTTATCCCTCAGCAACTTCATGAATTAAATCAAGATAATACTGGTAGTTTTCAAAAGGAACATCCGGTGGTACAGCGTGATCGCATGTAGGTATAAAACCACCTGTTTCAATAAGGTAAGGTACTTTGGACATCAGTTCTTCGTAAACTGCTTTTTTGTCTTTCGCCAGGGCCCGTTTATCAATAGCACCTATTATGGCCAGGTCTTTGCCATATTTCTTTCGGACAGATACCGGGTCCATATCTGCCGCAATTTCAAAAGGCCATATACAGTTAATTCCACCATCAAGCCATATTGGTATTAATTCGTCAATATTACCATCGGAATCCAGCAGGACAAGATCAACGCCGTATTGTCTTAAAAGATCGGTTATAGCCCGATAGTGTTTCAATGCCATCTTGCGATACAAAGCCGGAGACACTAAAGAGCCACTTTTAAAGGCCATATCTTCCCAGAATTCGGCAAAATCCGGTTGTATTTCAATTAAAACCTTCTCGATAATCTGAGATACATAATGTGTGCGGTGTTCAAAGATTTCTTCCACTAATTCCGGCTGGTCATGGAAAGCCATGGAAACACCTTCCATACCCATTAGACTCCGGGCAAAGCCATAATATCCCCCCACCTGCAAACAGATAGGCGCGCCTTTGGCCTGACGTTTTAGGGCTTTTTCCTTCCAGCCCTCGGGTAATCTTCCGGGAGTCGAGGCATCGAGACGTTTCTTTACTTCAAGAAAATCTTCACGATTCTGAACCGGGAATTGGATATATTGCCGCGTCGAATGTCCCGATCTAGACCATCGGGAGATAACCCCATCTCCCCCCTGTTCTGTAATAATACCATTTTCTTCGGATATAACCTTATGTTCAAAACCGGGTATAAATCCTAGATTTACCGGAACAGTACCGCGAAAATATACTCCAAAACTGCGGTCAAAACCAAAGTAATTCATCAGGGATTCCTCTGTGACGTGAGGTTTGATCACAGATTTGGGCATACCTTCCGAAATCCACCGATGCAGTGTCTCACCCCAAAAAGCACACTCCCAGTATGGTATCCTGTCCGGTTGCTCAAAGCGCATAGTTGCTGAAAATCGTTCTCTATAGTTCAAAATTATTACCTTCTTTAAGTATGGTTTTTCAAAGCTTTTCTAATAAAATCAAGGCTTTCTGCTGCGTTTTGTATTGCCTGTTCTTTATTTTCGTGTTCCATAGAATCAGGTGAAGTCTCAAGGGTTAAAAGACCTTTATATCCATCGTTTGATATCCGGGATAAAAATGTCTTTAAAGGCAGTTTACCTTTTCCGGGCAGCATGTGTTGTATTCCATCTGCGTAATCGCTTATATGTATATTGGATATCCTGTTTTTGAAGAACAGATAGGCATCTATCAGGTTTATGCCTGTAGTGCCAACATGGGTTGTATCAAAAGTAATATTTATGTTATTATTCTCGGCAAAATCTAATATCTGATACATATTATTTGATAATCTGGGAAACAGGCGATTGACGTAAAATTTTCTGAGTTTTGTTACGGTTGGCAAATTTTCTATAGTTATAATAATGTCCGATTTTTCTGACATCCTGGAATATTGTTTCAGATTTTGGGCAAGTTCATAAGTTAAACGGTGTCGAGGGAATAAACCTGTTGGAGGATGAAAATTCACCAGTGGGATAGAAAGTTCCACAGCCATATTGAAAGACCGTTCTATTTTTTCCCAGAAGCCGCCCCACCCTTTACATAATACAAAAGGTGAATGAAGGCTTAAAATGGGCATATGAAATTCTTTTGAAAGGGCACGAATATAATCCAATGGGATGTTACAGTTATTTGAGCTAATAAGTAATTCAACACCATCAAAATCCGCTTGCTGGGCAACGTGGAAAAAATCTTCCAGGGGATATTTGTATAAACAACCTGTGGATATGGTTATTTCCATTTAAATCTTTTCTTTCTTTATTCGATTTTACCGGGAAAAGACCTTCCCCAGGGCTTCCGGAGCACCAATGTGCTTTCTTATGTTGCCAAAAGCTGTAATAACAATGAGAGTAATTATGGTAACCACATACGGGGCCATGCTAAGTATGTATATTGGCAAATCTATTCCCACAGCCTGGATTCTCAATATTGTGGCCATAACAGCACCAAAAAGATATGCACCTAACAAAGCTTTCAGAGGATTCCATGTGGAGAATATCACCAGGGCAATGGCAATCCACCCGCGACCGGAAACCATGTTTTCAACCCACATCTGGGTATAGACCAATGACAGGTATGCTCCGCCTATACCTGTCATTGCACCTCCGAATATAACCGCTGTATATCTTATTTTGTATACGTTTATACCAGTCGCGTCTGCCGCCCCTGGATTTTGACCCACTGAGTTTAAATTCAAACCCCATCTCGTGTATTTAAGGAAAAACCAAAGTGCAATACTTGCCGCAAAGGCGATAAAAACCATAACATCGAAATCAAGAAACAAAGGTGAAAATCCCGGAGCAGTCTTACCGATCATACGTTTCCCAAAAAATGAACTCATTCCGGTTCCAAGTATAGTAAGGGCAAGTCCACTGACAATTTGATTGCTTTTGAAGGTTATAACAACCAACGAATGGATACAGCTTAAAATCATTCCGGTAAAAGCTGCCACAAATAAACCGACCACAGGATAGCCGGAATAATGGGAAGCGACAAATCCGGTCATCGCGCCCATGAGCATTATACCCTCTAGACCAAGATTTATTATACCGCTTCTTTCTGTTATAATCTCACCCAACGTGGCAAATAAAAGGGATGTACCGGCGGTTATGGATGCCATGAAGATTGTAAAAAGCATGTTAATATTTAAGCACAGTTCCCCATTGGCCAGCAGCAAATATACTGCCATCCGGAGACTTTGCGACAGCATGAAGATCGTTGTTGACTCCTGATGAAATTTTCATCCATGTTGTTCCACCGTCAGCAGTATAAAATATTAGCCCACCTTCTCCAACAATAATACCCTCTTTTTCGTCAATAAAAACTATGCTTTCCAGGGTTTTGTCTGTTCCACTTATGACTGACTTCCAGCTTTGACCGCCGTTTTTGGTTGCCAGTATTGTTCCGGCTTCACCTACGGCAAAGCCTGATTTAGTATTCATAAAATAAATATCCCGAAGGCTGTTTCCAACCCCGCTGGACTGTTCAACCCATGTCGATCCTCCGTCGTTGGTATGGATTATCTTTCCGAACATGCCCACAGCCCAGGCTTCTTTCGGTGTAACGGCAAATACATTGACTAAATTGCTAAATACTGTAACCGGGGCAAACTGGGGAGACCATGTTTTTCCACCGTCGGTAGTGCCTAGGATAGTTGCACCGGCGAAAGATACCTCACCCACCAGCCAGCCGTTTTTTTTATCGGCAAAATCTATTCCATATACGCCAACTGCCAGGCCCATTCTTCGGGAGGGTAAGGCCTTCCATGTTTTTCCTCCATTAGTTGTTGCCAGGAGAGCGGCATTTGTTCCAACACAGAAACCTTTTTCCGAACTGGTAAAAGCCACACCTTTTAGCTCAAATATAGATCCGCTGTCCTGTATGTCCCAAGTTCTTCCGCCGTCTTTTGTGTGGATTATCAGCCCGTTGTGACCAACCGCCCAGCCCAATTTATTGTTTACAAACTGAATATCTGTAAGGTCATCGCTTCTGAAAGTGGAATTCCACGTATATCCGCCGTCTGTGCTGTGTAATAATGCCCCGCTTTCACCTACCGCCCAGGCTTCTTTTGGATTTGTAAATTGCACCTGGGTTAGACGGCTACCTGAACCGCTTTCCTGGGCTTTCCATGTTTTACCACCATCACTGGTGCGAAGTATAACCCCCAGATCACCTACAGCCAGACCGTCCTGTTGATTTATAAAATGCACACCATCCAGGGGTTCTGGCATACCATTTCCGTATGGTAAGGTTTTTTGCTTCTGTGATTCGCTCATACCTTCCCATGTTTTACCACCGTCATCAGTTCGGAGTATAGTCCCAAGACCACCTACTATCCAGCCTTTTTTATCGTTTACAAAGAACATACCGTCAAAGGTAGATGCAATTTCGCTTTCCTGTATGTTCCATGTATCTCCACCGTTTTCGGTATGGATTATAGTTCCCCGACCGCCGACCACCCAGCCGGTATTTGCATCAGTAAAATGCACTTCGTTAAAGGAATCAACCGTATCTGGATTGAGTTTATTCCAGGTATTACCACCGTCTTTTGTTCGCAGTATTATACCTCCGTCACCCACAATCCAGCCGGTACTTTTATCAATAAAATGCACGTCATTAAGCCATTTTTGAGTACCCACAGCTTTGGGTTTCCATGTTTCACCGCCATCCAGGGTATTCAAAGCCAGACCGTCACCGCCTACAGCCCAGCCAAAATTTTTGTCTACAAAGAATAATTTATGAATTTCTCTATCGGTTCTGCTTTCCTGGGAATTCCATGTATTACCACTGTCTGATGTGTGTATTATCGAACCATCCTTACCGGCAGCCCAACCATTTTGATTTCCGATAAATACCACATCATTAAAATGTATGGAAAGACCACCCTGTCTGACTACCTGCCATGATCTTTCCTGAGCTTTAATGGAAAAAATTACTAATATTGACATTAGTAACATGGATAAAACCAATTTTTTGGACATTAACAATTCCTCCTGTTATATTATATTTTATAATTTTCTCTGCTCTAATAGTACCATATACCTGACTTCTTCGTCAAGATTGGTACACTGAATGAAAACGCTATCAGGCTGTCATTCCTGCTTTCGCAGGAATGACATAGAACTATATTTTTTGAGCATCTTCATTTTTTAGTATATAATCAAAGAATAAACGCCAGAGCAATCATTCCTCCCAGAAAAGCCAGGGATATAACTATCCACCAAAAATACCAAAATCCTGATGCTATCCAGTATATACCAGATTTTCTATATCGCTTTCCGGTGTTTGTGAAGTATTCGATATCTCGTTTTTTATTTCGGCTAAAGATTATAAATCCCGATATAAAAAGGGGAGGTATCAGAAACATAATAACACTTACCCACATGCTCCCGGAAGGATACTTTGGTTCTCCTTCAGGAGCATCTTTGTGCAGCTTTTCAAATTTCCTCTGTCCCAGAAATCCCAGTTTTTTAAGCCTTTTCCTGTCTTCAAGGGTTTTCGGAACATAAATATCATCTATCTCCTGGATAGCATCATATATCTTATATCGGTCTTTGCGGTTAAACACTCCCAGCCTTGATCTTATCTCCCATTTGGTCAGGAGTTCTATATTTTCAAATGTTACCCGGTTTTCTTCAAAAGACTTGGCATATTTCTCCATTCCAATTTTACCAAGCCATTCGCGTATCTGCATAGTTCTATCTACCATACTGAATATCCGCCATCTATAACCATGTCATGTCCTGTCATAAAATCCGAAGCATCCGAAGCCAGATAAACGATTGCACCCTGTAGGTCTTCCACATTTCCTAATCGTCCCACAGGAGTCAATCCTGTCCAGTAAGGTAAATGCTGGGCAACTTCCGGTATCTTGTTGACCAAAGCCGTAAGCATATAACCAGGACTGATGCTGTTTACCCTTATCCCATGCGGCGCCCATTCTGCCGCTAGGCTTTTTGTGAGGTGTATAACCCCGGCCTTTGATGCGTTGTATGAGACCTGATTTTGTGGACGATTTACAATACTTCCGGACATGGAAGCTGTATTTATAATCTTGCCGTATTTCTGAGGTATCATAACCCTGGCCTCGGCCTGAGCACAAAGGAAAACACCTTTCAGGTTTAGATCAAGCACATCGTCCCATTCCTTTTCCGTCATTTCCACCGTATCTGCCCATATGGTAATGCCTGCGTTGTTTACGGCAATATCAAGTTTACCCCATTCTCTAGCAACCGTATCCGCCATGCGTTTTACATCTTCTTCAATCGTTACATCCGCTTCAATGGATATGGAGTTCTGACCAATATCTTTAATTTCTTCCGCTACCTGAGATGCTGTATCCGGATTAATATCAACAATAGCAACTGATGCACCGGCTTCAGCCAGGGCATGGGCATAAGCTTGTCCTATTCCCTGTCCTCCGCCAGTTACTAATGCGGTTTTTCCATCCAATTTAAAACGATCAAGTATACCCAATTTTTACCTCCTGAAAATAATATAATATACTGTGAAAATCCATCCAACCTTTGTCATTCTTGGCTAATTTCTTTTAGCAATTATCTATTTTAACTTCCAACAAGCTGTTTGTCCATAAAATTTTCATCTTGCCCATATGAGTTTTGTGATATAAAATGGTTAAACAAAGAATGTAAATTATTATACATACAAGGAGAGCGTAATATGACCTCACGGGAAAGAATAATAGCATGCGTAGAAGGTAAAAAGACCGATAGGCTTCCTTTTATTATACATTGGGGCCCTTGGGGTGATACCCTTGCCCGGTGGAAAGAAGAGGGTATGGAAAACGACGGCGACTGGCATGCCCTCTTTGGTTTTGATCCTTATCACGTTGGAACAGGAGTAAATTTCGGCATTTGTCCGGGTTTTAAGCATGAGGTATTGGCAGACGAAGGTGAGAAAATCGTCTACAGAGATGAACATGGGGTAATAAAGCGTGATAGAAAGGGTTTTACCACCATGCCTCAATTCCTTGAATATCCGGTTCATGACAGAAAATCATGGGAAGAACACAAATGGCGTTTTGACCCGGATACACCTGAGCGTTTTCCTGACGATTGGGAACAACGGGCGAAACAGCTAAAAGATTCTGAGTGCGTTGTGAGCGTTGGAACATATCCATACGGGTTTTATGGTGGTGTCCGAACCATGATGGGCGCGGAAGAATCCCTTATTGCCTGCGCGATGGATCCGGAACTTATTGATGATATTAACACTCATCTGTGTAATCTCTGGTATAAACTCTGGGATAGAATTTTCCAGGAGACAAGGGTTGATGAACTTCATATGTGGGAGGACATGGCCGGCAAACAGGGTTCTTTAATATCACCCAAAATGTTCCGCAGGTTCCTGACCCCATATTACAAAAAGCTTACGGATTTAGGCAAAAAACACGGCGTAAAGATCTTTTCAGTGGACAGCGATGGGCTTATTGATGAACTAACCGGTTTGTTTCTGGAAGCCGGTATAAATACCCCGCTGCCTTATGAGGTGCAGGCAGGAAATGATATAGCGTCATTATTGAAAAAATACCCAAATAACTTCTGCGCTATGGGTGGTATGGATAAACGGGCTATGGCCCAGGACAGGGAAGCCATAGACAAAGAGATAAAGCGAGTTAAAGAAATTGCTGATATGGGTAGATATATACCTTATCCGGATCATCTTATCCCCGCCGATGTTTCGTGGGAAAACTACCAGTATTTTGTATGGCGATGGAAAGAAATGGTGGGTAAGAAAGATTAGATTATATTGATATTCATTTTTTAATGATTACTTATATTTCGCTTATTTTTGATGGAATTTCGTAAATTGGGAAAAACCAATTTTTGCTTTGGATCGATATAAATATCTGTAGAGCCTTCTTTTTAGTAGTTTTATCTGCATTTTCAGTCTTTATAACCCTTATGACAATTTTTCTTATCGCCAAATAGTGCGGGAGGAAAAGCTTATGTCTTGGGAACGAATGATTTTCAGAATGACCGCTCAGGTTGTTGAACCCGGAAGAACCATTTGTTTTAATGTCTTTATGGCATAGTGCATACGGGATTTGATAGTTCCTACGGAGCATGATAATTCCCTGGCGATATCGGCATATTCCATGCCCTGGTATATATGCATCATGATAACTGTGCGATGTTTTTCGGATAGAGATTGTATTGCTATTCTAAGGCGGTTTCTCTGTTCTTCCTTTTCTATTTCTTCATCCGGGGGCATTGATTTGTCGGAAATCATCTCGTGTAGTTCCATAGTCTCTTCATCCCCTTTTTCGTTTAGCTGGAATGTAAAAGACTTGTTGAGGGATGTAATTTTGCTGAAGCTTTTTTTTCTGAATTCATCGTAGCAGAGGTTTGTCGCTATCCTGTATATCCACGCAGCAAAAGGGGCTTTTGGGGTGTAGCTTTCCCGGCTTCTGAAAGCCCTGAGAAAAGTCTCCTGGGTCAAATCCTGGGCCAGGTCATGGTTTTTTACAATTCCCTTGATATATCTCATGATCCGATCCTGGTATCGCTCCATGATTATAGAAAAGTCTTTCACCTTACCATTGCTGCAACTGACCATCAACTCTTCGTCGGATAGTCTCATGATACCTCCCGGTATTTTATAATTTTGGTTCTTCCGGCAAAACTTATCTGGAAAGGAAAAAGCGGGTTAAGCAGTTTTTAAATGGTTTGGTTATTTTACTAAGATCGGACTTTTTATATACTACCGATATTTATAAACGTAGAATTAGCAAATAGGTTCATTTTTTTATACAATAAATTTAACAGGGAATATTTATTATATCTTCCACTGTTATCAAATATTTTGAGGGAGTATATATTAAAGCATTAATTTTCTGACAGGAAAGGACTGGTATATTGGAAGCAGCAAAGCCAGATATAGATAATAATACCGTTAAACCCCAAAAGCTCAGACGCTCTGGTGTAATAGAAGTTAATTTGGATTTCTGTATGACTTGCCGGGAATGCGAAGTGTCGTGTTCATTATTTCATGAAGATGAATGTAATCCGGATTTATCCCGTATCCGTATTGCCTATGATGATTTCAAACCGGATACGACATCCATAACCGTTTGTAAACAATGCGACTGGCCTGCATGTTACTTTGCATGTGCTTCGCTCTGGGATGATCCGGCGGTTTGTGTTGATGAAAAAACCGGCGCGCGCTTTATTGATCCTGACAAATGCCGGGGATGCGGCGCATGCCTGAAAGCCTGTCCACTAACCCCGGAAAATTCGGTTATAGGTCAAAAACGAATTGACGGTAAGCGCATTTATTTTAAATGCGATCTGTGTTATAACAGGTCTGAAGGCCCGGTGTGCGTGGATGTATGTCCGGGCGGCGCTCTCAGGTTTATTCTTGCCGAAGAAAGGAAGAAGTAAATTGAGTAAAGCTTATGGATGGACAGGTGAAATCCTCCGGGTTGATCTTACCAGAGGTGAAATTTCAACTGTTGACACTATGGAATATGTTCCTGACTTTATAGGCGGAATCGGTATCGCATCCCGAATCGCATGGGAGGAGCTTTCTCCCGGAGTGGATGCCTTTGATCCGGAGAATATGCTGTTTGTTATGGTAGGTCCTCTTACTGGAACAATGGCCTCGGGTGGTGGTCGGGTGGAGGTAATGGGTATAGCGCCTCAACAATATCCATCGGTATTTTCCCGATCCGGCATGGGTGGACACTGGGGCCCAGAGCTTAAATATGCCGGTTATGATGGCGTTATTGTGCAGGGGAAATCGGAAAAGCCAGTTTATATATGGATAAATAACAAACAAGTTGAAATAATGGATGCTGACAAAATCTGGGGCAGGGGCACTTATGGAACAACAAAAACTCTAAGAGCTATACATGGTTCCAGAACGAGGGTAATATCCTGTGGACAGGCCGGAGAAAGGTTATCCCGGATAGCTGTAATACAGACAGAAACAGGCAACGCAGCCGGTCAAGGTGGTTTCGGTGCTGTTATGGGTTCTAAAAACCTCAAGGCCATAGCAGTAAGAGGCACTCTGGGAGTAAAGATAGCCAGATCAAAAGAGTTTTTTGACCTTTGCATCAACGCAAGCAGAGAAGGTGCAAGACCCAGCGAAGGCAGACGTAGGGTACGTCCTCCTAACCAGTCGTTTAACCGAATTGATGAGCGAGGAAGCACCTTCCGTCGGCGCAAATGTGGTTTCTGTATGTCCCAATGTGCCTATAGAGTTCGGGAAAACATGCAGTCATCCGATGGTCTGACCGCACCCAGTGTGGCCCAGCAGTGCTGGGGTTACATGGGGAATTCTCCTACTGTAGATCCTGTGGCCAGAGCCATCACCAGCGATTACGGTTTAAACGGATGGGAGATAACCTATGGCATAATCCCATGGTTGCAGATATGCAAACAGCACGGCCTTATTGATAAAATTGACGGCATGGATATACCTGTCCCGGATGAGCCAATAAAATATCTGAAAGATACCGCTCCTTATTCATCAGAATTCATACACATGCTGATAAACAAAATCGCTTTCCGGGAGGATGAGCTGGGTGATGCCCTGGCCGACGGCGGCTGTTATGCTGCTGACAGGCTTTTTGATGGTGAAGGTATAAAGCATCTTGATCGTATATATCCCCGCCGCTGCGGTCAGACTGAACACTGGGCCGGACACTGGGGGCCTGGTGGCGCCGTATACTGGCCCTGGTGGCTTCCTCCGGTTTTGCAGTGGTGTATTGACACCAGAGATCCTGCCAATGATTCAACTCACCAGTGGACAGAGCATGTCCAGCCTTATATGCCTGTGAGTGGACCGCACAGAGGCCCGTATTCAATGGAAAAAGTGAGGGCTGTTTGTGAAAAAGTATACGGGCATCCGGAAATCTGTAATCCCGAATATGAGTATGATCCCCCGGAACTCAAGGCCATACCGGCTATATGGCACAGCCATAGGGGTATGGTGGTGAACTCCATGATCCTTTGTGACCGGGAGCACAGCCGGGTTTTTAGCTCAGAGACAGAAGACGGAATGGCTGATACTGCTCTGATGTCCAGGCTTTTTTCCACATGTACCGGATATGATCTTACGGAGGATGACGTAAATCTGGCCGGGGAACGTATCTGGAACCAGCTTCGGGCCATTGATATAAGAAACTTTGGTCGTAACCGGGTAGTTGATGAATCCACCTTATCAGGTTTTATGTACCCCGGTAAAGACGATGGTGTTATACTGGATCGGGAGAAATTTTTGAAAATTCTTGACAAATATTATGAGCTAAGCGGATGGAACGTGAAGAATGGTTATCCTGAACGGAAAAAGCTGGAAGAATTGGGTTTAAGTGATATAGCCGATGAATTGGAAAAATGTCCCTGAAATTAGGGGCATAATGCTTGAATTGAAGTGATTAAACCAATAGCTTTTAAGCAAAAATTCGTTTCTGATAAATTCGGAAGCTGTGATTCAGATTCCCGCTAATACAATAGAAAGAATGTTTTTCTTCATGATTACTTCCTGAATACAAGAATCCAATCAGCATCTATGCGTTCTTCTCTGGGAACTTTAATGAAGTGATTGATGATTTCTGATATAAAATAATTTTCCAGTGTAAAACCCTTTTTTTCTGCCAGTTTTATTATATATTTCCAGTTTTCAAAAAGTTCACCGCGAATTCTGTTGTTACCGACAACTATAATATATTTGCCATTGGTCTTTAAAACTCTATATATTTCCGCTAAATTCTTCTGCATATCTTCCAGGTATTTATAGACAATATAAGCCCGGCGTTGGTCTTTCTTATATATTTTTGAAATAACTGCATCGGCTTCTTTTACTCCAATTGAATGTAGTTTTTTATAATCTTTTGCATATACGCTCTCAGTTCCCACCTGCTTTTTCTTGAGAGGGATAAGGGAGTCCCGGGCAAAGCCCAGCCAGTATGTTTCCAGTTGATGAGTTCTGGGGTAATCAACGGCGTTTGCGTAGGGTGGAGATGTTAATGCAAGGTCAAACGTATCTTCATCATATTTAATATTTCTTGCATCCATATTATCCGGGAAAGTAACTTCTATATTATCAGGACATAGACGGGAGAATTCTGTTATTTTTGGTATATTTATGAGAATTGCTTCTGCAAATTTCCTGAGAGCATCGGCAGGATTGACGACTTTATTTAGCTTCTTTCTTATCACTGTCCTGGTGCAATTATCATCAGCGTTGGAAACTGAGCGGATGATCGAAGAAAAACAGACCATAAGGAAGTCTTTTATATCTTCATCAGTATCAAGATTATTTATACACTTTTTTATATATGCAAGTTCCAGAATTATCTCGCGGATAAACCAGTTGTCCCGATAGGGAAAGACAGGTATATCTTCCTCAGATACTTTTTCAGGACGATAATTAACCAGGAGATTCAATACTCTTTCTTTACATATTTCCAGTTCTGTTATATCCAGAGGTGTAACTTTTACCTTTGCGATAAACCTGGAAAAAGGGGAAATATCTATACCCACAGAATGTCTTTTTGATAAAAGCGCTTCTATATTTGTTGTGGCGCTGCCGGTAAAAGGATCAATTATCGTATCATTTTCTTTTGAATAACGTTTTATTAGCCACCGGGGAAGTTCGGGGAAAAATTTGGCGGGGTATTTGTGTAACCCATGAGTTAAACTTGACTGGTCGTAGCTGATAAATAAAAACCTGTCTTCATTATTG
>WJIO01000216.1 GCA_014730235.1 Candidatus Poribacteria bacterium
ACAAAACTAGAAGAGCATCCTTTTTCGATGTGGTTTCGTTTTGGATATTTCGGGTTTTATCTTTTATATCCGAAATAAGCTTTTTCTCCTGTTTTGACAGTTTTTCGTTATTCAATTCATCCATTTTTTTATCAAGCTCAGTTGCTATATCTTTAATATCTTTTTGTATTTCCAGGGGTATATAATAGGGATCAGCATATTGTGCAGGTATAAAATTAAATGAGAATAATAAGACTACAAATAGAGGCAGGAGTTTGGATGATGTTGTAAACATCCGGGGACACACGACTTCAGGTTTAATGGAAAGACAGTGTTGATAAGCATCATTCAACTGAAGTTCCTCAAGATAACTTTTTTTGTCCTGAAGAGAAATTTCCAGGGCACTGCTCAGACGCTCTTTGAGGTTAAGTGTTGATTCTGCTTTAATAAGGGCTTGCACAGGTGAAACTCTTGAAGTAAAAGCTCTTATTAAACCTGATACAATACTGATAACCAAAATCAATATTGATATTATTAATACTGGTACAGGTAAAATCCAGAACTTGCTTATGATTATAATCATTGCGATTAAGCCGATTCCCCAGAGCATTGTAACTGACGTAAAGCGAATCAAACCACAGAGATTCATCCTTCGAGCCAGGGATCTTGCTGTATGGATTATAAATATTTCTTTATCTGACATATCAATTATTATTGTAATTGTTTAATGCGTTTATATAGTAATTTATTTTTCATTATATTGCAAGATATATACCACATATTTTATGGCTTAAATTTCTATGCTTTGGCGGTTTACAAAAACAAGAATGACCACTAAGTATACAGGTAATGTATAGTTTCTACAAAGGCAGTTCCCTCTCTCCGTTATGATACTCATTCCATAAAGTTTCCAAAGATTCTTTATATGATTCAGATTTTAATTCATGGTATCGTAAAACATAAGGTTCTTTTTTTGTGTTATAAATATTAAGATAACCCAGGGAATTCCTCCCTAATTCGATTTTTATTTTAGCACAATTGGAGTTATAAATCCCCTTTAGCTCAGCATTATAGCTATTTTCCAGGAGAAAAGACACAAATCCCTCTGCATATTTATATAATTCAGATTCATCAATATTATTTGTATTGTTGAATCCTGCACCTTTTCTGGCCAATTCATCGGCTCGATCGTTCCATTTATCTCCTGTATGACTTTCGACTTTATGCCAGTGTATTTTTATACCACTTTTGCGTATAAAATCTAAATATTCCCGGGTTAAATCCTGCTTTGCTTTCCAATCTCCAGTGACCCATTCCTTTACACCTTTATAATCATAAAATATGTCAATTTCCCTGACAGAATTCTTTTTACACCATACTATAACCTGTCTGACTGCGTAAAGCTCTCCAGAAACATTCCGCGCTTTATACACCATATCTTCTGGCACTGATCCCCATAATTCATCAACAATTTTATTATTTTTCAGGATAACAGCACCATAACCTGTAGAATTTTCGTAATATGAGCCATCTACATATATATGGTAATTGTTTTCCGCTTCTTCAGAATGGTATGACATTTCAAACTCCATAATCATTCTGGTTCTTTAGGATTTAATAGCTAAATAAAACATCCACGGGGCACAAGTACTTGTGCCCCGTGGATGTAAATGGATAAATTAAATTCTATGTTCCCATAGTCCATTCTGACAGATATTTTTCCTGTTCTTCTGTCAATTCATCTATTTTGATACCCATAGTTTTCAGTTTTAAACTTGCAACCTTCTCGTCAATATCCCTGGGAACTCCGTATACTTTCTTTTCCAGTCTATCACTGTATTTTGCCATATATTCTGCGCACAGGGCCTGGTTTGCAAAACTCATATCCATAACACTGGCTGGGTGACCTTCAGCGGCGGCAAGATTAATAAGTCTCCCTTCACCTAAAAGGTTAATCTTTCGCCCGTTTTCCATTGTATACTCATCCACATACTCGCGAATTCTGCGCTTGTTTACGCTTAATTCTTCCAGGGATTTAATATCAAGCTCTACATTGAAATGTCCGGAGTTACATATAATAGCACCATCTTTCATGGTCTTAAAGTGTCCTTTGCGGATAACGTTCATATCTCCGGTGAGAGTTACGAATACATTGCCTTCTTTTACTGCATCAGCAATAGGCATAACTCTGTATCCGTCCATAACGGCTTCCAAAGCCCGAAGTGGATCGACTTCTACAACAATTACGTTTGCCCCGAGTCCTCTGGCTCTCATGGCAACACCGCGACCACACCATCCATAACCGCACACAACAACCACGCTTCCGGCCATAAGTATATTTGTTGCCCGGATTATTCCGTCTATTGTGCTCTGACCTGTACCGTAACGATTATCAAAAAAATGTTTTGTGTCCGCATCATTTACTGCGATAATGGGATACATTAATACATTATTAACTTCCATACTTCTCAATCGAATTACACCGGTTGTTGTTTCTTCTGTTCCACCTATAATATCTTCCAGCAATTCCGTTTGTTCTGAATGTACCGTACAAACTAAATCAGCACCATCATCCATAGTTATCATGGGCTTGTGTTCCAGCGCGCCGTTTATATGGCTGTAGTATGTATCATTATCTTCACCTTTTATGGCAAAAACTGGTATCTGGCTTCCCTTTACCAGAGCAGCGGCTACATCATCCTGGGTACTAAGAGGATTGGAAGCGCATACAGCCACTTCTGCACCGCCGGCTTTTAATGTGCGCATTAGTACACCTGTTTCTGTGGTTACATGCAAGCAAGCTGATACACGAACCCCGGTAAGGGGTTTTTCTTTTTCAAAACGCTCCCGGATTGATCGCAAAACAGGCATGAATTGCTCCGCCCATTCTATACGTAATTCTCCCTTAGAAGCCAGTTCTATGTCCTTAATGTCGTATTTCATTATTTTACCTCATCTTTAAGTATTTGGGCGTAATCTGTAAGTTCCCACGTAAACCCATCTTCTTCTCTGCCAAAATGACCGTATGCTGCTGTATTTTCATATATAGGTCTTCTAAGCTTTAAACGTTTTATAATTCCACCAGGAGTCAAATCGAAATTTTTTCTTACAATTTCCACCAGCCTATTTTCTTCCACTTTACCAGTACCGTAAGTTTCTATGGATATAGAAACAGGATCAGCTACCCCTATGACATAAGCTATCTGTATTTCGCATTTATCAGCTAATCCGGCAGCTACTATGTTTTTTGCCACATGACGAGCTGCGTAAGAACCGCTTCGGTCAACCTTGGTTGGGTCTTTACCGGAAAAGCAGCCGCCTCCATGTGCGCCAGCTCCACCGTATGTATCAACAATAATCTTCCTTCCGGTTAATCCTGTATCGGCCATAGGGCCACCCATGACAAAACGGCCTGTGGCATTTATATGATAGGTAGGATTATCTTTTAAAAGTTCAGATGGTATGACAGGTTTTACAACTTGTTCGATTATTGCCTCCCGAAGCTGTTTTTCTTTAATATTGGGGTCATGTTGAGCCGCTATAACTATAGTGTGAACTCGCTTGGGTTTTCCATCCACATATTCTACAGTTACCTGGGATTTTCCATCGGGACGCAGAAAATCCAGAATTTCCTGTTTTCTTACATGGGATAACCTTTTGGCTAATTTATGGGCAAGCAAAATAGGCATGGGCATAAGTTCATCTGTTTCACGACAGGCATAACCAAACATCATCCCCTGGTCTCCTGCCCCTTCTTTTTCCACAACTCCCATTGCAATATCCGGGGATTGTTCGTCAATGGATGTTAATACGGCACAGGTTTCATAGTCAAAACCATAAGCAGCATCAGTATATCCAATGTGTTTAATTGTCTCTCTCACTGTTTTCGGTATATCCACATAGGATTTGGTGGTTATCTCACCAGAAATTAGTGCCATACCGGTGGTAACCAGGGTTTCACAAGCTACTCTTCCATACGGATCTTCGGCCATTATGCTGTCAAGAATTGCATCAGAGATCTGATCTGATATTTTATCAGGATGGCCTTCTGTAACTGACTCTGATGTGAAAAGACGAATTTTTGTACTCATTTTTTACCTTCCTTTTTACTTGACAAAAAAAATCCCTCCGAAACACGGAGGGATTCAAGACTTCTTATAGTGATGAACCTTATCTACCAGGAAAATACCTGTGGGAATTGGCACCATTGTATTCAAATTGAATACCGGTTGCCAGGCTTCATAGGGCCCGTCCCTCCGCCACTCTGGATAAGGCTTATAGAGTTTTCAGATTTTGCAGCAAACTTCTAAGGATTAATTATCTCCTTCATATCATTCTGATCATTATGAAATACAAATATTTTAGATGTTATTCTTCGTCTTCATCCTGATCTGTTTCAAATCTGACGCTGTCTATCAGATCTCCCATTGTAGGTCTACTACTGTCGCTGATTGTTTGATCGTCTGAGTATTGATCAATTTCTGATTGTTGCTGATCTGCTTTTACTTCTTTAAGGCTAAGACCTATGCGTCGCTCTTCGGTATCAAGGCTTATTACCTTAAGATTAACTTCATCACCAACGGAGACAATTTCTTCCGGGTTATCAACATGTCTCTCATCAAGCTCTGAAATATGAATCAGACCTTCAACGCCTTCTTCCAGTTTTGCAAAGGCACCAAAGTTTGTAATATTAACAATGGTACCCTTAACAATAGAACCGATGCCATATTTTTCTGGAACCAGTAACCAGGGATCAGGTTCTACTTGTTTTAGACCTAAAGAAACTCTTTGTTTTTCAGGATCGATACTAAGAACAACGGCTTCCACTTCATCGCCTTCTGATAATACATCGGCAGGATTCATCACTCGTTTAGCCCATGATAGGTCTGAAACATGGATTAATCCGTCAATACCTTCTTCGATTTCCACGAAAGCACCAAAATCTGTGAGATTCCTTACACGGCCCTGTATCTTAGAACCCACCGGATATTTTTCAGCCAGAAGTTCCCAGGGATTTTGTTGAAGTTGTTTTATACCCAGGGAAATTTTCTGTTTGCTGACATTGACATCCAATACTCGAGCCTGTATAACATCACCTTTTTTAAGCAGTTTTGATGGATGGGGTATGCGTCGAGTCCATGACATCTCTGAGACATGGATTAAACCCTCAACTCCCGGTTCTAACTCCACAAAGGCACCGTAATCAACGATATTTACCACTTTTCCGGTAATAGTAGAACCAACAGGATATTTATCCTCGACGCTAAGCCATGGATCTTCGGTTTTTTGTTTAACACCCAGAGAAATTTTACCGGCTTCCACATCCACCGCCAGAACCATTACTTCCAGCTTATCACCTACGGATACCACCTCAGATGGATGATTAACCCTTCCCCATGACATATCAGATTTGTGCAGCAGTCCATCAACTCCACCCAGATCAATAAACGCACCAAACTGAGTTATGTTTTTAACTACACCTTCTCTGATCTGTCCTACCTCAAGTGTAGATAGGGTTTCCTGGCGTTTCTTTTCTCTTTCCTCTTCCAGAATTACACGTCTGGATAATACGATATTTCGACGACGCTTGCTCAGTTTTATGACCTTCATATCCAGCGTTTTGCCGATAAAACGGTCAAAATTTTGAACGGGTCTGAGTTCTACCTGAGAAGCTGGTAAAAATGCTTTAACGTTGCCAATTTCTACCTTTAATCCTCCCTTGATCCGTCTGGTAACTTTACCCTGGATAACTTCACCCTTTTCATAGGCTTCAGCAATGCTATCCCAAACAAGCTTCTGATCGGCTATCTCCTTAGAAAGAACAACCAGACCGTCCTGATCTTCTTTTCTAAGCAAATAAACGTCAACAGGGTCACCAACTTTTACATTCGGCGATCCGTCAGGAAGCGTGCCAAATTCTGAAACAGGTATATATCCTTCGGATTTATAGCCAACATCAACCATAACTTCGTCACGGTCAACCTTAACTACTATACCTTTTACGATTTCACCTTCTTCAAAGTCTTTCAAGGTTTCATCATAGGCTTCCAGGAGTTTTTCGCGTTCTTCTTCATTCAAGTCTAAATCATCTAAATCCAGATCTTCCAGATCTATATCAATATCGTCGTCTGCGTCTTCGTCTGACGATTCTTCGTCTTTAGATGATTTTTTCTGATCAGAAGGTTCCTGAGCCTCAGACTCGTCCTGACTCTGAGCTTCACCGCTTTCCTGTTCTGCGACTGTTTCATCAGTTACTTCATTGTCTGATGTTTCGTCTTCAACTTCTTCTTCTGTTTTTTCTGGACTGACTTCCGCAGGTTCTTCCTTTGGGGAAACTTCCTGCTTTTCTTCTGAAGGCTGTTCTTCCGAAATCTCTTGAACCGGCTTATCCTGCTTTTTTACCAGTTCTTCCGGTTTAGCCTGTTCGCCCTCTGTTATTGACTCTCTCTCGACCATTAAGAAAAGTACCTCCTAAGACAAGATTTTGCATTTAAACATGCTGGGACACTTACTATACAACATAATGTCAATGTTGTCAAGAGTTTTTAGTGCATTCTTGTTCCCAAATCTTCAATCTTTCTATAACTTCGTTTATTATCCAATCGGGTGTGGATGCTCCAGCAGTTATACCAACTTTAGAGATATTTTTCAGCCATGATTTTTCTATTTCATTAACTGTTTCAATATGATATGTATGAACACCCGTCTCTTTACAGAGCGATGCCAATCGGTTGGTATTTGCACTGTTATAGCCTCCAATAACAATCATAAGATCAACTTCCTTTGCCAGAGCTAAAGCGGCTTTCTGTCTAAGAGCAGTGGCATGACATATAGTATTAAAAACTTTTACCTCATCGCTTTCTCCTAAAAATACACTTACCACCTTTCTAAGATTGTCAAGGGATTGAGTTGTTTGGGCCACAATACCTATTCGCTTCTTTTCGGGTAGTTTAGCTGCATCTTCGGCATTCTCCACAACCCAGACATTTTCACCGGCAAAGCCTGTTAATCCTATTACCTCCGGATGATTTCCTTCACCTATTATAACAACTTGATATTCCTCCTGGGCCAGAATTTGGGCTAATTCCTGTGCCTTTACAACAAATGGACAGGTGGCGTTGACTATATTAAGGCCCTTGCATTTTGCTTTTTGTAACGTTTCGGGATTTGTACCATGGGAACGTATTATGATTGTATCACCGGATGTAAGTGAATCCAGGTCTGATACAACCTGAACGCCGCTTTGGGTAAGAAGTTGAACTTGTTGGGGGTTGTGAATAAGAGGACCCAAGCTGTATATGGGTGTTGGACTGTTTTTAGCCGCTTCAAATGCGAGCTTCATTGCTCGCTTTACACCAAAACAGAAACCTGCGTTCTCTGCTAGTATTATTTTCATTAAGAATTTATTCAGTAGACAGACTTGTTTTTCAAATAAGAGATTTTTGTCATTACTTCTTTGCCTATGGCAAGGTAAACATCTTTTGATGCTTTCTGCCTGCGAAAATTTTCCATATCTAAAGGTTTAGCGAAAGCCACTGAAGCTTTTGCTGATTTTATCATCTTTGCCCCTCGTGGCAACACTTTTTCTGCTCCGCGAATAAAAGCCGGAATGACAACAGCATCCGTTCGATAGGCTATAAGGCCTATACCGGGCTGTGCTTCTCCTAATGTTCCATCATGACTCCTCGTTCCTTCAGGAAATATTAAAAGCATTTCTCCTGATTTCAGAAGTCTCAGAGCATTTCTGATTGCCCTACGATCAGGAACGCCCAGATGCACAGGAAAAGCATTTAAACTACTTAAAAAGCGTTTCACAATATCAGGTCTGAATAATGTTGACCTGGCCATATAGTTGAGGTTCCTGCTGACAGCAGCTCCCATAAAGACAGGATCCATATAACTTACATGATTGGACATTATTAATACGCCGCCTTTAGAAGGTATGTGTTCTGCACCAAATACTTCAAACTTAAACAAGGTACTTAGCAGCGGCCGTGCTACCACATGTAGAAAATGATAGTGGAATTTCATTCCCCTGTCAACAAGCATTTACTTCTCTCTTAATAATGGCAATGATCTCATCCACTACCTGCTGGATATCCTTATCTGTGGTGTCTATTGTTATAGCATCCGGTGCCACACGCAAGGGCCCATGCTCCCGAGAGCTATCAGCTTTATCCCTCCTTGCTGTTTCCCTTTTTACCTGATCCTGATTTAACGGGTGTCCTTTAGACTCAAATTGTAGATAACGCCTTTTTGCCCTTTCTTCCAGAGAAGCATCCAGATATATTTTTACATCAGCATCAGGAAAGACAATTGTTGTTACATCCCGACCCTCAGTTATTACATTTCCTATTCTTCCTAACTGCTTTTGTCTTTCTACCATTATTTCTCGAACCTTTGGCAACTTAACAATATCTGATATATGTTTATCCACTTCCGGATACCGTATTTCCCTGGAAACATCAACTCCGTTGAGAATTATTTTTTTACCATTATCTCTGAATATTATATTACAGCGTCTTGTTAGCTCAGCAAGAGCTCCCTGATCTTTCAGATCAATTTTCTCCTGTATTGCCTGCCATGTAACGGCTCGATACATGGCACCGGTGTTAATATATAATAAATCCAGCTTATCAGCGATAATCTGAGCTATAGTACTTTTACCTGCTCCTGCCGGCCCATCAATGGCTATAACCAAGATGCTATCTCCAATTTTTGTTTATAGATAATCACAAACAAAGGGAATATTTTATATTATACAATAACACAGACAAAAATCAAGCAATATTTTGGTAAATATTTTATCTTTACATTGAAAAACTATGGTTCTTCCGGGTTTAGTGGGGTTATAATTGAAAATTCTCTCAGCTTGTCATTCCTGCTTCAAGCTTTTTAAAAAAAGCTTGAAGCAGGAATGAAATTATAAAAAAGTTTCTTATCTTTACCTCACTCAAGCCGAAAGAGCCAATTAATTTTTAAATTTATTCGTAGAAAAACAGTGAATACTATTTAGGCAATTTACCCTTTTCAATAAGTTCGGCTATCATAAAACCAGTCACAGGTGAAAGGGCTATTCCATCGCCCTCATGTCCTGAAGCAGTGATGAAACCTTTTACAGGACCGATTTCTCCTAATATGGGCATTCCATCTGATGTATAAGGTCGAAGACCGGCAAATGTTCTTATTATACTTATTTCTTTTAAAGTCGGAAAAAATTCACAGGCATGTTTAAGGATTGATTGAATTCCTCCTGGTGTATTGTTTTTATTATATCCGGCAAATTCCCGGGTGCTGCCTATAAGTATTGTTCCCGCTTTTGTCTGCTCTATGGCCAGGCCGACCCCTGTTTCATCTTTATACAAAGGTGATCTTTTAAATTTGGATACTATGTATTTACTACATATCATAACACGACTAAACATTGGCGGCATGTATTCTGTAACCAGGATCTGGCCCCGACGAGGTATGATAGGTAGTTTAACACCAGCCATATTCGCCACAACCGGAGCATAAACACCGGCGGCGTTTACAACTATATCAGATTTTATTGCTCCTTCGGATGTAATAATTCCCTGTATTTTGTTTTTTTCAATTATAATATCAGTAACTTCGGTATGTGTAAGAATCTCCCCACCCATTTCCTCTGCGCCCTTTGCAAATGCAAAACAAAGCATCATGGAATTAACCTGGGCGTCCATTGATGAATATGTTGCACCCACTACTTGAGGTGAGAGATGAGGTTCCAGCTTTCGGGCTTCTTGAGAATTCAACCACTGAACATCCAAACCGTGTTTCTGTTGTCTTTTCACAAGCCTTTCTATATCCGGCATATCTTCCGGGGATTTGACTATTATCATGCCTCCATTTTTCCTATACTCAATATCCAGCGTAAGCTCTGATGATAGCATCTCCATCATCCGGGTGCTTTTCAGGGCCATATTCAGATGATAACCGGGTTTTTTTGACTGCAAAAATACAAAGCCGTCACAAGCTCCTGATGTTCCGGAGGCTATGTCATTCTTTTCCACCAATATGGTATCTATACCACGTTGGGCCAGATGATAGGTTATGGATGTGCCGATTACACCACCACCTATTACCACTGCATGAGTTTTTTTGTAGTATTTCAAATCATAAACCTTCAGATTTTATATTTACTTTTCTAAGACGATTTGCATTGGTAACAACGCTGACAGAACTGCTGGCCATTGCGATTTCTGCTATTACCGGATGAAGCAAACCAAGAACCGCTACGGGGATGGCCAACACATTATAACCAAATGCCCAATAAAGATTTTGTCTGATCTTTTTGAAAGTAGCCCGGGAGAGTTTTACCGAGCTAACCACAGCGGATAAATTTCCACTTACCAATGTAACATCCGATGCTTCTATAGCTATATCCGTTCCTGTTCCAATGGCAATACCAACATCTGCCTGAGTTAATGCCGGCGCGTCGTTAATACCATCACCAACCATTGCCACATAACCAACTTTCGACTGTAATTCCCTGATAGCTTCCACTTTACCGTCAGGCAGAACTTCAGACAATATTCTGGATATGCCAACCCTCTGAGCTATGGCTTCGGCTGTTCTCTTATTATCACCGGTGATCATGGCCGTTTCAATGCCCATTTCCTCAAGCTCCTTTATGGCGGTGACAGAATCATCCTTCAGTGTATCCGCTATGCCAATAATACCAATAAGCTGATCTCCCTCAGCTACCAATACTACAGTTTTTGCTTCATCTTCCAGCTTGATTAGATATTCTTCTGCCCATTGGGTATTCTTTATTTCTTCCAGAAATTTCTGGTTTCCAATGAGGATTTTTTTTTCATTAACACTGCCTGTAACACCCTTACCGGATACAGCCTGAAAATCAGCAACTGATGGAATTTCAATACCCTTATCTTCAGCTTTTTTGACGATGGCCTGACCCAGGGGATGCTCTGATCCGGTCTCCACAGCGGCTGTTAGTTTTAAAACTTCATCCTCTGATTTGCCATCACGAAATATTATATCCGTAACTTCCGGTTCTCCCCTTGTAATTGTTCCTGTTTTGTCAAATACAATAGTATGAACATCTTTTAGTATTTGTATAGCAGAACCTTCCCTGATGAGTATTCCGTTTTCAGCCCCCACACCGCTCCCTACCATCAAAGCTGTGGGCGTGGCCAAACCCAGGGCACAAGGACAGGCGATGACCAGAACGGCAACTGTGGCAAAAACAGCCAGAGTTATCACACCGTGATCTAAATTAACCCAGGGTAATATATCCTGAGACCAACGGGCTACAGCACCCATCTGAGATGGTACTAATACCCACAGCAGAAAAGTTAACACAGCTATTGCCAGTATAGCAGGCACAAAATAAGCGGTGACTCTGTCTGCAAACTCCTGTATGGGAACTTTTGAACCCTGACATTCTTCCACCATTTTAATTACCTGAGAAAGGAAAGTATCTTTACCAATTTTTGTGGCCTTAACTTTCAGCAATCCCAGTTGATTTATAGTTGCGCCTATAACTTCATCGCCAGGATGTTTGGTCACAGGCATGGATTCTCCGGTGGCCATAGATTCATCAACAGAGCTTTCACCTTCTAATATTTCGCCATCAGTGGGTATCTTTTCACCGGGACGAACTATCATAACTTGACCTACCTGTAACTGCCGAATTGGTATTTCTTTTTCATCCCCATCTTCAATAATTCGGGCTGTCTTTGCGCCCAGTTCCAAAAGTTTCCTGATAGCTTGAGATGCCTTTCCCCTGGCTTTAGCCTCAATATGCCGGCCGGTAAGATGGAAAGACATTATCATGGCTGATATACCAGCATAGCTGGCGATGGGAGTACCCAGTAATTTAGCTATACCCGTGAGAAATGAAGCGGATGTTCCCAGAGTAATCAAAACATCCATATTTGCGCTTTTGTGAAAAGCTGATTTTACAGCAGAACGCAGCGTGGGATAACCAAGCCAGAATAAAACCGGGGCAGCCAGAACCACCATGCCTATGTCAAAAACAAATCTATTAGGCAACGGTTTACCTAAAATCATTTCCGGCAGCATCCACAAAGCAATAGGGATTGTAAAAGCCCAGGCCAAAAGCATACGCTTCCTGGCATCCCTTGTCTTTTCCTCCTCCCGGTCTACTTCTTCTGTTCCCAATACCTGGTATCCTGTATTTTCTACTACAACAAATATTTCATCCAGACTTATTATATCTGAATCAAAGGAAATACTTGCTTTTTCTGTGGCCAGATTGACATTGACTTTCTTTATTCCCTTTGTCTTTTTCAGTGCTCTTTCAACGTTCTGAGCACATGCCGCACAGGTCATACCACCAATTTTCAAAGCAATATCTTGTTGACCGGTATCTTTACCTTCAGCTTTTGAATCCCCTTCATCTATACCGTAACCGGATTTTTTTATAGCATTTTTCAGTTTATCAGTATCTGTTTTGCTTGAATCAAAATCTACATAAGCCTTTTCTGAGGCCAGGTTTACGACTACTGATGATACACCCTCAACTTTTTTCAACGATTTCTCCACCGTTGCCACACATGCGGCACAGTGCATACCTGTTATACCTATAGTAGTTTTTTCCTTATCCCTTTCCTCTTCCTTAGCTTCTGACATTAATATCACTTCCTTGTATTGTAAGTTTTCAAAGCTGTAATTTTTATCAGAAAAGATTAAACTGATATTTCTAAAATTAACTAAAACCAGATGTTGCAGTGCTTAAAGA
>WJIO01000018.1 GCA_014730235.1 Candidatus Poribacteria bacterium
ATAATCCTCCACCGCAAATTTCTTACCACGAGAAATCATATGGTCAGAGACTAAAGGCACATCATTGTCATGAGGCCAATCATCCGTTTGTCTTACTGTCTGGCTGATTATTCCTTTGGGTGTTTCATACTCTTTAAATAGAATCGGATAGCGTTCATCCGGTATTTCCTCCCGCCAAATACGAGTCTTTACATCGGGATGATAACTGGAAGGAGGGCTAATCGAAAGGCAATTATCTAATCCATCATCCCATCCCTCAAATGGTGGTGCCCATCCGAAAAGATTAAATATCAGGGGAATATGGTCTGCTTCCTGTAATTCTATGGCCAGGAGCATGCGTTCTCTGGAAAATAAAGAGGTCTTCATATTAATTATCCTCATAAATGATTTATTCTAATTTCCATGAGAACGATACATCTTTCCCGCTTTCATTGTGAAACAAAACTGAATTATCATCTCCTGCACCCGGCCGAACCAATGGCATTACATCCTCTGGAACTGCTCTATCTTCCTGTTTAATCTCAAGCAATGGCGTCAACTTGCTTTGAATCTCTCTTGTTCCCAGGATCAACGGTCCATAACAACCGGTAACGGCCCCTTGTCCCCAGTTTCTGCCGTGTCCTGCGGCTACTGAGCAGACTGCACCACCCATATCCGAATGTTCCCGTCCTCCCCGAAGCACACGTCTTGCCATCATGAGTCTTGTGGCAGCAGTTCGAAAAGCTCTTGCGGCGTAGTCAACATCTCCGGTCATCTGGTATGCCAGTGTCAAAGCCGCTGTTGATGGTTCTTTTATGGGTTTAACCGAACCATCATCAGACCATTCCCCCCAGTAGATCATGTCGTTCCTGCGACCCACACCTGGTTCCCGGCGTTTCCTTTTCTGGGGAAAAACCATGGCCAGTTCCTCCGGTGGTTTCTCTGGAAATCTATTGATTATATTCTGTATTTGATCATCATAAGAAGTATCCTGAAATGTCCATCTGTAGTAATATATAGCAGCCGCTGCCGGATCGTGATATGGATCGTCCAGTATAGAAATTAACGGTTCAATAATCTTAATCGCCGCTTTCTTAAAAATATCCTCGTCAGAGAGTAAATACAGATCACCCAGGACATATATAGCACCGGAAGCCAGTAGATTCTCAATCCCGGCCATGGGATCTCCGGGAACATGATGTCCACTTCCGGCCAGACCATGCCTGTTACTTTCGGCTAACTCGGATTCCCGCACCTCATTGCCATCCAGATCCCACAGTACCGGCATAGGTGGTTCTGCATCTATTAATCTTTTGACCCTGCCTTTACCATATTGCATGGCCCAGTCCAGGTATTGTGAATTACCAGTAACCCTATGAGCCGCAAGGGCCATATGAATAAAGCGAAAGTGTTCAGCCACCTCGTATTCAAAACGCTTTTCGCATCTAACGGTTCTGGTTCCTATATGAAAACTATTGAAGCAGTTCCGCTCTCTGTCATACCACTGGGGTATTCCATCTATAGGGGTTATTATGTGATGAGCCGCATCAACTAATAAAGCTTTAGCTCTTTCATCCTCAGGGAACATGCCAATATACCTGGGTAGAAACAATAGAAACGGCTCAGTGCCATGATGGGCCTCAGCTTCTGGTTCATATCCATGCAAACATTCCCGTTCAACCCACCCGGCCAGGCAGTCCAAAAGATTCTCGAAATGCTCTTTGACTTTGGGATTACGGGTAATAAGATAGTGTGGCAACCATGCCAGAGCATAATTGGCTTCGTCCTCACCACCACCGTTGGGCCCAGGTCCATCCATACGCATGCTTTGAGCAAGCCAGTTATCCATTTCTTTTCTCAGCATTTTGTAATACTTATAACATTCTTTTGTTTTTTGCATAACTGTCTCCATATTTTCCCTTCTGTAATAGTTGAAAAATGAAGTTCTTCAGGGTTTAGTGTAGTAATGAAAAATTTTTATAAGCATGTCATTCCTGCGAAAGCAGGAATGACGTAGAACGGTATTTAGTGACAATTAAAGAATATTAATTTTTGCGATTACCATAATTAAAAAAAATCGGGATAACCTTATTTAAGGTTATCCCGATTTTTTTTAATTATGTAAAAATTTTTAGAGAAAGTCTTTTAATTTGCGAATCCTAACAGGATGGCGTAGTTTATTAAGAGCCCGTTCTTCGATCTGACGTATTCTCTCTCGACTGACACCAAAAGTACGACCTATTTGATCCAGAGTACGGGCATAGCCATCATCAATACCAAAGCGTAAACGTATAACCTGAGCTTCACGATCAGAAAGACTACTGAGTACCTCATCAATACGTCCTAAAAGCTCGTTTTGAGCGGCTTCATTTTCAGAAGAAACGGCTTTTTCGTCTTTAATAAAGTCAGCAAGATAACTATCCTCAGATCCTACGGGTGTTTCCAGAGAAACGGGGTGTCTTGGCATCTGAAGCAACTGCTGCACTTTTTCAGATTTTACTTGCATTTGACCGGCTATTTCTGCTACAGTTGGGGCACGACTAAGTCTTCTGGCAGCTTTAGCTGAAGCCCTCCTGAGTTCCTTGTTGCTTTCGATAATGTGAACCGGCAGACGGATAACTCCACCATAGTTTGCAATAGCTCTGGTTATAGACTGCCTAATCCACCATACAGCATAAGTACTGAATTTATAACCTTTTCGGTATTCAAACTTATCCACAGCCTGCATAAGCCCTACATTACCTTCCTGAATAAGGTCGGATGCGGATAAAGCGGGGCTTACTCCTGCATATTTCTTGGCAATACTAACAACAAGGCGCAGGTTAGCTTCGATGATCTGTTTTTTTGCACAGCTTATCATTTCAGTACCAAAGCTTATAGTGTTAAAGTTTTTGGCCAACTCTTTGCCATCAAAACCAAATTCATCCTGGACTTCAACAAGAATTTCTTTAGCAACTTCTATTATTTGTTCCCTTAGAAAATCTTTATTTCCAGTATCAAGGGCTAAAATAATATCCTGCCGCTTAGTACCAGAAATTCTTACCAGATTTCTGAGTTGAGACATACCCAGAGCTTCGTTTGAATCAATAGTATTTATAATATCACGAAGAAAACATATATCCTCTGACATATCTTCTATCATGGAAACTATATCATCCAGATCTTCTTCTGATAAATCCGATTGAATTTCAGATATGGATTTTCTTATTATATTCTGACCCTCTTCAATCTGGGCAAAAAGTTTTACCTCATCATCTTTTGTAAGAAGAGATTGTCGCCCGATTTCCCGAAGATATATAGCCAGAGAACGTTCTAAACCATAATTGTCATATGGTGTTATATATTCTGTTGATTCCTGATATTGATCAGAAACGCGATCCAGGCTTGACAATATCTTATAGCTATTATTATCATCGGATGAATCATCGTCATCATCATTATTTCCCAAGTTCAGAACGTTCAGAATATCCTTATCTTCTTCCTGATCCTGGGTATGAGATTCATCCTCATCTTCATATTCTTCTACTACATCCAGTTTTTGAGTTTCCAAGGTTTTTTACTCCGTTTAATTTTGTATTTTTAACCCTCGTTGCTAAAGGTGTTTTATATTTTGAGTGATCCGGATTAAATATAAAATACCCCGGCGAAAAAAACTATGCTTGACAGATTTGAATTCTCTGTGATATACTTTAATTTTGAAATGTCCAGTAAAATGGACTCTTTAGACAAAGAAAGCTATAAAGTCAGGAATAACTTTACTTTGTCATCAAGCGATATTTTTTGCGGGTTAACGTAAACTTGGTTGGTGAACGTTAACCCTTTTTTTTATCCCTAACCAGTCAATATATCTTTTTAAAATACCAGAATTTTATTTCTTTCCATAATAACCAATTTTGTCATACTAATCATACTAAGATTCACTTTAGATTTGTTAAAATATTAAAGTATTTGTGGAATTTCCAGATCAAAATGGAAGAGAAAAGTTAGATATTCCTCAATTGGTTGGTTCTGGTATGTTTCATATATAAGATGAATAAATTTGTTTTTTTGACCATATCCTTCCAATTATATCATATGAAAGAACAAATGTCAAGAAAACTGTAATTACTACTCCTTAATTTCAAACTGATATTTGGTCTATTTTATTCCCCAAAAAAAGAAATTAAATAAAAATGCTGATGGAAAGGACTCAGTCTGAATATCAAAAAAGGCGATCCGGATTGGATCGCCTTTGATATAATTGACATTTATGACCAGTTGAAAAGAAACTTTCTAACCTTCAGTACCTATAGCGTCGGCCATATTGAATATTGGCAAATAAAGACATATTAATATAGTACCAACAATAGCACCGACAAATATCATCATAACTGGTTCAATAAGCTTTGTAAGGCCTTCTACAGTTCTATCCACCTCGTCTTCATAAAGGTCAGCTATCTTATTAAGCATGTTTTCGAGGTTACCAGTGTTTTCGCCAATAATAATCATTTGATTTACCATTGGTGGAAATACTTTGTTTTCACCCAGGGGTTTGGATATGCTGTCTCCTTGTTGTATACTATTTTTTGCATCTTTTATTGCATTGCCTATAACTCTGTTACCGGATGTATCGGATACAATATCAAGAGCTTCCAGAATTGAGACGCCACTTGCATTCAGTAAAGCAAATGTACGGGCAAAACTTGCTACAGCTTTTTTATTAAAAAGATTTCCGAAAAGCGGCATTTTGAGTTTTATCTTATCCCAACCATATGCACCTTTTTCTGTACTTGTTATTGATCTGAATAACATGTAACAAACAATAACAGTTCCTAAAGCCATAAGGCCCTTTGGACCCCTTATATCATTAGAAACATTTATTAGCATTTGGGTAGGCCCTGGAAGTTTACCGCCGATATTTTCAAAAACAGCCGCAAACCTGGGAACAATGAATACAATTAAACCAATTGTAATAAGTAAACAAAAGCCCAGAATAAGGGTAGGCAGGAATAGAGCAGATTTAACTTTGTTACGCAGCGCAAGCTCTTTTTCCAAAATTAATGCTAATTGATTAAAAACAGTTTCAAATGCACCACTAGCTTCACCGGCTTTTACCATGCTTATGTAAAGCTTAGAAAATATCTTTGGATATTTAGCCATAGCTTCCGATAAGGTTCCTCCACCTTCTACCTCGTTTTTTATTTCAGCAGTAGCTTTAGATAAGGTTGGGTTAACTGTTTGGCTTGTCAGAATATCCAAACTATCTGTTAATGGTACACCTGCGTCCTGCATGGTGGCAAATTGGCGGCTGAATATTGAAAGGTCATGAACCTTTACTTTAGGTTTAAACAATTCAATGGAAGATAAAGCTTTTTTTTGCTTAATTTCCGTAACAACCAACCCCTGATTACGCAAATTAGTTACTAAACTCTGAGTATTTTCTGCTTTTGATGTCCTCTTTTCCAATAATCCCTTTTGATTTCTAACTGTATATACAAAAGTAGGCACGCTACTCACTCCTTGAATTTTTATTTTAAAGCAATATTATAATCCAAGATCAAGAAAAATATCCACTAAAATAGGATCAAACAATATATCAGAATTTGATGCTATATACTCATCATCTTGATTGGATTCTTCGTATGCTTCGGCAATTGCTATTATCCTGGCTCCTATAGGAATATCATAACCCTTTATCCTATCGGGAAAACCTGTTCCGTTCCATGCTTCATGGTGGTGCCGTATCATCGTCTCGGTTTTATTTAATAAACCGACGGGCTTGACCATTTCTGCACCAAGGATGGTATGTACTTCAGGAATTCTTGAGAGTTGACCTTCGGACTGATTACACCTGATATCCAGTATACCCATGTCGTGTAAAGTTGAGGCATAATAAATATTCTGCAATTCATCATGTTTCATATCCAATTCACGAGCTATTTTCATAGCTGTTCTGGCGACGTTCATACAATGGCCTGATGGAACAAGACCGCTAGATTCTATCGCAGTTATAAATATTTCTATAGCATTAACAAAAAAGTTCCTTCGATTACCTGCGGATATGGCGTTTTTAACGGCAATCGCTGCCTGATAAGCCAGGATATTTAACATTTTAAGATCATCAACAGTAAATTGATCATCATCTGAGTTTTTGTTTATTACTTCGATTATACCTATAGATTTTTTTTGCTGATTATTTATATTGCTTTTTGTTTCAGATATTATAATAGGAACACAAAGGATACTTTTTGTTTTGAAGCTTGTAACCTTATCCACACTTCCACCAAAACGTTCATCGGAGGAGGTGTCGTTAACAATTGCGGGTAGACAATTTTTAAAGCTCCACCAAGCTATACTGGGAACAGATGAATTCACAGATAATCTCTTTAGAATATCTTTTTTTTCTCCCAGGGCAACTTTAAAGTATAATTCGTCTTTGTTAGGATCATACAACATGGTTGATCCTGTTTCGGCATCAGTAAGTTCACAGGCACATGTGCTTATCTCTGTTAGTAATGAATCAAGATCCAGAGTGGAATTCATTATCCTGCTTATTTCAATGAGTTTCTGCTGAATGTTATGTCTTTTGGCGCCGGTTTTAATTTTACTGCCACAAAAATAGCAAAAACTTGGATTTCCACGAATGTTCTTACCACATAAATCACATACTTTATATTTAAGCATTGCTTCCAACATATCATCTCCAGCCTTTGATATTTGAGTGTTACATGAAATCCTGAGTTTTCAAAATCACTTCACCAAAAGCTGTTATACCTCTGGCCACTTTTTCCATACCATCCTCACGCAAGGTTCTCATCCCTTTTGTTCTACCGATTTCACGGATTTGCGGAGTTGAAAAGCCACCTTTAAGGATAACCTTTCGGACTTCGTCATCAATATAAAGCAATTCATGTATTGCTGTCATTCCTTTGTAACCTGTGTCTCCGCAGTTGCTGCAACCAGTACCCATGAATAATTGCAATTTTTCTGTATTAATTTTACATGCTTCTAACTCCCTTAGCATACTGGCGGTTGGAGCAATAGGACGGCGGCATTTATCACATATTTTCCGCACTAAACGTTGAGCCATTGCTAATGTTATGGAAGAAGTTAAAAGAAATTCATTTATACCCATATCGTATAAACGTATAATAGAAGATGCAGCATCGTTAGTATGAAGTGTACTGAAAACCAGATGACCTGTTAATGCTGCTTCTACAGATATTTGAGCTGTTTCCTTATCACGTATCTCACCGACCATTATTACATCAGGGTCATGTCTGAGAAAAGCCCTCAATATTTCTGCAAATGTTAGCTCTATAT
>WJIO01000217.1 GCA_014730235.1 Candidatus Poribacteria bacterium
CCCATAGGCTTATCCAGGCGTAATCAGATTTTGCCTTTGCAACACCAGGTAAATCGCCCTTGTATCCTTTTAAAAGCTGAACACCAAGACATCCCGGTAGTTTTTCCGTCTCAGGGATAAATTCCGTAAGCATGAATTTTTCAAATTCTTCTTTTTTTGCATCTGGTTTAAGATCTGCTGTGTGAATTGCTCTAAATTTAGGCATACGCACCTCCAATTTAGTAATTGGTTTCAATATGTTTTTACACCAAGTAAGACAAAAATATACCCCAATCTATCTACAAAATTCCTTTCCCCCGAACCAACAAAATTCACCTTAAAACCATTCTCCATGTATTCCAGAGTTCCGCCCACTGAAGCCGATTTTGAGTTAATATTTTGCTGATCCAATGAAAGTATATATTTCATAAAACCAGTATTTTCCAAGTTTAGATAAAGCAAAACATTTGGATTATCCGGAAATTTAGAGGTTATTTTTAGGAAATCCTCCGATACTACCAGCGGCGGCTCTTCTTCGATTATATCTTCAAAACTGCTTAGAGTGCCGAATATTAATAAATCACCAGCGAATATATAACCTAATGGTGAATTTGGCGACAGGGAAAAAGGTACTTCGTATATTTTAACGCTCTTGTATTCAATATGACCTGAACCGTAGCCATTATATGAAAATAGCTTTTCAAGAGAATTTTCGCATAGATTTCGGTCTTTAAGTCCGAAGAAAAATATAAAGCCATCCTCAAGGAGTATTTCCGGTAGTCTGAATGCGTTTAAAGCGCCTCTCAATGATGTAGATATTCCTATTTCACCGTTCAAACTTGCTATCAGGTCTTCATTGATGTTTAGACCCGATTCGTTTTCGATATTATTAAACATATTCTGCATAAAAGTGTATTTATCTTCATTCAGAACTGTCTCGATAATGGGTTTTATTCTATCCCAGGATACGGATGGATCATCAAAATTGAAGACTAAAAATGCTTTTGAGCCAGTAAAGGGTATTATATGCGGCGACACCAAAGCTCTATCTTTATTTAAAACAGAATAAAGAGGATGTTCATCTAAACCCATATAAATGTAAATTTCCTGAGAGGAATCTGGTGAATCAAGAGCCAGAGAACAGGACATTGACATAATCTGAATTGATGACATAGTTTCAAAAAAACTATACCATCCAGGATTTTGACCGCCAATAAAAGCTGAAAGTGGGTTCTCAAAATTTATATACATCAGAATATCCCTATCAACAGAAATGTTTGAAATTACATTATTGAATTTTGGATCGTATACGAGGGATACGTCTTTGCTATTATAAACATCAACTATGGTGCAAAATTCCTCCTCTTTACTGGTAAATATAAATAGATTATCTAAAAAGGCATATCTGGCTATAAAATTGGCATTTACTGCTTCCACCTGATTGAAGTTTATACCGGAATATTCTCCTGCCGGTGCTTTTATAATGTATTTATTATCTTTTTTGAGGTTCGTTTCAATCTCCTGAATCAACTTCTTTGCGACCTCAGTATTATCCAATTCAGCAACGATCACAGGGAAATTATTATAGTATGGTTTCGGCATGATGTAACATAAAGCAATATGATTTCCAAATACATCTGCCAGTTCGTTTATATCAACTCCCAGACTTAGATTTATAAAATCATTTATATCCGAAATATCAGTGGAAATTTCATCATCGGAAATTATCTCTTTCCATGGGATAGATGAATCAATGGTGTTCCATATACCATTTACATCCCTTACCGAAAAGTAACCGGCACAATAGGCGGGTATAATCTCTTCCACCTCAAGGCTGAAAGCCTGCGGGATAAACATTAAAACCAGTATTGCTAATATATACCATAATCTTATATCTTTACTTACAGATCGGGAAATATTTTTTAATAAATACATGAAATTCTATTTTTCCTTCTGATTCTTCTTGATGATAATTAAATTTCTATCATGGGGCAGCATTTGTAATGAACATTTTACTATCCGGATAAGCTTTTAGCAAGGTAAATCTTTTATATGGATACTCATTTGTCTATTCACTCTTGATCTGATGCGGGAACTGTGATAAATTTACGTAATAAAATTTTAGCGCTTGCAAAATCCGATTTAATTATAAATATCAGGAGAGTTATTATGTTTAAACTAGCTGTAATAAGCGATGAAGTCTCTCAGGACTTCCAGACTGTGGCCGATTTAGCGGCGGAATACAAGCTCAATGGTATAGAAATAAGATCAGTATGGGATAAACCACCACAAGACTTAGACGAAAAAGATATGTCCAGGATGAAAGAGATATTGGAAAAAGCTGGATTAGAAATAGCGGGAGTTGCTTCTCCCTTTTATAAATGCGATATAGATGATGCAGAAGCCCGTAAAGAACATATTGAGATACTAAAAAAATGTATAAAGTTGGCCAAGTTTTTCGGAACTAACATAGTCAGGGGTTTTGCGTTCTGGGATACAGGTAAAACAGAGGAATTATGGGATACTATAAAGGAATATTACCAGGAGCCAGTTAAGATTATTGAATCAGAGGGCATTATACTGGGGTTGGAAAACGAATCGTCTACATCTCTGGCAACAGCCAAATTGACGGCTAAATTTATCCAGGAAATCGGATCACCAAACGTCAAGGCTATATGGGATCCAGCCAACGAAGCCCATGCAAAGGACGGAATAACGCCATATCCAGATGCTTATAATGTGTTAAAACCTATGATGATCCATTGTCATGCCAAAGATGCCGCTCCAGGGCCCGATGGTAAGATGGAATCTGTGCCTGTAGGTGATGGAATTATTGACTGGAGTGGTCAGCTAAAGGAACTGCTGGACTCGGGTTATAAAGGCTACCTGTCACTGGAAACCCACTGGAGACCAAAGAAAGCCTTGAGTGAATCCCTGGTAAACGAACCGGGTGGATCAGCTTTCTCCGAAGCCGGTGAAGAGGCCAGCCGAATTTGCCTTGATAATATATTTGCCATGCTTAAGGAACACGACGTATCAATAGCTTAAATCCAGATCGTCCAGACGGAAGCTGCTGAACTGAATTGCTCTGGTGACTTCAGTGGCATCTTTACTGCCTCTCAAAGTCAGAATTTTACGGCAGAAATCTATATCTTCTATTAAAGCCAGACAAACAGGTTCGCCGCTTCTGTCTATTATGGCAACAAGCCGTTTTTTAAAATACCCCGGTGTATATGTGTATAATTCTTTCAGGCTGAAATATCCGCATAATTTTCGGAAGGACGCCTGGTTGACTTCATTTTCTGTAACGGCAAAAAGACTTTTTGAAGACCATTCCGCATATAAAACCTTGTGATCTATTACCTTTGATATGTTTTCCAGTTCTTTGTCGTTTGCCTCCCTGCCGTTCAGGAAACTGATTCTCTGACCGTTAATTTGTGAGAAACTAACTTCATATACTGCAAAATCTGAAAAATACTGGCAAAACTTTTCAATCCTGTATGAACATCTGCTTTCCCTACTCTTCTTTTTTACCTCTCTGGCTGGACTAATTCTATATATATTACAGGTGGAATCTGTTTCATAACCTTTTATCAGCGTTTCAAGTTCACCATCTCTTTGAATACAGACGATATGATTGGGCCTTACAGCCTCAATTTTGCTGGATTTTAGAACCTTTCCTATCCGACCATCCACTAAACCTGTGGTATCAATTACTACTAAATCCACCTTTGCTTTTAACGCAGAATCCAGAACTTGCCTGACTCCGACAACTGTTTGGAGTAGATGTCTTTCAGGGGTAACGCTGCCTACAAAGTAGAACGAATCAGGAAAAAGGATGGGTTTGGGATTTTCGCTATAGACTTTCATCGCTACAGTAGTCGGCGGGCCGATCCAGGATTGTCCTACATCAGAATCAATAACCGCAACGTTTTTACCTTCTTTCAGAGCTTCAGAGGCTAGATGACGACAAAATGTTGATTTACCTGTATCCACGCGCCCTATAACTATAACGATTCCACCCTCATTTATTATTTTAAAATTAGCTTTCACCCCTTTTCATCCTTTTTCTGGCCAGACGTTCCAGCGGCACAAGAAGTTCCTTGTGTTTCTTACGCGAACCTTTAGGGATTTTGGTTTTGCGGCAGAACAATTTTGCCATGGGCCTGATTAGCCGCATACGTCCATTAATTGACCAACCCGAAGCTTGAAGTAATACACCCATATCACGTTGACGGAGTTTCAAGAGGGCCGATATAAATGAAGCTGTAACGCCTATTATAATAAAGACCCCTACCATAATCAACAGTACTTGCAAAGTTTTCGGTTGGGTCAATTGCTTTGCTGCATCCACTATAAATTTCAGGGCTGTTCCCAAACCCGCTACTAAAAGTCCTGTACCGATCATTATATCTCTTGCTGTTCCTGAGCGTTGGATTTCAGTTCTTGGTGTCTCTGATGTTCTGGCCTGTTGACCTACCTCGCTGGCTTCTTGGGATCGGGCGGTAGTTTGCTGCGCTTGCTGCAACTCCCTCTGTATGATCTGCTGATCGCTGGGTGATGTGATTATTGCTTTTTCTGATTCTTTCTGTATTGAAGAGCTAATTTGGGATATGCGTCCCCCTATCAGTGCATATAAACGTCTAAAGGGATCTTTTATAGAATCCAACAGGCTTATAGGATTTTCAACAATCTGAACTATTTGCGCATCCAGTTCCCGACCCATAATAGTGAAGAATACTCCTCTTTTACCAACATAAAACTGCTTTCCGTTTCCCCTTGTCACAGGAACAGCGATTTCAAAAGAATCTTCAGTTTTAAAGCCTGTCACCTGGAGATACAGAAGATATATGCCGCTGTTTTTGGCCAGATTTGAATGTGCAACCCTGTTTTCTACCCTTACGCTGAAACTGTATTCCCGACCACCCAAAACTAATTTTCCCATTTCGAACATGGCCTGAGTTTCTGTGTTAAATAAATGGGGAAAGCTGACGTAGTTATTTACAAATACAAACAACCACTGATGATATAGAATAAGCTTTTCCAGGTTTTGCAACTGTTGTATTTCATCGGCTACGGTTTTATCCTCAATTATCAAAGAGCGAATAGCTGCATCATGGGGTGCATACAGATAGGCTTTAATTTTTTCTATACCCATTGTTTCAATAGGTACGGCAGGTTTTGAGTTGACCCATTTCTCGTAGTGGGCAAATTTGGATAAAATATGATTCCATTGCTCCTGGGATATTGCGTTTACTTCTTCACCAAAGATAGGCTTTACCAGTTTATCATGGAAAGCTTTAACCCGATCCCGGTAAAACTCGTTGATGCCATTCAACAGATAAAGAATACCCTCTGGGTTGGCCTTAGCCAGAGGAGCGACGTTTATATGGTCTATAATGGCCTGCCGGTTCATGTAATCCAGTTTTGCTATTTCCTCTTCCCGGGGATACATCCTGTCAGACATGCGGGGATCAAATCGCACCAACGAGCATTGAGCAAAAAACAGTTCGACTTTATCCCGGATTGAGTTTATTATCTGGTAGAGATTAGACGTTTCCGTTCCAAAAGGCATATTAAGTGTAGAACTTTCTCCTTCTGGAATTACACCCTGGTTATACCATTGAATATAAGCGTTAGCATCCTTTTTGAACTGTTCCAAATTAGCTTCAGTAATGCCTTTAAGACCACTGGCATCTAATGCGCCTCCGTATGCCGTCAACAAATCCCGGACAAACAGGGAAGCTGACGGGTCTTTTACAACTTCCGGCGGGATAACTCCATCGCCGTTGTAATCCGCCTGGGCCATAATTTTCTGACGATCTCGCACCTGGGCAAGACTTATCTCAAAGGAATCTGGCAAACCAATATTCTTTAGTACAAGTTTGGCTGACTCAATAAGGGCTTTACCTTCAGGATCGTCGGTATTAATAAGGTTAATAGGAAGATTGGATTGATGATTTAACCAGGTCTCTGAGGGCTTCAAACACTTAAAGAGCCATCTCAAAGCTATTCGTATTTCTTCACTGATAATACGGTTATTACCATCTGCGTCTAAAAACTTCAGGAAAGCAGGATCAACAGTCAGACCAAACAACGGGCAACTGGTGGCCATCCAGCGACCATCAGGTATGGTAAGGAGATGCTTTAAGTCCTGGATGTTTGATATTCGTAAATGGTAATGGCCACCGTATTTATGGAATACAGTCTTATCGTCTTTATTTTGTAACAACTAATCCACTCCTAAGACATAAGAGAGATGTTCTGAAGAACTTGTTCTTCACTGACCATACCGATAACAAAAACATCAACACAGGATAAACCCAGTATATAATCCATACATTTGGGAGCATGATCGGCTAATTTTCCCTGACCATAGACTTTCATACCGATAACGCCTTTACCTGCTTCCTTTATACCTTCCAGCACAGGAACGATTTTATCCGGATCATCATCCATATTTTCCCCATTATAATTTATACGAGCAAGTACAGCGTCTACCCATTCGGCTGATGCCACTGTTTTCAGGGATTCATAGTCATGACACGACATGCCTATGGCCTTAACCTGACCTTTTTCCTTTGCCTGCTGGAACACCTCTATAACATCGGCGTAATCCGTAAGCCAGTTTTTATTTGTTATACAGTGCATAAGGAGAATGTCTATGTAATCAGTACCGAGTTCTTTCAGAAATCGAGGAATTTCCTCTTTGACTGTCTCCGCAGATTTTGAATGGGTTTTGGTGATGATGGTAACGGATGACCTGTCTATGTCTTTAAGCGCATCCCCAAAGTGTGGGTGACTGCCATAGCCATCAGCCAGGTCCCATAAGGTAATTCCTTTATCATAGGCAAATTTCATAAGGTTTACCAGTTTTTGATGGCCTATCCTGGTTTGGTCGGAATTATTATTCCAGCCATGGGTGCCTGTTCCAAACCCAAGGCGGGAAGAGCTTATGCCGGTGTTTCCTATATCTACAACTTGCATTATATTCAACCCCTTTATATGAAATATTATATTTATCTAGTTTACATGGATCATTATAAGGGTTGTGGGTTATCATGTCAATAGGATCGAGCTAAATCCAAGAATAAAATCTATGTCCGTGAAAACTTTGGCTCATCCGGTTTGAGTATGGTAATAATTTGAAAATTTTCTCAGCTTGTCATTCCTGCTTTTGCAGGAATGACAAATGGAGGATATTTTTTTCTTAATTGGACAATGTTTTTTACACTTCCACACTCAAACCGGATGAGCCAAAACTTCTGATACAAACCAAAAGCTTTATTTGTTACTCCATTATTCGCAATAACACAGGGATGTAAAATTTATGCTTGGGAGCTAAATTGCAATTTCCATTGACTAAGTTATCCGACAGAGGTAAAATACGATTTAAATGGCATAATAACGGGTTAAACCCATAACAGAAGGTGATCGCTATGAATTCACGGGAAAGAATACTTACAGCATTGGATAAAAAACAGCCTGACAGAGTTCCCATATTTGAATTATACATAAACGAACCGAATATAGTGGATCTGGCCAGAACTATTGCGCCGGATGAGGTGAAAATACAGGCCGGCAGGGATAAATTCGGCAGTGAAAGTGTTGAAGTGATGGACCTTTATTGCCTGCTTATAGAACGCTTGGATATTGACGCAACATGCACTAATTTTTCTATTGGTATAACGGACATAGGCGGAGAAAAGGGAAGGGATAAATATGGAACTTACTACCTACTGAGCGAACATGGAGAGCCTACGCCGGTGGATGGACCTATCAAGAATATGGATGATCTTGATGGATTTGATATGATTTCAAAACTGGAAGAGAGTGATTTTTCTACAGTACAATATGTTATTGAAAAAGTCGGGAAGGAAAAAGCCCATTTCGTAAGTATTACAGACCCTTTTAAAGTAAGCTGGCGGCGGCGGGGTGGTATGCAAAACCTACTTATGGATTATATTCAAAATCCGGAAATGGCCCATAGACTTGCCTGTATTGCCACAGATTTTGACAAGGTTGCTGTTGATATGATCATAAAATCCGGCGCGGATGTGATAACCATGCCGGGAGACCTGGCCGGCGAGGACACTACCATAATGTCCCCAACCCACTTTCGGGAATACATAAAACCATATCACAAGGAAATAGTTGATTACGTCCATGACAAAGGACTGAAGATTATAAAGCACTCTGACGGCAACCTTTGGCCCATCCTGGACGACCTGGTTGAAGTTGGTTTTGATGGTCTGCATCCTATACAACCCCAGTGTATGGATATAGGGGAAGTAAAGGAATACCTGGCCGGTAAAGTCTGTATTTTGGGCAATATTGACTGTCGGGATCTGCTGGTAAACGGAACTGTGGAAGAAGTGGAAGAAACAGTAAAGCAAACCATAGAAAAAGCCGCTCCCGGCGGCGGATATATAATAACTTCGTCCAATTCTATACACCCGGGGGTTAAGACTGAGAATTACCTGGCAATGGTGGAAGCTGTGCATAAGTATGGGCATTAAATAGAAACCGGGAAAAATAGATAAAAGGAATAATAAGCAATGAATGTACCATTAGATAACCCAAAACCAGACATAGAAAATTTCAAGCAAATAATATTGAGAAAAAAAGAACCTGAAAGACCGCCCTTTGTGGAACTTCACATTGACAAGGAAATTGTTAAAGAAATTGTGGAATCAAAATTAGGCAGAAAGTGGGTTCCACCTGTGCTTGATGACAGAGACTCTCAATCTGCGTGTCTTATGAATTATATCGAGTGCCATTATCGTCTTGGATACGATTTTATTCGGCTTACCGGGGATTTCAGGTTTTCCAGCGGTCTGCATTTTGTCAGTCATGTTCGGGAAGGTAAAGATACAGCCGATTTGACCAGGGGTGAAAGAAAATGGGTGGAGTTAAGCGCTGGTGTTATAAACTCGTGGGAGGATTTTGAAAAATATCCCTGGCCTTCACTGGATGAAGTTGATATGTGGGCTATGGACTTTGTTTCAAGTAATCTGCCTGATGGTATGGGTATTCTAGCATGTCCTACCCAGGGCGTTTTTGAAACGGGGATGAACAGCCTATTTGGATATGAAAATTTGGCCTTTCTTCTGTATGATGATCCTGAACTGGTAAAAGCGGTATTCGACAGAGTAGGTGAACTGATATATAGCTACTATCAGAACATTATTGGTATGGATAACCTAGCTGGATTCTTCCAGGGTGAGGATATGGGCTTCAGAACCAGCACCCTTATTGCCCCTGAATATCTGAGGAAATTTGTTTTTCCATGGCATAAGAAAATTGCGAAATTGGCCCATGAGAACGATCTGATCTACATTCTTCATGCCTGCGGCAATCTGGAATCCATAATGGAAGATTTGATCGAAGACGTTGGTATTGATGCAAAGCATTCCTTTGAGGATGCCATAATGCCTGTTACAGAATTTAAGAGAATATATGGTGACAGAGTAGGTATTATGGGCGGTGTAGATGTAGATAACCTTTGTAGAATGGAAGAAAAAGATTTGAGGGCTTATGTGAAAAATATTATTGATGAATGCAATAAAGGCGGCGGATATGCCCTGGGAACCGGAAATTCAGTTACTAATTATGTTCCATTAAAGAATTTTCTCATAATGTTAGATGAAGGTTTAAGATAAAATACATGCGCTTATCAATGTGGAACGATTTGTTCTCATTGTGGAACAAAAGATTTGTAGGGTAAGTGTTAATGAGACTTCACAGTTACCATAGTAATTACTATAAAAATTCTCAACGCAATTTATTCTTATTATGGAACATAAAATATATACATCAAATCGTTAAATATGCTGTATTCCAGTATTATCAAGGTTTCACAGATATGGCATGAATACTGCTAAAATATTGACCACTACCCCTTGCCTTTAGCTACAGCTTCGTGGTTGTCCCCCAAGCAACCACGAAGCTGTAGCAGTTTTAAAACATATTTAAAGCATGCAGGCCCTTTCTACCGGAATGTTTACAGCTAATCCTTCAAAGTAATAATCGGCAGGGATAAATAATAGCTCTCTATCTATTTTTTTATCTTTAAAGAGTGCGTTTACTTTTCTTTGTACAGCTTCCAGATATTCTGCTTCAGCCTTGTTTACTGGTTCTTTTTTCCTGCGCTTTTTTTTCACAATATCAGCCAAACGGCTTCGCATTTGTTCCAAATCGTTTTTGTCTTCTATAGCTTTTTCAAGACCATTATCATATTTTAACCAATCCAACTCTTTTGCTTCGTTGGGCTCATAATAATTTTCAATAAGCGCGTTTTTCAACCGTGATAGGCATTCATCATTTTTCTCAGCCATTACCAATACATTACCACCGAATCCTGCCCCTGTCAGGGATGCACCGATAACGCCTTCTGTGCGTCTGGCTATTTCTACAATGGTGTCCAGTTCCAGACTGCTGGCGTCGTAATCGCCCGGTTGTCTTGCCAACTGGGATTTTTTTATAAGTTCTTCGTCGCTACTGTTTATATTCGCGATCAGGTTTTCCAGATAAGGATTTGTAACCTTATTCTGAGTAAACTGCTCATAGCTCTGTAAGTCCTGGCCAAATTTAAACAACCGGTCGCCATCATGACCAATAAACATTAATTCACCGGCTTCCTTTATCCTGCCTTCTTTTATCAACCGACCAAACTCGCGACTTCGCTCGGATTCGGCAATTCCCCATAACGTCGCGCCCCGGACTTCCACCGAATCGGGAAAGCGTTTCAACTGACCGAAGAACCTGTCCAGACGGGAATCTATCTCAGCATCGGAGTAACGGCTTCGCAGTTCTTTAATGCTTATCTGCTCAGGTAAAGCCAGCAGCATCTCATAAATTTTTTGCAGACCGAATTCCTGAGGTGTTATCTGTCCCAGGTATTCCAGCTTTTCTATAGTATTACTGCCGATACCCTCCATTCCTGCCAGAACATCTTTTATGAGGGTAGTGGCCATGCTGTAGGCAAACATGGTCTGATTGTATGCAAATAAGCGTTCATCAGATTTGGAAGATGTTTTATAGGATTTAACAATAATAACCTGGTAGTCATCTGGTAGAGGTATATACTCAGGCTGCATTTCCTCCACAGTCAAAAATACGCTGTGGATAATGCTTCCCTGTTTTCCAAACAGTATAGCCCCGTGATCACCAAATCCGCCGCGGGTTCCAACATACCATTCACCGCGACCTAGTTCCACAGTAAATTCCCGGCGATCCATTTCCAGGTTGTTGACAGCCATAAAAGCTAAAGCCGATGATACCACCACTGCTGATGAGGAGGCCATACCGCTTCCCCTGGGTGCATCCCCATAAGTAACAACATCCATCCCCTTAAGGGCTTTATCGGGGAAACTGTCCTGAATCTTCAAAACTGAAGCTTTTACATAGTTCGCCCAGTCTCCCCTGGCTGTTTCTATGGATTTCCTCACATATTCGCTATCTATGTATTTTGTCCATTCACCCCAACTATCCTGTTTTGTCTCCCGGGATATGGTAAATTCCCGGGGGCCAAAACGTTCGTTATCCACATTATTCAGCACCACCTTATCATTATCTCGTCGTCCTACAACCATGACGATCTCCCGTCCATGAGTCAGGTAGTTTGGAGTAGCGTGCTGCATTTCCGAATGCATACCCCGCAGGTTTATCCTGCCCGGTGCTCTGGTAATGGTTACATCTTTATCTGGGCCGTATACCTGAGCAAAATGCTCTAAAGCTCTTATAATCAGACTTCTGCGTGTATCAATAAAATCTTTGTTGTTGCCGTAAAGTTCCACAAGGCGTTTTGAAAAATCCTGGTCTGGATTATTAAAAAGCCTCAACCATTCGTTAATATTTCTGAAATCCACTTTCTGGGGAACAAAATCTAAAGCCGCTGGCCCTGGCATTACTTCCTCCTGGAAAAACATGGGAGTGTATTTATTATCTTCCCATGTCATGATATATTTATTATTATTCTTCAATCGCCGCTTTTTGAGTATTTATTTCCTTTATTTTGTCGGGATCGAACTTGGGTTTGCGGTCGTAATAATACAATCCGTTGACTTCCTGTTCGATATCATACAACTGAGTGTAGCAGAAAGCGCACATTTTAGGATGATTAAGCAGTACCTCCGTTAGCTTTCTATAGCGCTCGAAAAATTCCTCCTCGTTTTTAGGTCGGCCATCTACACCACCATAACCCCAACCTTTATCATCCTGCTGTCCGGGATTCCACCATATACCTCCGTATTCACTCACCCAGTAGGGCTGGCCCTGATATGGTACGTCATGTTCCGGGTTATTGCGTCGAGCTTTGCCGCCTTCGGCCAGGGGGCGATAGCGTTCTGCAAAGGTATCCGGGTTCTGGTCATAGTCGTGGACATCGTAAAGATCAGTTTCCACATGCACATAACCGCTGGTGTCAACAACCGGTCGGGTGTGATCAAAGGCTTTGGTAACCCTGTAAACTCGCCTTAAAAGCTCAGAATCCTGGCTTCTTGGCGTTTCGTTGAATGGACACCAGCCAACAATAGATGGATGGCTGTAATCCCTTTCCAGCACTTCCATCCACTCTTTGAGATAGCGTCTCAGGGTTTCTGCTGACGCATGGTCTACCCCCCAGTTGGGATATTCATCCCATATAAGGTAGCCAAGTTTATCGGCCCAATAAAGGAATCTGGGTTCAAAAACCTTTTCATGCAGACGCGCTCCGTTAAAGCCTAAACCCATTGATATTTCGATGTCATTTTTCAGGGCTTCGTCTGACGGGGCGGTGTATATTCCATCGGGGTAGAATCCCTGATCCAGAACCAATCTTTGGAACACAGGCTTATCATTGAGCAGGACAGCAGGCGGAACGACCTTTATAGAGCGCATGCCAAAGTAGCTGTCAACCTGATCCACTGCCTCTCCCTGTGATACCAAGGTCAGTTTAAGGTCGTAGAGGAATGGGTCTTCCGGTGACCATGAACGAATTTCTGAAAGTTTAATGGCAGTCTTAGTTGACACGCCATAACAAACAGCTTCTGCCTGACCGACTGAAGTGCCGTCTATCATGGCGTTGGCTTTAACAACCATACCTTTGCTGTCGCCGTTGATTTTTGCTTCTATGAAAAGCTGACCACTGTCCAGATCCGGTGTGAGTTTTACATTTTCTATGTAAGTTTTTGGAACGGCTTCCATC
>WJIO01000218.1 GCA_014730235.1 Candidatus Poribacteria bacterium
CTGATATTTCTAAAATTAACTAAAACCAGATGTTGCAGTGCTTAAAGAGACACTAGCAAATGAAAATGCTATCAGGCTGTCATTCCTGCGAAACTCTTATTCCTTTTTGCTCAAGCTTTTTCAAAAAGCTTGAAGCAGGAACGACAAATTTTGTAATTTACCATAATTATAAAGGTATTTTCTAAACACATTTTTCATTTTTTAACGATTACTTATTAGATAATTAAAACTACCAATCAGCATGGTTTTTAGAAAAAAATTAGAATATCGGAATAAAAAAACATATGAATTTGTTCAACTATAGGAAAGATATATTTTAACTAACGAAAGCCCATAATTTTTATAATTTCCCAAAAACTGCAATGGTTTAACAATGTATTTAAATCTATCAAATAAATATATTTAAAATCAAAAGATAGAGAAAAAAATATGCCGCCCGTTCAAGCAGAGGCTTTGTAACCTCTGCCTTTTTTATTAAGACCTTACAAAGCCTCATTATAAATAATCCTCCAAAATTTTCTTTTCAAATTTACCAATATCCTTATGCCTTTCGGATTCTCTTTAGAGAAAAGTTTTTTATCCGGGCATTTAAATAAAACAAAAAGGAGAATAAATTTTTGTTATGTCATCTACAAAAGATGAACCACTTCTGGTAGGTTCAAAAAATGAGTTGCCAGAACTGGTTCAAGAGGAATTTGACAGCATATTAACAAATCAAGAAGATGTTAAAGTAGCTGTTGCCAGCGACATGGATTTGAATGGCAATTACGAAGATAGCTGGCTTCTGGCAACTGATAAAAGAATTGTTGTTCTTAGTGGCAATCACAATAAAAAACCTGAATTGGTTCATGAGCTACCATTAGTGGATGTAGATTCCATAATACTAAAAAACTACGTGGGAAATGGGCTTTTAGAAGTCCAGACCAAAGGAAAGGCAAAAGAATTATTACGTTTTTCCAAGACGGCTTATAATAGCAGTGAAATTTCCGAAGTTCCAAAAGTTGTTGATGAAATTCGGGAACAAAACGGTTATAAAGTTGAAGGTAGCAACAACCATTACAATGGGCATGAGCGTGGAAATAGAAAGGTGCGGCGTTGTGAAAAATGCGGTAATATAATACGTCGTGGCAACCTTTGTCCTAACTGTCTTGACAAGCATACACTTTTGGCCAGGCTATTTGGCTATCTAAAGCCATACTGGTATATAGCTGCTATAGCTTTTGCTTTATCAGTGGTAACCGTTGGACTGGGAAGGTTAATACCTCCCATGATAACCAAACAGCTAATTGACAGGGTTTTTAAGCCCATAGAAGCTACGACCAATAATCAAAGACTCTACCTGCTTAATGTATTTGTGTTAGCTTTAATCGGAATACATATCTTTAACACTTTGTTAGGCACAGGCAGAACCTACATGATGAGATGGCTGGGTAACAAAGTTATCTTCGATCTCAGGACGTCAGCTTACCAATACCTTCAGCAGCTTTCCCTTAGCTTTTATAACAAAAAACAAACAGGACGTCTCATATCCAGGGTATCCAACGATACCGGAAGGTTGCAAAGATTCATTGTCAGCGGCATACAGGAACTTCTCATGAACGTTTTGCTGTTGACTGGTATGTGTATTGTGCTATTTGTTACAAACTGGCGACTGGCAGCTTTGACTTTAATACCTATACCTGTTCTGGTAACAGGTTCCATTATATTCGGTAAAAAGATGCACCGGGTTTATCACAAAGTCTGGAGAAGAATGGCCGGTATTTCTGCTATCCTCGCTGATACTATACCCGGTGTCCGTGTTGTAAAAGCCTTTGCATCAGAGGATAGAGAAATAAACCGATTCAATACACAAAACGAAGAACATTTCAGTTCCAGCATGCGAGCCGCCAAGTTAAGTACAATTTACTTCCCAATCATGGGCTTTGCCACGTTTGCTGGTGGGATAATAATAAGATGGTTTGGCGGTAGAGATATAATTACCGGTAACATGACTCTAGGTGAGTTAATGCTCTTTATGAGCTATATGTGGATGTTCTACGGCCCCATCAAAGGCCTTACCAGACTTAACCACATGATGCAAAGAGCAGCCGCAGCCGCCGAGAGGGTCTTTGAAATTCTCGATGCCCAGCCTGAGGTTGATGACAAAAAAGACGCAATTGAACTACCAACGATAAAAGGTGATGTGGAATTTAAAAATGTGGTTTTCAGTTATGATGACGAAAAGAACGCCCTGGACGGTATCAGCTTTAAGGTAAAAGCCGGTGAAATGGTTGGTCTTTCAGGTCCCAGCGGTGCAGGTAAAACCACCCTTATTAATATGATAAGCAGGTTTTATGATGCCAAAGAGGGATCAATATACATTGATGGATACAACATTAAAGATGTAAAAATGAAATCCCTCAGGGATCAGATCGGCGTTGTATTACAAAACCCATTTCTTTTCCGGGGCACTATTGCCGAAAATATAGCATACGGCAGACCTGATGCCTCTATAGAAGAAGTGGTAGCTGCGGCAAAAGCCGCCAACGCCCATGACTTTGTCATAGGTTTTCCTGATGGCTACGATACGATGGTAGGAGAACGTGGTACAGGCCTATCCGGTGGTGAAAAGCAGCGCATTTCCATTGCCAGGGCCATATTAAAGAACCCGCGTATCCTCATTCTGGACGAAGCTACTTCATCTGTGGATACTGAAACAGAGGCCCTTATCCAATCGGCTATTGAGCGATTAATCGAAGGCCGTACAACCTTTGCTATTGCTCATAGACTTTCAACACTGCGAAAGTCCGATAAACTTATAATACTTGATAAGGGTGAAATAGTGGAACAGGGAACCCATGATGAGCTAATAGAAAATGATGGACTATATAAACGCCTTGTAGACTTACAATCACAGCTTTCAAAGATGAAAGCTGTTTAAGGTATATTTTTATAGCGGGAATAGAATTCTATTCCCGCTATATCTGTTTTAAATCGAGGGAAAAACGATGCCAGTATATGATATTAAGGACGAAATTAACAAATTAGACCCAAATAAAATACAGATATATAAAGACGAAATGAACCGTCTTATGTTGAAAATGGAGGGAGAGGAAGAAGATCAGGAAATTGCAGCTTCTATGGATTTTCCTCTAAGTAATCCTGAACGCTTTATATCAATCCTAACCTTAAAAGACGGTAAAAAGGATAAGGAAATAGGGGTAATAGACAACATAAGAAAACTCGATTCAAAATCCAGAAAGATTTTGAAAGAAGAATTAAAATGGACTTACTACATGCCCAGAATTACAAAAATAAACTATCTCAAAGAAGATCACGGCATAATGCAGTTTGATGTTGAAACAGATAAAGGTCACAGGGAATTTGAAACAAGATACAAAGAGGACATAAGAAGGCTATCCGGCACTCGGGTAATTATAAGAGATGCTGACGGTAACAGGTACGAAATAAAGGACTATACAAAACTTGATCCCCGAAGCATAAGCCTGATCGATAACGAAATATAAAAATCGGGTTAAGATCAATAAGGATAATAACTAACAGCAGTATCGAACATGGACACAATGTTCTCAGGCGGCGTTCCGGCCTGGATAGCATGAGATGGGCCTAGTATATACCCGCCGTCTTTACCCAGAGTCTTTATAAGCATTTTCACCTCCCGTTTTACATCATCCGGACTGCCAAAGGGCAAAGTTGTCTGGACACTTACTCCCCCTTGAAAGCACAAAGATTCACCATATCGGGTTTTTAGTTCCAATGGATCCATGCCATCTGCGCTGAACTGAAGTGCCTGTAAAACATCTATACCCATATCTATAAGACCCGGCACAGCCTCCATTACCGATCCGTCGCTGTGATATATAACCTTTGCGCCAAATTCATGTATTACTTTGTTAAGCCTTTCGTGATGAGGCTTGATAAATTCCTCCCACATTTCCAGAGGTATCAGAAGCCCACGCTGATCTCCAATATCATCGGCAGTAAAGGCCAGGTCTATTTTCCCCTTTGCGGCTGAAAGCATTCTCCTGAAATATTCAACATAAAAATCCGCTACCCTTCGCATAATCTCATGAACCAGATCAGGATTCAGCAGAAAATCCATAAGCATCTGCTCAAATCCCCGCATATACCAGGAAGTCTCCAGTATATTGCCATTGGCTATCATAATGCAGAATTTCCGCTGGGATTGAATATCAGCAATGCGCTGAGGTATTACGGAATAATCAAACCATTCAGGCCTGGGCCATGTATGTTTATCCAGTCCATCCAGATCTTTGATATCCTTAAGTGGATAGTAGTATATCTCACTGTAGCTGGCAGGGCCATAGCTTATGGGCTTGCGATCCACACCCCAGATGTCCTTGCCGCTTTCCAGCGATGGCCCGATATAATCAGGGCCAACAGACTTTATATCCAGTATTGGTGACAGATAATCATTGACGGTTATACACCTTTCCCGCCTGAGATATTCCCCCAGGGTCTTCATAGCCGGAGGATTGATCCCTGAGCAGACCATAGCTATGGGTATTCTGTCAGTTTCTTTGTGTTCTAAAGCCAGCTTAACTCGTTCGCGACTTGATAATGTTTCTTTTAGTTTCGGCATAATATTACCCTCGGGGGCCGGCGTTGCTGACATCCAGAGGATTTATACCCAGCTTTTTAACAGGTGAATCAGGGTCAAATAAAATTTTTCCGTCCTTATATTCTACCAGCATGGGATCAGAAACCACATTCTTTTTGGCAAAATTAATGGATGATTCACCGGCATCAGAGTAATTATTCATACGCTTCCCCACTATCTTACCTTTTCCGCTGAATATTACGTTATTTTTCAGTTTAGAAATGCCGTCAATGTTTGTAAAGGTTATGCTTCCGGTAGCGTAGATGACGTTTTTCTCAACGGTATACTCAGAAGATTTGGGGAATGTGAGGACAGCATCACCATCATAAACGAAGACATTATTGCGGATGGTGTTATCTACAGCCATGTGATTATGTGAAGGTCTGGCCACATTTACTGACACGTTGTTTTCCACGACACAGCCGGTGCTGCGTTCATCCAGGTAATAAGCAGAGGCCCCATAACCCCCTGTGTCCTCAATATCATAGATGAAGTTCTGGCTTAACCTGAGGTTATCTCCAGCGAAGCAGTATATCCCCGCACCATCATGAAGCATCTGCATTGCCCGGTATATGCGGTTATAGGAAATATCATGACCAGGGCCGCCACAGGTGATGGCCGAATAGGGTGTATCATGGATCTCGTTGTGATTATATATTCCATCAGTACCGCCACCTACCAGACCTATAGCGCTTGGATAAAGCAATCCCACATGATGAATACGGTTATCGGTAACATGACATCCAGCCGCCCTGATCCCGCAGGCTCCGACGTGGTGAATGTGACATCCCTGAATGTGAATTTTGCTGTTGTTGACTTTAATACCCTGTCCTGCGGCGTTAGACACTTGAATGGACTGAAGAAAACAGTCCATGCTATTGGTTATATTGACAGCACCGTCAAACCTTCCTGCACCAAAGCCACCGGCTATCAATGGAGTTGTGGTAACTTCAAAAGACAACCCGTAAATAGCAATGTCCTTTAAAGGATTTTCTTTTTCTCCCTGTACAATAATTATAGATTCCATCACCGGTGCAATGGCCCTTGCCTCTTTCATGTCCTCACCAGGCAGAGGCCAGTATACTAGCTTTCCTTCTGCCCGATCCAGATACCACTGCCCCGGCTGGGTCATTCCCTGACGAAGGTTCCAAACAACGTATTTCTTCACATCGAAGGCCCCGGCCGGATGTCCGGTGGGTGTAGCAAATGTCATAATGTTATTCTCAAAATCAACTTCCTTTACCCCTACCGTAGACTCGTCCCACATATGATAAACGGTTACTTCAGCATTTTCAGGAACAAACCATTCTCCCATGTCTTTAGGGTGGAATTTCATGGTTGTCAGTTCTTCATCAGTAGGTTTACGCTTCCAGCCACCTCCGGTGGTGGACATCCATGGAACATCAAACACGCTCAGATGCTTAAATGTTCCCTCCTCCGGCAGTCGGGAACGAGGGCAAAAGCGACCATTTACCACCAACGCCCGAAAATCCCAATCACCTTCCTTAACACCGGGAAGCTCAACAGAATAGAATTTATCTCCGTCCTTTTCCCAGCCTGAAATTTCCCTGCCGCCGTAGAACACAGGTTCAGCGTCAGAATCAGCTTCAATAACCAATCCATTGTCCCGATTATCCAACATCACTGGTTTATCCAGGAAATACTCACCGTCTTTAACAACTATTCTTCTGGGGCTGGATACACCTATCTTCCGGGCTTCATTTACGGCTGTCTGAAGATCGTTGCCATCAGGTGAAACATAAAAAATCGCATCCTGGCTTGCAACGAATGACAGACAGGCTACCGTTAAAGATGCAAACACACTGTAAGTCAAAAACATTTATTTACCTCATTTCTCTACCAACTTCATACATGGCTAGTATATTTTCTAAGGGAATATCAGGCAAAAACTCCTGGCTGGGGCCAAATATGTATCCTCCACTCTCGCCGAAAATCTCTATCAACCGACGGGCTTCAGCCTTAACTTCTTCTACTGTCCCAAAGGGAAGTATATGCTGAGTGTCCAGACCGCCGTGAAATGTTATGTATTCGCCAAAATTGGACTTTAAATATTCAGGTTCCATGTCAGCGGCTCTTACCTGTATGGGATCAAGAGCATCCATACCCATCTCTATAAGCCTGGGAATCAGCTTGCTTACGCTTCCGCAGGAATGGAGCATTACCTTTAAACCGAAATCTTTGGCTAAATCAAACAGCCTTGACACCTGGGGGGCGTAAAACTCATCCCAGCTTTCATGGCTCATTATCAGGTTGCGCTGAGTTCCGTAATCATCTCCCATGAAGAAAATATCCATCTTTCCGTTGGCAGCCTCAAAGGTTCTCACGCTTTGATCATAAAATAGGTCGGTTATGCGTTCCAGAAACAATTTGACAAATTCCGGCTCTTCATGGGTTTTTATCATCAGGGTTTCCATGCCGATCAAAGCAGAAGCAGTGCAGAATATTGGACTCCAGGCCCCGCCCATGACGGCGTAATAGCTGTATTTATCGCACAATGCCTCAATGTTCGAATAATCAAACATATCCGGATCAGGAATTTCGCATTTTTCTAGTTCTTCCACAGTCTTCACTGTTCTCAAACCTGCCCAGAGATCAGGTTCTCCCATATATGGAGCCCGTACTACGCGTATATCAACACCAAGGTATTCTAATAATTTGTCATAACTACTCAGATCTAAACGAGATTGCAAGGCATCGTTGACTTCCTTCCAGGCCCAATAGTCCATGGGAACTCGGTCAGTCTCTTCATGCTCCATTGCCATTAATACACGTTCTTTTGAGGATAACATTTAATTCTCCGTTTTAATTTATATTTTTACCACCAATTCTTCCTTAACCTCAAACCCAAATCCCGGAGCATCGCTAGGTGAAATGTATCCATTCTCAGGCACAGGAACACCCGGTATTGTTCTGATTTCCTCCAGCGGAACCCCAGGAGGCGTGGCCACAAAATATTCGATCCAGGGAACGTTAGGTGTAGCACAGCTAAAGTGCTGACCATAGGCCTGATTTGCACCACCGTGCAGCATAACCGGCAGACCCGCAGCTTCGGCTAGATGGGCGATTTTTACACATTCGCTCAGTCCTCCCACCCAGTTTATATCCGGTTGCAGGATGTCCAGGCATTTTCTTTCGATATACTGCTTGAAGGGCCAACGGGTGTAATTGTGTTCGCCAGTTGCCAGGGCCAGCCAGTTTACAGCATTTTTGACAGTCATCCAGCCGTCAATGTCTTCCGGTATCAGACATTCCTCCATCCATTTAAGCTTGTAAGGTTTAAGTCGCTGGGCCAGCCTTATTGTATATTCCACGTCAAAGGCCATGTAGCAGTCCAGCATAATTTCCACATTATCACCCACAATTTCCCTGGCCTTGGCCACAAACTTCTCATTTTCGTCCAAACCCCGTAGACCGTCGGCAGGACCATAAGGACAGGCCAGCTTGACAGCTTTAAAGCCCAGTTCCACGTACCAGTCCACATCGTTACCCGTGGCATAAGCGAATATCTTGTTCTTTGACGGACCTCCCAATAACTCGTATACCGGTCTACCTTCTATATTTCCGGCCAGATCCCACAGAGCCAGGTCAATGCCGCTCATAGCCAGGCATGATAATCCCAGCGTACCGTAGGGTTTTGACATGCGGAACATCATGTCCCATATCTTTTCCCTTGCGAAGCAGTTTTCACCTTCCAGCATAGGCGCGAAATGGCCCTCAATTATGGCTTTTACAGGAGCACCTGCTGAGGTTGTGCCTAACCCCCACGTTCCATCCTCAGCCGTTACCTTTACCCACATGCCGCCCCACTTCGGCATCCATAAGGAGCGATGTCTTTTATATTTTGGATATTTTGACATAGGATTGGCCACTTCCGCATCAACAGCCCAGGCATCCCTTCGCTTCTGAGATTTTGGGAGATCAGAAGGTGGAAGGTTTAACTGGACACATTCGATCTTTTTTATATTCATTTTTTATCTCCCTTGAGAAGAAATAGGATTGGTTCTCCGGGTTTATTGTGATAATAATTTGAAAATCCTCTCAGCCTGTTATCTTTACCGCACTTAACCCTGAAGAATCTTAGGATTCAAGATTGTGAGTTCCGGTTGTCCATTTTTCATTAGCTCCAGAAGCATTAGATTTGCGTTTTTATTCAAACCGGGATGCACAAACTGAAGCCTCTTGGGTTCCAGGCGGTTTGCGCGGGATTCAGTTATTATATCAACAAATCGGTCAGGACGATATACAAAATTTGCTCTACCTCGATTTTTCAGCAGGTAGAAGCTGGCTTTAAGAATATCATTCAGATTACATTTAATTTCGTGTCGCGATATGGCTTTAAGGGGATTTGGATTCAGACGACCATCTCCCAGTCGTCTATAAGGAGGGTTACTTACGATCAGGTCAAATTGTCCCGGTTGATGATTTTTTTCCACAAGACGCAGGTCTTCTGTCAAAATTCGTATTTTATCATCAAGTCCGTTAAGTCGGACATTTCTTCTGGCTAAATCTGCAAGCTCTTCCTGGATCTCTATCCCCGTCACCTGCTGAGACCGGGTATCGCGAGCCAGAAGAAGAGCAACAATGCCGTTTCCTGTTCCCAACTCCATCACCAGATCATCTTTTTTAACGCGAGTAAATTGGGAAAGCATTACAGCGTCAAGGGAAAACCTTGGCCCGTCTATCTTCTGTATCACCTTTAAACCGGAAAACAAGTCTATCCGCTCTCCCGGTTTTAGAAAGGATTTATAATCAGTCATCTTGAGATTGTTTTGAAATTCTGTAAAGCCAACCAAAGCTCATTATTACACCCAGCATCAAAAGCAATAGGGTCATCCATGGGGCTGAATTCAAACGTTTATCAATTAAATTACCCACAAAAAATCCCAGCAGAATAGGCGCAACTATACCAACGGCAATCTTAAGGATTGAACCAGCATACTCTAATAAAGGTGATTTGGATTCTTTTGGCATATCATTAATCAGGATACATTTAACCTCATTTTACCACCGATTGCAACTTTATCTTCACCATCGCAGACTACTACTTTGAATTTCCTTCCATATATCATAAAACTTAACAGGAATCGGGAAAGGTAAAAATGAGAAATAAATTTCAGTGGAAGTAGTTCTTTTTTTCGGATGCTGTATATAATCAATACAGGAATAGCCAGAATTTCCAAAAACAAAACCAATGGAAATATAATGGGTAAGGGAAGCGGAATAAGATTTCCCTTAATATTTATTGTTAGCCAAATTTTTGGTATTATCATTGACCTGCCTCTATGCTGACTTTGATCTTTGTGTCTCCATCATTTACTTTAACTAGATCGAAGTCTTCCAGTTGTTCCAGTTCGTTAAATCCCTCTTCCAGAAGTCCCCGAAGTGCGTTAACATCCATGTCCACCTCTTCTTTGATCTTATTTTCAACGACTGGAAGGATTTTCAATGCCCATTTTGCCAGCTTCAGCGGTACGGTAACTTCAACTTTTGGCTCTTCCTGTCCACCTTCGTGTATTATAAC
>WJIO01000219.1 GCA_014730235.1 Candidatus Poribacteria bacterium
AGTTTTTGTTGATAATAGATATGGAGAGATTTTAGCGTATAATTATGTAAGAAAGGGTTGAAAAAAGGTGGCATGAAATGATATACCTCTCTTGTGTATATTCATATTTTCTAACTCCAAGAGAGGTATTAAATGAAAAAGAATCATATAGATCCGAAAAGAATTGTAACTGCAATGGAAGATAATTTCAAGTCTGTTTTGACAAAACCCAGTTTGAAGAACATGATACTGTTGGTAATAGCCATATCATTGGCTGACAAGCTTAAGATCAACGAAATAAGCCGTAAGTTACCCACTGATGTAAGTCACCAGAAAGTCAAACAGACCAGGTTACGTCGGATTCTGAAGCGAACGTATCCCCTTTTTGATATTATGTTTTCCTGGACCAGTTTCGTTGTGAAGAAGGTATATGGTGGAAGCAATGGTGCCATAATGATACTCATAGACGGTGTGTCTCTAAAGTATGATTACAAAGCCTTTGTGGCAGGAATACCTTACAGAAAAAGAAGTATCCCGCTCATGTTTAAGGTATATACAGACCAACAGATAAGAGATATGGTATATCTCAGTGAGAACTGGATAATATGGAAGTTTATGGATCAAATATATGATTCTATCCAGCATATATTTCCTGGCAGGAGGGTGATATTTGTATTCGACCGGGGCTTTGCTGATGAGAAGCTCATAAGATATCTGAAGTATATGGGTGCAAACCACATTATGCGAGTTCCTAAGAACGTAGGCATAGAAGCCTTTGAGTATAGAGGAAAGTTATCTTCCTTTGGTCAGCTGGGATATTTCAGGAATATCAAATATCACCTGGGTAAGAAACTGGAAATGAATCTGTTTTGTGGCCACAACCCAAATGATGAAGATGATCCAGTATTCATCATCTCGGATCTGGATGATGCTCTGGGGGAACTCTACAAGAAGCGTATGGACATAGAAGAGGGATTCAGAGACATCAAGACATTATTTGGCTTCAGACAATTGGTTCTGAAGAAACCCACTCAATCCAGAATTGAGATACTATTCCTTCTGGCCATCATTAGCATGGGATTACTTTTTCTGCTCTTTGAAAAGTCAGGATACAGGTGGTCTAAGTTCTACAATACATCATCCACTAAGGAGTTCTCCCTTATACACGTAATCAAGGAAAAAATCAAGGCTGCATGGGTCAATCTCCGGGTGAATCCCTGGTTCTCTTTGAATTACGTTCGTTTCTACAATATCAATGATGCCTATTCATAACTTTGTTTCTCTCAAATGTAGGGCTTAGAGCTATATGATGTATGATATTACACAAAACTGATGGTGGATCGGAGAAAGTTTTTTTGTTGCTTTTCTTATTTTATCGTGCTATACTCAAACATATTTTTGTTAAGCAGCTAACTTAATTAGTATTCGCTGATTTTCTATTATTGCCTATAGAATTTGTCATTCCTACGAAGTCATGAAACCAGAAAATACGTTATTTTGGAAAACTGTATTCCTGCTTTAAGCTTTTTGAAAAAGCTTGAGCAAAAAGGAATAAGATTTCCGCAGGAATGACGGGGTTTAATTTTAAATATATTCACAGAAAAGCGATGAATACTAATTAGAACTAAATTGGATTATTGAAATATCTTCAGTATGGGTAGAAAAATATCAACCAGCGGAATATACAGGTTAGCATTATATAATCGTTATATATCAGATTTAGGCAAAGATGACAGTGATTATGTTTCATCCCAGGAGTTGGCCCGGGCCACAGGTCATACTGCTGCACAAGTGCGCAAAGACCTTACATATTACGGTAGTTTAGGAGAACCGGGTAAGGGATATGAAATAGGGAAACTGAAGACCTTACTTACAGGAATCTTCAATAAAGATAGAATAAGGAATATTATTATTGTTGGGGTAGGTAATCTTGGTATGGCATTAATGGCCTATGAAGGATTTAAATCTCAACAATTCAATATCATCGCAGCTTTTGATATTGATGTAATGAAAATAGGTAAATCTATTGAAGGTGTTAAGATTCATGATATCGCCAATATGGAAACTACTCTAACTGATTTAAATGCGGAAATGGCTATTGTGTCTGTACCTGCATCATCAGCCCAGGAGGTTATTGATAAACTCGTCTCTGCAGGTATAAAATGTATATTAAACTTCGCTCCAGGCCATTTAAATGTTCCAGAATATGTTAATATACATAATGTTGATTTATCCATAGAACTGGATAGATTATATTACCTGCTAAAGAATGTTGAATAATTACAGAGGGAAAGGAGTAAAGGTAATGAAAAAAGTAACTATAACTATTGCTATAATTGCTGTTTTAACCACCAGTTTCCTGCTTTTTTTTAACCGCAATGGAGCATTTGCTAAAGAATCAGACGCCACTTATGTTCCGGGAAAAAAGTGCAGAGTTTGCCATATCAAGATATATAAAGCTCAGGACAAAACACCCCACGCCAACAGCTATGAAAATCTGGTTGATGCCGGTGAAGAGACAAATGAGGCATGTCTTCCATGCCATGTTACCGGATATGGTCAACCGGGTGGTTTTGAAGATGCCAAATCCAGCAAAGGCCTCGCAGGAACTACATGCCAGGCCTGTCATGGTCCCGGAAGTAAACACGTAGAAAAGGGACTCAGTAAAGAACAGCGAAAAGAAACCATCCAGAAAACACCTAAAGACGCCTGCACTAAATGTCATAAAACCCATGAACCTCATCCAGATATTGGAGTCAAATCACTACCATCCCTTAAAAAGGAAATGGAAAGATTACAGGAAAGAATAAATGAGCTGGAAGGATAAGAAATATAATTCTGATTTCTGGGTATTAAGGTCTTTGTGATTAAAAATTATAGGTTGGATTTATAATGAAGATTGATTAATAAATCGGGTAATAAATACTAAAATTTAAACCTCACTAAAAAATACCCCTTGATCCACCTTTGGGAAAGGGGGATATGAAATTCTTCTCTCCGCTCAGAATGACAAGCTAAGAGAATTTTCAAATTATTAATAAACTAAAACCGGAGAGGAATTACCCTATGGCTGACCTTACTACTAATTACATGGGATTTCATTTAAAAAATCCAATTATAGTATCTGCTTGTAGTCTAACCAATTCTGCCAAAAGGATTAAGCGATGTGCTGATGCAGGCGCAGGAGCCGTAGTTATCAGTTCACTTTTTGAAGAGCAGATACGGAGTGACGCTTTTAATGAAGAGGTGAGTATAAGAATTTCCGGACATCCGGAAGCTATGAATTATATTGAAAACATGAGTATGCTTCTTGGGCCAAGTAAATATATAAACCTGATTAAGGAAGCAAAAAGTTCAGTTTCAATTCCGGTCATTGCCAGCCTTAACTGTGTATCCCATGAATGGTGGATGGATTACGCCCTACAAATTGAAGAAGCTGGTGCAGATGCCCTTGAATTGAATATTGCAATAATGCCAAATGACCTTAAATGCAGTGATGAAAGTATCGCCAGAATATATTTTACTATTCTGAAAGAGGTAAAAGACCGTATCAGAATACCTATTGCAGTAAAGCTTGCTCCTTATTTCACCTGTATATCCCGAATGGCTAATGAGCTTAGCAATCGCGGTGCTGATGCCCTGGTTCTCTTCAATCGCTATTTCCAATTTGATATTAATATTGACAAGCTTAAACTTACTTCAGGATACAGGTTTAGCTCAGAAAGGGAGATTTATCTCTCACTTAGATGGGTGGCGCTGCTTTATGGACGCATCGAGTCTGATCTGGTCGGGGCGACAGGTATTCACAATGGTGAAGGAGCTATAAAGCATTTACTAGCAGGGGCTTCTGCTATTCAGATCTGTTCCACTCTATATCTCAACGGTATGAAGCAAATAGAACAAATACTGGGATTCGTGGATAAATGGATGGATAATGCAGGTTTTAATTCTATTGACCAGATAAAAGGTAAGATGAGTCAAAAAGAAAGCAAGACCCCGAAGCTATATGAAAGACTTCAACATATTAAATCCCTATCGGGTAACCCCTAGGTTTTCTCCAAAAAAATTTTGCTATTTTTGAAATAGTATGACGAATTTCATTATAAGTAATTGTTAAAAAATGGATATAATTTAGTTGTCATTCCTGCTTTTGCAGGAATGACAAATTTTGTAATTTACCATCATTATAAAGGTATTTTCTAAACACATTTTTCATTTTTAACGATTACTATAAAAAAGCTTAAAATCAATTAACGGAGTAATAGTAATCATGAAAACATTTCGTGGAGGAGTTCATCCTGATTGTAAAAAGGAATCCGCTGACATTAAGATTGAAAAGGCTGATCTACCTCCTAAATTAATCATTCCACTTCAACAGCATATAGGTGCGCCTGCCCAACCGCTGGTTGAAGTTGGAGATGAAGTAAAAAAGGGACAGAAAATAGCTGAAGCAGGTGGTTTTGTTTCTGCAAATATACATGCCAGTACCAGCGGCAAAGTAATTGATATTTCAGAATATCTATACCCTAATACCATGGGAAGGAAAGCCCTTTCAGCGATAATCGAATCCGACGGTAAGGACGAGCAGGACGAACAGATAAAGCCTTATGAAGCTAAACTGTTTGATTCAGATGACCTTGTGGATCATATTGAAGGTCAGGAAATACTTGATCTGATCAGGGAAGCGGGTGTTGTAGGTATGGGTGGAGCTACCTTTCCAACCGATGTAAAGCTCAATATTCCTCCGGGAAAAGAAATTGACAGCATAATTCTCAACGGCGTGGAATGTGAACCATATGTGACCCCAGACCACAGGCTTATGGTAGAAAAACCTGAGAAAGTCGTTGATGGCCTGAGATTTATGATGAAAGCCATCAATGTAAACAGGGGTTTTATCGGCATTGAGATGAATAAGCCCGATGCTATTGAATCAATACGGAAAGCAACGGGCAAATATTCAAATATTAAGGTTTTTCCGTTGAAAGTTAAGTATCCACAGGGCTGGGAAAATATACTTATCAAAGTAATACTTGATCGTGAAGTCCCTCCGGGCAGCCTTCCTCTGGATGTGGGTGTTGTTGTAGCAAATGTAGGAACATCCGCAGCCGTATCAGATGCCGTAAGACATGGATATCCACTTATAGAAAGGGTTGTTAGCGTAACCGGTTCCGGTATTGCTGAACCCAGAAACCTTTTGGTGAAAATAGGTACACCATTTTTGCACATTATAGAGCAATGCGGCGGTTTTAAGGGTACAGTAAAGAAGGTTATTGCCGGTGGACCCATGATGGGATTTACCATGTTTGATGTGAATATTCCAGTAATAAAGGGCACAACTAATATATTAGCTCTTACAGACCAGGAAGTGAAAGAACATGAACCCAAGCCATGTATCAGATGTGGTCGCTGTGTGAATGTATGTCCGGTTAGGCTTGTGCCGCGTATGATCGCATTGCTGGCAAAGCAGGATGAATTTGAGAAAGCGGAGGAATATAACCCCCTGGATTGCAAGGAATGTGGTTGTTGTGCATATATCTGTCCTGCAAAGATACCATTGGTGCAGTTAATACAACATGCAAAGGCGGATATTATGGCAAGACAAAGGGCTGCAAAGGCAAAGTAGAATCGGAGGATGATTCATGGAAGAAAGTCGGTTGATTGTATCAGTTTCTCCCCACATAAGACATAAAGATTCAATTCCCAGGATAATGTGGACAGTGGCTTTAACCCTGGTACCGGCAGTTCTTGCGGGTATATACTTCTTTGGCCCTCGTGTCCTTCTGCTTTTATTGATTGGCATTGCTTCAGCAGTAGCAACAGAAGCTGTTTTACAAAAATTTATGAAAAAAGATATCACCGTTTCTGATGGAAGTGCGGTGGTAACTGGTATGCTTTTGGTTATGGTTCTTCCGCCAGGAGTGCCTTTATGGTTACCTGTAGTGGGTTCGTTTTGCTCTATAGCTTTAGCCAAAGCTGTCTTTGGCGGCTTAGGTTATAACATTTTTAATCCAGCTTTGATAGGAAGGGCCATACTTGTGGCTTCATTCCCTAGATTTATGACGACATGGTTAATGCCACGAGGTATTGATTCAACTACTGCAGCCACACCTTTAACAATAATTAAAACCGGGAATCTGCAAGGCTTGCCATCAATCGGGAACATGTTTATTGGTAAAATAGGCGGCTGTATAGGTGAAACATCGGCCCTGGCTTTGCTTATAGGTGCTGTATTTTTGTTGATAAGAGGTTATATTATATGGCATATACCTATAAGCTTTGTTGGTACAGTAGCAGTCATAACAGGATTATCTCAGATCGGAGAATGGAATTTTGCCATGATTCCATACCATATTTTTGGCGGAGGACTGATACTTGGGGCTTTTTACATGGCGACGGACATGGTAACAACCCCTGTAACGAAAAAGGGGGGTGTAATTTTTGGTATTGGGGCAGGAATAATAACCTGTGTAATCCGATACTGGGGAGGTTATCCAGAAGGTGTGTGTTATAGCATACTTATAATGAACGCCTTTACTCCTTTGATAGATAAATACGTCAGACCAAGAAGATTTGGGGTTGTCAGGGATAACGTATTCAATCTTAAAACTGTGCTTATTATAGTAGCTTTAACTATTACATGTATAATCTCCGCCTTTGCTCTGACCATGGTAAATAACGCCACAAAAGAACGCATCGCCGAACAGAAGCTTTTTGCTCAACTTCGGTCAGTATCAGAAGCAGTTTTCAGAGATGTAGATTTTGATAACGATCCTATCAAGGATTCTATCACTATTCCTGATTTAGTGGATGAGGACAATAATCCCAAGCTTATCAGCATAGGTAAGCGCGGTGATGAAGTCATTGCTGTTGCATTTAAGCATACGGGTGAAGGTTATGGTGGTCTTATATCTATAATGATTGGTCTGGATATGGATGGAAAAATAACCGGTATAAAGATCCTTGAACACAGTGAATCCCCGGGAATAGGTTCTAAGATAGAAAATCCTGAATTTTCAAATCAATTTAAAGGTAAACATCTGGGAGAAGCCCCTGATGATGAACTGGAAGTCATGGAAGAAGGAGAAGCGGAAGAAAGCTGGCAGATTGAAGGTATAACAGGAGCAACTATATCCAGTTATGCTGTAACGGAAATATTAAATGAAGCCTTTATGATATTTGATGAATACAAAGACCAAATACTGGAAAAGGCAGCATCGGAAGGAGGAGAATAATGAGACTGTGGCATGAATTTAACAAAGGCATTATAAAGCAAAACCCGGTATTAAGGCTGGTGCTGGGAATGTGTCCAACGCTGGCAGTCACAACAAGTGCTATCAACGGTTTTGCTATGGGCTGTTCGGTTATATTTGTCTTGTTATGTTCAAATATAATTATTTCCCTCTTTCGCAGAGTCATTCCGATAAAGGTGAGAATTCCTGTATTTATTGTCATTATAGCAACCTTCGTTACTACTGTTGATCTGGTTATGGCCGGATACTTTCCAGAAATCCACAAGGTATTAGGTATATTTGTCCCGCTTATAGTTGTAAACTGTATAGTATTGGGAAGGGCTGAGGCCTTTGCATCCAGGCGCTCTATTATAAGCTCAATTGCCGACGCCCTTGGTATGGGGATCGGTTTTACCCTTACCTTGGTAATTCTTGGAAGCGTAAGGGAAATTTTTGGAAGCGGTACTATATTTGGTGCTGATATTTTAATGAGGTTTAGTTATCATAAATTTGGTATAATGCTTTTACCACCAGGGGCTTTTATCGCTCTTGGGTTACTTATGGGGTTAATGAATAAACTGACAAAGGAGACCAGCTAATGGAATTATTTCTCATATTCATCGGAGCTGTTTTAGTTAATAACTTCGTACTTACAAGGTTTTTGGGAATATGTCCGTTTTTGGGTCAATCTCAGAATATGAAATTAGCTTTTGGTATGGGAATGTCGGTTATATTCGTAATGACCCTTACATCAATAACCACAAATCTCATACATACTTATATACTTGTACCTCTTGAACTGAAATATCTGGTAACCGTTTCTTTTATTTTGGTAATTGCTTCGCTGGTGCAGTTGGTGGATATAGTGTTACAAAAGTTAATGCCTATGTTACATCAATCTATGGGTATATATCTTGTTCTAATAACAACAAACTGTGCTATACTCGGACTTGCTTTGCTGAATGTTGTAAAGGAATATAATTTCGCAAAAAGCTTGGTATTTGGATTTAGCGCAGGAGTGGGTTTTACCCTGGCCCTGATTATAATTGCTGGAATAAGGGAACGCCTGGAACTTGCCGATATTCCTAAACCTTTACGGGGATTTCCTATAACCCTTATTATAGCAGGATTGCTATCAATAGCTTTTATGGGATTTACCGGTCTGGTGAAAATGTAAAAATAAATAGTTCTTCCGGGTTTAGTATGGTAAAGACAAGAAACTTTTTATGCTATCATTCCTGATTTCGCAGGAATGACAACTAAATTATATCCATTTTTTAACGATTATAGATATGGTATATTTTGCTTGCAAATTTTAATATATTGAGGTATAAGAATATAAACAGTTAATCCAAGGGGGTGATAAGTTATAGCTCAGAGCGAATAAATATAATTGAAACTTAAACTTTATTGTAACTAACAAAACGCTTAAAAACTAATCTAAAAAACAATTACGGAGGGAACAGAATGAAAATTAAAACTACTTTTGTAACCTCACTTTTTATTATTGCGTTGTGTTCCTGGGCTTTTGCCGCAATGCCCACAGACCTGGTATTGTATTATTCTTTTGACAGCGGAACTGTCTCAGATGAAGAAGTTACAGACCAGACTCAATACGGCAATAACGGAATCCTGGTGGGTGATCCAGTTACAGATGCAGGATATCGAGGGGATGCCCTGGATTTCACTACAGATGCTGTAGAAATTGTTTCATCCGAAAGTCTTGCTGAGACTATGGGTTCAATTACGATGGAGGCATGGATTTACCCGCGAACCATTGGAACTGCGGAAATTATAAGCAAATGGGATAATGCCATGAATGGTATTATCCATTTTGAGCTTAGAGATGGTGGAAATATGCGCTTCTGTATGCGAAATGAAGCTGATGGTAAGGTTGCAGATTTTACCACTGCCAGCGGGGGGATCGAAGCTGAAACATGGACTCATGTTGCTGAAGTATTTGATGGAGAAAACGCCACAGTATACTTCAATGGAGAAGAAGTAGGAAATGCTGCTGGTGTAGGGGAAATGAGACAAAATGATGATTGTAAATTCTGGATAGGTTCCATGTATGCCACTGATCGATGGTTCAATGGTCTAATTGATGAAGTGTGTATATGGAAAAAAGCCCTGACACCTGAAGAAATTCAGCAGTCAATTGACGGTACCCTTATAAGCGCAGCCGTTTCAAAAGAGGGTAAACTAGCCGTAACATGGGGGGAGTTAAAATAAGTAAGATAACGTAAAAGATTTTGAATTAATTATTTAATCCCAATACCCTGGAGCCAGGGTATTGGGATTATTTTTTGAAGCAACTAACTAAAGAGTATATCATTTTCCATACTTGATTCCACAATAATTCTTGGAAGGTGGAAGAAGTATATCTGTATGAGTATGGCAACAGGCGGGAAGCATGTGAACGTATATCCCATTTCATAGGTGACGTATACAACCAGAAACGTCTTCATTCATCCCTGGGATATATGTCCCCTGATGAGTTTGAGAAGCAGATGTTAGAATCAACAACACTGGCTTAATTCAGTTTCCGTTATTGGGGGTGCAGTCCGTTTCTATAGATTTATCGTCTGAATCATCCTCACTGAAAAACACAACCTGAAATTTCTCTCCAAGTTCAGCCCCCAAAAGCAGCGTATTCATAGCCAGATACAACCATGACATAAAAACAATAACGCTTGTCAGAGGGCCGTATACGTTGCTATACATATCGAATTTGACTATAATAAAGCTAAAAACAGATTTCAATATCTGGATAAGCACTGCGGAGAAAGCTGCTCCAATGAGGGCTGATTTTAACGAGACTCGAGTCCTTGGTATGAGAACATAGATCAGGAATATCATGATAACCCATATGCTAATAGGGGCTATAAGGCTGACAACAAACCATAGCAATTGAAATTGGCTTAACTCTACACCGAAAATTGACACATTCCAGTCGCTGGCAGCCGCTACCAGAGAATCCAACAGAAAAGAAGCCCAGAACAATATGCCAGAGACCGCGAAGACGATAAATGCTATAACCTTACCCCAGACAAAACTCCCAATACGGCCCCAGAAGGCCCCGCCAAACTTACCCAGAGTAAAACGTCTTTTCGTATCCTCTATGTTCCAGACTTTATTAAGGACGCCCTGAAGTGTATTAAAAACCTTCATCCCAGACCATAATAAACCCAGAACGCTCAATCCGTTAAACAATGCTCGCGGAGGTTCAGAGATAACTGAATTTATCCGATCCAGCACCTTTGACGCCGATTGCGGAAAGTTGTCAGATAGAAGCTTACGCACAAATTCCTGGGCAGCTTCAGATGAGCCAAGAATATATCCAAGGGTGGAAATGGCCAGAAGCGTCAGAGGTATCAAGGAGAGCATAGCAAAGAAAGATATACCTGCGGCTCTGATAGGGCATTCATCCTTATCAAAATCCTTCAGAGTATTTATAAATACATTCTTTAGTTTATGGGAAAGCTTCCCTTCCATAGGCTGATACACCCCTGATTGTAACTCTTAACCGATAGCAAAATTTAATGGGAATGTCACTTACTTTTAGATGATAACTAAGCATAAGTAAAGCGTTTTATGGAGTTGTATATAGGAGCATATTCCACGTCCTGCTCATCTTTGGTATAGATAGGGAACTGGAAATAGTTATTTAACTATAACTTCAATTTTGCCCACGTTGTATGAAGCTTATCAAAGTAGTCAACTGCCTGGGTTGGATTGCCATAAAAGAAAGTGCAACCAATATCCACCTTATTTGGCGTAGCATCAAAATTAGTGGGATATTGTCCTGTTGGCCCCCAGGGTACACCGTTAATAGATGCAACATCAGTTATGTCTTCGCCCGGAGTTACCATGTAAACAGTAGCCCAGTTATCTCCACCGGCAAACTCTTCACACATGATACGATATGTCTTTCCAGCTTCCAGTTTCAGAGGGTTTTCCAGCATTTCATAGACATAAATGCCGTTTTCTACTTCAAAAGTGGGAGAATCGGGACCGACTACCGCCTCTGCAATTACCTCCTGGGTTTCTGTGCTCCAGACTGTAACTGTGTGTTCCTGCTCAAAAGTTGTGGTTACAGGTCTACCCAGAGCCAAGGCGAAGGTTTCATCATTCATGGTAACTTCAATCCCTGTAAGGCCACTGTAATTGTTTCTGGATGGGTTAGCCACAGTCTGAAAGAAGTTTTCCATATCTTCTTCTGCGCCGTAGATAAAGCCAGTAGATATGCTAATTATAAAGATGCAAATAGTTAGAATTAATAAATATCTCATGTTTTTAATCCTTTAATTCAATGTATAATTAAGATTTTTGTCTCTTCCGGGTTCAGTGTGGTTATAATTGAAAAATCTCTCAACTTGTCATTCCTGCTTTCGCAGGAATGACGGCATAAAGAAGTTTCTTATCTTTAACACACTAACCCCGAAAGAACCAGATCTTTCGACCTTTGTTGCCTATTTCATAAAATCAAGATAATGCATTTTACAAAACTTCCTATTTTAAGTCAACATAAAAACCATAAATCCAAGCATAAATTTTACATCCTTGTGGTATTGCGAAGAACGGAGTAACAAATAAAGTTTTTAGTCTGTATCAGAATTTTTGGCTCATCCAGTTTGGGTGTGGAAGTATAAAAAATATTGTCCAATTAAGAAAAAGTTTTCACGGACATAAATTTTATGCTTGGACCATAAATTATTAATTCCGGCAAAATGTTATTATGAATTAACTATATCAATTAAAAATTAATCTTGACTTAATCATTTACCTTTGGTATAATCGCAGGCATAGGAAATAAGTTTCCTATTTCCTATGCTTTAATATTTAAACTAGTCAATATTTATTACGCTGGCCGATTTGCCTTAGGAGGAACTGATGAGTCTAGGTAAAGTTAATGCAACCGCTGTAACAGGCACAAGAAATCGAATCGGCGATGTGGCCCCATATTCGGGTATATGTGCATCGTGTTTGGATGGATGTCCGGGATTTTGCGAAGTTGCAAAATCAGGTTTAAGAGGTCGTGAAATTCTGTATCCCCAGCCTTTTGGTAAGGTAACAGCCGGAGCGCAGAAGGATTACCCGGTTGATTACTCACACTTAAATATAATGGGAACTTGCGTTGGTGCTATCGGTACAGATGCAGATCCGGACAAAGCGATTTTCAGCGCTGTCAACGTTGAAAGCAAGATCGGTTATAAAAATAAACTGAAGCTGAAAGCTCCTATATTTACCGGGGCCTTAGGTTCGACTGAAATAGCCAGGGTAAACTGGGAACATCTGGCAGCCGGTGCAGCCATATCAGGAATTCTACTGGTTGTTGGCGAAAACGTTACGGGTATGGATCCTGAATCTAAGATCGTTGATGGTCAGGCTGTTGAATCTCCTGAACTGAAACGCCGTATAGATATTTACAAAAAATGGGCAGATGAGGACTACGGCGCAATTCTTGTCCAGCATAACGTAGAAGACGGAAGACTTGGCGCTCCTAAGCTGGCTATTGATCTGGGGGCTGATGGTATCGAAATCAAATGGGGACAGGGCGCAAAGGACATTGGTGGAGAAGTTAAGCTTCCCTCACTGGAAAGAGCAAAACAGCTTAAGTCCAGAGGATACATAGTATTCCCGGATCCTGACGATCCTGTTGTCGAAGCAGCCTTTAAAGCCGGTGATTTCAGCGAATTTGAACGCCATTCCAGACTGGGTATGGTAGAAGAAGATGAATTCTGTAAAGAAGTACAAGAATTGAGAAAATCCGGTGCTAAATATGTCACTCTGAAAACAGGTGCGTATAGGGCTGTTGACCTGGCAAGAGCGCTGAAATATGCTTCTGAAGCCAAGATTGACCTTTTGACTATTGACGGTGCTGGCGGTGGAACAGGTATGAGTCCCTGGAGAATGATGAATGAATGGGGTATTCCCACCATATATATCCAGGCCCTTACATATCAGTATATCAAACGCCTGGAAGCTAAAGGTGCTTTTGTTCCGAATATCGGCATCGCTGGTGGATTCTCCCTGGAAGACCACGTATTCAAAGCCATCGCTATGGGTGCTCCATACGTTAAAGGTGTATGTATGGGTAGAGCAACAATGATCCCGGCTATGGTAGGTAAAAACGTGGGTCTCTGGATGGAAGAGGGCAAACTGCCCAAGATTATTTCCGAATATGGAGACTCTGTAGAACAGATATTCGAAGCCGCTGCGGAACTCAAAGACAAATACGGCAGTAACTTTGATGACCTGCCTCTGGGTGCTGTGGCCATGTATGGATACTGCGACAGAGTTGCCACTGGTCTTCAACAGTTAATGGCCGGTGCAAGGAAATTCTCTCTGGAACATATAACAAGAAATGATCTGGTATCTTTGACCAAAGAAGCCGCTGAAATTACAGGAATACCTTATGTAATGGACTGCGATAAGGAAGAAGTGGATAAGATTCTTGGTTAATCTATCTGATTTTTTCGATATTGACGGAGAATATAAATTTATATTCTCCGTCAATAATGCGACTTTTTCAGTTAGCAAACTTTTTGATAGAGCGAAGGGTCTATTACCTAAATGAAAAACTCGTATCAATAATTTTGATTTACAGGGGGAAAGACTTGGATAAAGATGTGGAAAGAAAGCTTATTGCTATACTGAATATTCTCAATGAATCCCAGGAACCTCTGGGCGCGCGGGTTATATCCAGGATGCTGGAGGAGGACGGAATACATTTAACTGAACGGGCTGTTCGATTTCACTTACAACTTATGGATGAAAAAGGCTTAACTCATACAGTGGGAAAAAAAGGAAGAGCTGGAAGAGTCATCACCGATAAAGGCAGAGAAGAACTGGCCAATGCCCTGGTTTCTGATAAAGTCGGCATGGTAGCAAGCCGTATTGATGAGCTTTCATATCGCACCACATTTGATCTGGAAAGTCAAAAAGGTGATGTCATATTAAATATCTCCCTGATCCACAAGGATGAATTTGAAAAGGCAATAAATATTGTAAAGGAAGTTTCTGAAGCTAACCTTTGTGTTAGCAAATCCATTTTAATCGCAGAAGAGGGCGAAGATATTGATAATATGATAGTGCCGGAAGATTTCATCGCTCTGGGAACAGTCTGCGCCGTTACTATAAACGGTGAACTCCTTCGCAATCGTATACCCGTTAAATCCACATTTGGCGGCATACTACAGATGGCAAAACACAAACCTCTCAGATTTACCGAGATAATCGAATACAGCGGCTCATCTCTGGATCCTGCTGAAATTTTTATAAAGAGCAGGATGGCCAGCGTGCTGGAAGCAGCCCGAACCGGGGCAGGAAAAGTATTAGCTGGTTTTCGGGAAGTGCCTGCTGCCTGTTTACCCGGTGCTATGAAAATATTAGAAAAACTCGCTGATATTGGTTTTTCCGGAACAGTGGTGATTGGAGAGCCAAATCAACCCACCCTTCAAATACCTGTAAGCAGCGGCTATGCCGGTCTTGTTATACTGGCAGGATTAAATCCCGTGGCTGCTGTAGAAGAAGCGGGTATAAAGACTCAGAATATGTCTATGTCCATGATGATGGATTTTCAGAAATTGAAGCCTTTGTTCTAAAAGAGGTATAATAATGAATAATTCAAAATGCTCAACGGGAATTGAATTTCTGGATAATCTTATAGGCGGAATTCAAATCGGTGATAACCTGGTTTGGGAGACAGACGCCGGGGCATATGTGGATTTATTTGTGGATAAGTTCACATCCTATTCCCTTAATTCCGGCGGAAGACTTATATATGTCAGCTTCAACAAATCACCTGTGACCATAGCAAAGCGGCTGTCCCATTTACCCAGTCAAAAAAACATAACAATTCTTGATTGCTTTACCTCTGGTAAAGGTGAAAAAGATTCAGCATTTACTAGATTTTATGAAACTGATCATGATTCCGACACGCCAGAGGTTATATGGATTGAAAATCCCGGTAACGTAGGTAACTTTACCGGCATACTTAACAAATTAGAAGAGGAGAAGGGTGAAGGTACGGCCTATATATTTGACAGTATTACCGGCATGCAGTCCCTCTGGGGTGATGAAGCAAAAACTTACAAGTTTTTTACCTACGCGTGTCCAAGACTTTATGAACTGAATACCATAGCCTACTGGATTTTAGAGCGCGGTGCCCATACTCCCAGTTTTAAAGCTAATCTGGAACATATAACCCAGATCGCCATGGAAGTATCCCAATCCGGGGGACAGTTGTTTCTGAAGATTAACAAGTCCGAGAAGCGTTATTCGCCCAATATGTTTAAACCACATAAATTTGAGGTTTGGGATGATGAAATAATATTCCGAGAAGCCGCAGAAAAAGAGGTGCTTGATCTTGGTGGTAAGGTAAAATCCCTTCGCACCAAAAGGGGGTTAACCCAGAGCGAGCTTGGTCAGAAAATGGGCGTAACTGCCAGCTATATTTCCCAGTTGGAAAGAAACCTTGTCAGTCCTTCCATTGATTCTCTTCTTCAGCTTATAAGCGAACTACATATTGATCCCTCCTATTTCTTTTCTTCAGTTCAATCCAGCACCCAGAAGACTGTATACAATAAAGGCATGTACCAGGAAATAAACTTATCCGGTATTAAAGAAAGTGAAGCAGAATTTCTGCTTTTAACAGGATCACCTAAAAATCGTCGTCTTCAATCCGTAATGGTAACTATCCAACCGGGCACAGAAATCCCCCAGCATATCTTCGACCATAAAGGTGATGAGTATATATATGTAATAAAAGGTGAACTGGAATTTACCAACGAAAACGGTGTTTACATACTCCGGGAAGGTGATTCAGCATATCTGGATTCCCTGGTTCCCACAGAATGGCGAAACATGGGTGAAGTACCAGCCCAGGCCCTGTGGGTGTTAAGCCCACCTGTATTATAAATTAACCTTTTATAGGTCCAAAATCATTGATGGCTTTTACAATCTGGGGATAGCTTTTCTTCCATACTCCAGGCGGCATGTTTTCTGAAATCTGAATCTGTAAACGTCCCGTATGTCCTCCCTGTTCCAGCATTTCCATTGTGGTATTATAAATAACCTCCGGTTCTGCAAGATGTATAGATGACGGATAGTTGAGGCATAGACGCATTTCGGGCCATTCCCGCACCGCGTCGGCTACACTGGTGTCATTATCCGGTGCTGGTGAAAAGGAATCCAGAAGGCGCACAGGTGATTCTGCAATGGCTTTCCACAGGGGTTTTAAGTCGCCATCCATATGCACTGCGATTATAATATCTGTACCTTCCAGCATTTCTGCCATTTCCTGATAAGAAGTGACGCAGTATTTACGGAAGTAGTTTTCCCCGATCATGGGCGCGGTTATGTTGTCACCAAAGTTGACGTAAGGTACTGGCAGTTCATCCACTGCTTTTCGCACAGCCCGAAAAATTCCCCTCTGAACCTCAAATAAAGCGTCAAAAACTTCCTCCATAAGTTCCGGGCAGTCCACCATGTGAAGGGCCAGGTCTTCCAGGCTAACCCACTGAATCCATAACTGCTGATATGGTGTTCTTCCTATGGATGTATGGGGCAGGCCATCATCCCCCATTCTCTTGTATACAGCTTCCCATTGATCCGTATGCTTGTGAACTGTTATATCCCTCAGATAGCTGAGAAGGATTTTATAATCTTCAGGTTCAGTTATATAATGCTTATAACTGGCTGATGATATAGCTGCCCCCAGTCTTTCATCTGTAAGACTTCCTTCAGGTGTGTGGAGAGTTACGCGAGTTCCCTTTCGTCCATCAACTACAATCTCTTCACTCTCAAAGCGGCAGTTGGGGTGTTTAAAACGGTGAAGTCCGACCCAGGCCAGCAGACCCATATTTTCCCGACCTATAACAGACCAGACATCCTCATTAGATGCTCCTGAAATGCCTGAGTATTCTACAAAAGGTACCCGGTCATGCTCCTGACCGCGTACCAGGGCCAGCATACGCTCTCGCATAGTCATTTTTGTCATATTAATTCCTTGTTATTTTTGTATAATTAGGTTCTTCCGAATTTAGTGTGGTTATAGTTGAAAATTTCCTCAGCTTATCATTCCTGCGAAAGCAGGAATGACAGCATAAAGAAGTTTCTTATCTTTACCAAACTGAACCGGAAGAGCCTATAATTATTCATGAGATTTTCTAAGTAAATTTATCTGAGAGTAATCATACCATAATAACCCAATGCTGGTCAATAAAGATACTTTCGCGTTTAATAAACATTTTTCAGGAACAGGGATTTACCTGCATTTCCTGAAAAATTTTCCCTTGTTAAATGTCCATTGTTCAGATAAAATACCATTCAAATTGTTTTTCTTCGAATAATCTTAATACTTCTATTAATGCAATATGGAGGCACAGGAAACCATGAAGTTTATTATGTTCACAAAACATTTGCAAGGTTTAGAAATACCCGAAATAATGGATGCTTTGAAATCAGTAGGAGTAGAAGGTGCTGATCTTTGCACAAGACCCGGTTATCCGGTAAATCCCGACAACGTGGATAAAGAACTCCCTAAAGTAGCCAAATTATTTGAAAAAGAAGGGCTTTGCATTCCATTGGTAACAACACCCGGTGATTTTCTTAGCGCAGATGTGGATTATGCCGAGAGAATGTATGCCGGATGCGGCGAAGCAGGGGTAGAAAATATAAAACTGGGTTACTGGCACTGGAAAGCCGATGGCCCCAGCTACTGGGAATCTGTGGATATGATCCGAAAAGACCTGGAAGGCCTGACGAAATTATCTGAAAAATATGGACCTAAAACCTGTATACACAACCACTCAGGTCATGATATGGGGTTAAACTCATGCGGCGTTATGCACCTGGTAAAAGGATTTGATCCCAGGCATGTAGGTGTTTTCGCCGATACGGGTCATCTTTCTATATGCGGCGAACCTATTGACATGGCCCTGGATATTGTTCAGGATTATCTTTCAGTGATGGCTTTTAAAGACCTCATGAGATACCCGGGCGATAGAGGCGGTTCTGTTGTGCGTATGGGCAAAGGCTTTGTGGATTGGGAAACAACACTCAAATCCCTTAAGAAGTTTAATTTTGATGGCCCTGTAAGTTTCCACAGCGAATATAGAGAAACGATTGAGACTGTCATTGATCTGGCAAGGGTGGATGTCAGGTTTATAAATGGTTTGCTTGAAAAGATATAATCTCATAAGCAATTAATATACAAAAGGAGGGAAGCATGTTTATTTTGTTTGTTATCCTTACGCTGTTTTTCTGCTTTATGATTTTTCCCCTCAGCGCTTATACTGAAAGGGATGACGTAAAGGAAATTGGCAGTCGTCTTGAGCTTTTCGTTGATGACTGGCTTATACAGGATATGGATAGGGCCGAACTTCGTCTGCATCACCCGACACCAAAAGAAATATCCATGACATTTGATAAGCCCTGGGAAGGTAATACATGCGGTTATGTTACGGTCTTTCATGATGGGGATAAATTCTGCATGTATTATCGCGGTTCCAACTACGATTGGGATAATAAAAATGTTAATCATCAGTTGACCTGTTATGCTGAAAGTGAGGATGGTAAAAACTGGGTCAGACCTGAATTGAACCTGATAGAGTTTAACGGTTCAAAGAAGAATAATATAGTATGGGACGGTGTAGGGCATCATAATTTTACCCCATTTAAGGATGCCAACCCTAACTGTGCTCCTGATGCCCGATATAAGGCACTGGGTAGCCATGAAGGCGGATTAATGGCATTTAAATCACCCGATGGGCTTAATTGGTCGTTAATCCAGCCTGAACCGGTTATTACGGAAGGGGCTTTTGACTCTCAGAACCTGGCTTTCTGGGATTCTGTCCGGGGTCATTATGTGGAATTCCACAGAGGTTTCAGGGACGGTGTAAGGGATATAATGACCTGCACGTCTGAAGATTTTATAAACTGGACTGAACCTCAGTGGATCGATCAGGGTGATGCCCCACATCAGCACCTATATACCAATGCCACTACAGCCTATTACCGGGCCCCGCATATTTACATGTCATTTCCCGGCAGGTTCATGCCATCCCGGAAGAAGATAGAAGATCATCCATACCCGGGCGTCTCTGACGGCGTATTCATGACCAGCCGGGATGGTCTGCACTGGCACAGGTGGCCCGAAGCCTTTGTCCGACCGGGACTACAGCCTGAACGATGGTGGCAGAGAAATAACTATACAGCCTGGGGGATACTTACCACAAAGGCGGATATTCCCAGCATGCCCGATGAATTGTCCATATACCTGAACGAGCATTATTACATTGATGGCAACCGCCTGCGCCGTTTCAGCTTAAGAATTGACGGCTTTGCCTCTGTCTATGCACCCTTTGCCGGTGGTGAAATGATAACAGAACCTCTTACTTTTGAAGGTAAGGAATTGGTTATAAATTATTCCACATCAGCCGCAGGCAGCGTAAAGGTTGAGATTCTGGACGAAAATGGAGCACCAATTCCCGGATTCACTATGGATAAATGTCCTGAGATATTCGGGGATGAGATCGAAAAAGTGGTGGAATGGGAAAATGACCCGGACTTAAGTTCTCTGGCTGGTAAAGTTATTCATTTAAAATTTGCATTGAAGGACGCAGATATATATTCACTGCGTTTTAAGTAAAACATCTCTTCAGGTTTTGGTGTAGTAATAATAAAAAAATTCGGCTTTTCCGGGTTCAGTGTGGTTATCCCTCAGCTTGTCATTCCTGCTTTTGCAGGAATGACAAGCTGAGTAAGTTTTTCTTATTTATTTTTTGGATTTTCTCCATTACTATAATTAACTCTGAAGAGACAACAAGATCAGGAGTTCCCGATGAAAATCACTTTTTATGCCAAAGGTGTGTTATCCCTGGTAACATTGGCTTTTGGCATCAGCAGTTCAGAGACACAGAACCAGTTCCCCAAAGCCAATGGATACAGAGGTATATGGTATTCCTGTAATTCCCTAAAAGGTAGATTTCCTTACAAATACAGCGGCGGATTGGCTACTTACTGCGCCAAACATCTGCCTTTATCATATTACGCTGAGGAAGTAAACAAAACATTCTTTGTCTACGGAGGTACAAAGGGCCTGGATGACGAAAAACCATTGCTGGAAATGGTCTCGTATTACGATCATGACAGGCATCTTGTTCCCAGACCCACTGTCCTTTGTGAAAAAAACACCTCCGACGCACACCATAATCCCACCATAATGCTGGATGATAAGGGTTATGTATGGGTGTTTATCAGCAGTCACGGAGGTAAAACAGGCCTTGTATATAAGAGCAAAGAGCCATATTCAATAGACGATTTCCACCTTATGGAAGAAAGAGAATTTACTTATCCCCAGCCTTGGTTTATCAATGAAAAAGGGTTTATCCACCTGTTTACCAAATACATAAAAGGCCGTCAGTTGCACTGGCGCACCAGTTCGGATGGAACAAACTGGAGTCCGGATCAGAAAATGGCAGCCTTTGGCGGTCATTATCAGATCAGTTGGAAGTATAAAGACAAAATTGGAACAACCTTTAACTATCATCCGAAGGGCGTGGATACCAGGACAAACCTGTATTATATGGAAACAGATGATTTTGGCAGGACTTGGAAAAACATACATGGACAGGTTCTGGAACTACCCCTAGAAAACGTTCAGAATCCTGCGCTGGTTCATAATTACGAAGCCGACGGACTGCTGGTTTATCTCAACGACATTAACTTTGACAGTCAGGGAAACCCGGTGATACAGTATGTGGTAAGTCGCGGCTGGCATCCAGGGCCCGAAAATATGCCCCGCACATGGAAAACAACCCGATGGACTGGCTCTGAATGGGAAATTCTGGATGTAACAACCTCGGATAATAATTATGATACCGGAAGTCTACATATAGAAACCGATGAATACTGGCGCATCATAGGACCCACGGAAACCGGCCCCCAGGAGTTTTATCCCGGCGGCGAAATTGCTATATGGATAACGAAGGATAAAGGGCATTCATGGGAAAAACAGGTTCAGGTTACTAAAGATAGCCCTATGAACCATACCTATGTTCGCCGTCCTGTCAACGCCCATCCTGATTTTTACGCATATTGGGCCAATGGTAATCCAGAAAAACCTTCTGATTGCAGTATTCATTTTGGGAATAAAACCGGCAATAAGGTTTTTGTTCTGCCGCGTAAAATGGATGATGATTTTCAGGAGCCAATCCCGCTGTTTAAATAAATATGGTTCTTCCGGGTTTAGTATGGTTATAATTGAAAATTCTCTCAGCTTGTCATTCCTGCAAAAGCAGGAATGACAGCATAAAGAAGCTTCTTATCTTTACCAAACTAAACCCGGAAAAACCATAAATATTTGTATTGCCACAGTTTACTGTGGCAATACAAATACTCATATTTTAATTGACTGCCATTTTCCCCTGCGGAATCTTAAGAATGCAGTTATACCGTATATAATTATATATATGGTTGCACCAATCCAGGCCCCCACAACCCCACCTTTTAAGACAACACCAAGGAGCAAAGCCAGGGGTATAAATAGAAACCATGCGTAAAGTATACCCACAAACATAATAAAACGTGTGTCACCTGCACCCCTTAAAGCGCCGTTGGAGCATATTCCAAAGGCATCAGAAATCTGAAAAATGCCAGCAAGGATCAATATCTTTGCGCCGAGTTTTATTACCTCCGGATCTTTTATTATGATAGCTACAAGGTGTCTACCCAGGGTTATAAAACATACGGCTGTAAAACAGGCATACATGAGACCTAGTTTAATGGCTGCGTAACCGCTTTTCCTTGCATATTCAGGTAGCTTTGCTCCAATAAACTGACCCACAAGGGTTGTTGTTGCTATGGATATACCGACAAGTGGCATAAAGGATGTAGACATTAAAGACATGGCAGCGTTGGACGCGGCAAATTGAATTTCTCCCATTCGGGCTATTACCAGACCAAAAAGAGTGAAACTGCCGCTGTCCAGAAAAAACTGGACTCCCATAGGTAGACCAACACGTATCAAACGCCGGAAAAGCGATAAATTAAACCTGTAAAACTTTTTTGTCAGGTAAACTGTATTATATTTTCTGGAGAAAACAAATATCAGGTAGATAACTGCACTAAGAACACTTGAAAGCAAAGTTGCCAGGGCAGCACCAGTAACCTCTAGCCTTGGAAATATCCAGATACCAAAGATTAAAAGCAAATTCGCTAATATATTGAAAGCATTGCAAAATATAGCAATAAACATGGGGGTTTTGGTATTACCGATCCCCCGGAAAAAGCCAGCCATTGAAAAGCTGATAAAAGCAGGTAGACCTGCATAAAGACGGAAACGGGCATATATATTTCCATAACTTGTAAATTCATCGGATGAAGAAACCCATCTCAATATTATACTGCTGAAGGGCATCGTAATAATCAAAAATACATAAGAAATTAAAGATAGATAGATATAATGCCATACTGTCTCGCCTATATGTCTGTATCTTTTGGCCCCATAGTCCTGGGATATGAAGGTATTGGCACTGCTTATTAAACCGTTATAAAATGCAAAGAGAGTCCAGACAATGCTTCCACCCACACCCACAGCAGCAAACTGGGTTGTGCCTAACCTACCAACCATCATGTTATCCGCCAGCCACATGGCTGTCTGGGATATCATGGTGATTATGACAGGATATGCAAGCGCCAATAGCTGTTTATAACCTCCAGGGGGATAACGGTGGAGTATATCGGTTGCTTTTTCCTCTGGTAAATTTTCCATGTTTTATAAATGCTTCCTTGATTAATAACATGTATCTTTATTTGTGAAAACGAAAGAAAATAATATCAGAATAATAAGATTGTTTCAAGCATATTCGCAACAAAAAAAGTATATACATTTATACTTTTTGCAGGCATGTAGAATTCATTTTTTCGTGGTTTTTACTTGATTCCATATCATTTCTTTTTTATACTTAGCTGAGCGGATTTGAAATTTTGCATTATACAGTCAAATATAAAGGAGTTCCGTGATGTCAGTCAAAGTTACTGTAATTGGCGCAGGTAGCGTCGTTTTTTCCCTGGGGATCGTGAAAGACCTATGCCTGACGGAAGGGCTTAAAGGCAGTAAAGTCTGCTTTATGGATATTAACGAAGAAAGACTGGACGTCGTATACCGACTTGGTGTAAGGTATGCCGAAGACCTGGGAGCGGATTTAACTTTTGAAAAAACTCTGGATCGGGAAGAATCATTACAGGACGCGGATTTTGTTATAAATACAGCCACAATTACCCATAACGAATATTTCATGAAGCGTCGGCGGGAATTAACGGCTAAGCATGGCTATTTCTATGGGCGCACAGGAATGCCGGAATACCATAATTTACAGTTAATGCTGGATGTAGTGAAGGATATGGAACGAATTTGCCCTGATGCCTGGGTGCTTCAAGCCGGAAATCCGGTTTTTAGCGGCACAACCCTTATGACCCGCGAAACAGGTATAAAGGTTTGTGGCTTGTGTCACGGTCATTATGGTTACAGGGGCATCGCCAGCACCCTTGGGCTTGATCCCGGCAAGATTACATGGCAGGCCCCGGGGCTTAACCATAACATCTGGCTTACCCATTTTTATCATGATGGTGAAGACGCTTATCCCATACTTGATGAATGGGTTAAAAATGAAAGCCAGCAGTATTGGAAAGAGACAGAGGAAAAAGGCGGAATACCTACCCAGATGTCACCTTCTGCCATAAACCAATACAAAATGTATGGTCTTATGCCTGTAGGTGATACACCCAGAAGAGGCGGTTGGTGGTATCATACGGACCTGGACACAAGGATAAAGTGGTACGGAGGACCCGGCGGCGGTGGGGATACTCCCGAGGGTCGGGACAGGATACTCAAGGGCAAAGAAAAGAAATATCAGCAGATGAAAGAAGCCGCCTATGATGAAAAAATCCGACCGGTGGACATGTTCGGTGACAAAAAAACCAGCGAACAGCATATACCTATCATTGACGGTCTTGTAAACGACAACGAGGGAAAGTTCCAGGTTAATATTCCCAACAACGGCGCTTTACCCGGAATACCCAACGACGTTGCTGTGGAAGTACCGGCTGTTGTGAATATCAAGGGCATTCAACCCATTCGTGTAGAACCTTTACCCCGCAAGATATTATTAGAGTGCATTTACCCCGACTGGCTGAGAATGGAAAGAACCCTGGAAGCCTTGTTGACCGGTGATAAATCCATGTTACTTTATGGTATCCTGGACAGTCACCAGACCAAATCCTATGAGCAGGCAGAGGAAATGCTGGAAGCTCTTATGAATATGGAACCCAACGAACCAATGGCATATATAGAAGATATTAATGAACACTATAGCTGGCCCAAGAACTGGTAATAAAAAGACTTTTCGGGATTCAGTATGGTAATTCTAATCATGTCATTCCTGCTTTTGCAGGAATACCTGCACATAGAAGTTTACTATTACTATCACACTGAACCCGGAAGAAAAATAAAAATAAAGGAGTAAATAATGAAACCAAATAAACTTCGTCAGTTACTAAATGAGGGAAAACCAACATTCGGAACTCATGTAATAACCCCATGGCCGGGTATGATAGAATTAATCGGCAATTCCGGAGCATTTGATTATATCGAATATGTAGGTGAATATTCATCTTTCAGTCTGGAACTGCTGGATAACATAGGTAGGGCAATTGAACTATTTCCTGAAATGTCATCCATGATGAAAGTGGAAGAGCAAACAAGGGGTTTTATAGCCCAACGGGCTATAGATTCAGGAATTCAGAATGTTCTGTTTACCGATTGCCGTTCGGCTGAAGATGTGAAAGAGTGTATAAGACTGGTTAGATCCGAAACACCCGAAGCCGGAGGAGTTCATGGCTGCGGTATGCGCCGGAGTGTAGGCTATGTTTTGAGTGGGGGATCTAAAGAATGGACAGAATCACTGGATAATGTAGTCATAGCAATCATGATCGAGAAAAAGGGCGCAATGGAAAATCTCGAAGAGATACTCTCGGTGGAAGGGGTTGATATGGTTCAATTTGGCCCCAGCGATTACTCTGTAAGTGTCGGTATGCCTGGCCAGGGAGGACACGAGAAGATTCAGAACGATCACCGCAGGATGATTGAAACGGCTTTGAAAATGGGAGTCCATCCCAGGGCAGAGATCGGCAGTTTTGAACAGGCCCAGCGATATCTGGATATGGGGGTTCGCCACTTCTGTATAGGATGGGACATTGCTACCATATTCTCCTGGTGTAAAAAGCAAAAGGAAGGTATAGACAAGATTATGGAATCCATTATTTAAGATAATGAGGATATGCTACAAGGGAAACGGGATAAGCGTCTTGGCTAAACCCGGGAAGATGCCAGGAGCAAAAAGACTGATAACTCCCGAAATGGCTATTCACCCAAGACGGTACGCTCTAACCAGGATGAACTGGAAAGAGCAAATCTGTAAGTCAAAACCAAAGCATGTGAATATGTGGAGCACTGGTCATCTCTATTGACTGGTGCTTATCTAATTAATTCAGCCAAAGGTTTCTATCCAAACTACGATATTGTATGGCTTCAGAGATATGCTCTGCTTGAATAATATCACTTTCGGCAAGGTCAGCTATTGTGCGGGATACTTTTAGTATACGATCATAGGCTCTGGCACTTAATCCCAGATGCTTGATAGCGGTTTCCAGAAGCTGATCTGCACCATCTGCTATCCTGCAGTATTTCCTGATTTGTCTTGAACGCATGCTGGCATTGCAGTGGATTCCAGACCCGATTAATCGCTCCTGCTGAATCTGTCTTGCTGCATTAATCCGCTGTCTAATTTCGTGAGAGTTTTCGCCAGTTGGTTCTCCAGCAAGTTTCTCATAGGGTACAGCGGCCACTTCAATATGGATATCGATCCTGTCTAAGAGTGGCCCCGATATTTTGGACATATATTTTTGTATCTGACCCGGTGTGCAACGGCATTCGTGGTAATTATCGCCTTTAAAACCACACAAACATGGATTCATCGCCGCCGCAAGCATAAAATTTGCAGGATAAGTTAATGTGGCTGATGCCCTGGAAATAGTTACTTTACCTGATTCCAGGGGTTGCCGCATAACCTCTAAGGCAGATTTTTTGAATTCAGGGAATTCATCAAGAAATAATACTCCATTGTGGGACAGGCTGACTTCGCCCGGTTTAGGGATTCTTCCTCCACCTATTAAGCCTGCATCTGATATGGTATGGTGGGGTGATCTGAATGGTCGGGTGGCGATCAAAGCGGAATCCTCTGGCAATTTTCCTGCAACACTGTAAATCTTGGTGGTTTCCAGAGCTTCTTCCAGACTCATCCTGGGTAAAATAGTGGGAAGACGCATGGCCAGCATAGTTTTGCCTGATCCAGGAGGACCTATCATGATGATATTGTGTCCACCTGCTGCCGCTACCTCCAGCGAACGTTTTACATGCTCCTGTCCTTTCACATCGGAGAAATCTATCTTATATTCTGAATAGACGCTAAAAGCTTCGTTTATATCGAAATCATATGGTTTTGCATCAGCTCCATCATTCAGAAGATTTACAGTTTCGCGAAGATTACTCACCGGATAGACTTCCAATCCGCTGGATACAGCAGATTCCTTGGCATTATCCAGAGGAACGATAAGCTTTTTGATATTGTTATCCCTTACTCCCAGAGCAATGGGCAGTGCGCCTTTGATAGGACGTACACTGCCGTCCATACCTAACTCACCTAGTATAGCAAATTCATTCAATGGAGCAATATCCACCTGTCCAGTAGCCGCCAGAACAGCAATAGCCAAAGGTAAGTCAAAGGCAGAACCTTCTTTACGAATATCCGCCGGGGCGAGATTTGCAGTTATACGTTTGACAGGGAAATTGAAAGCCGAATTCTTGATAGCCGCCGTAACTCTGTCCCGAGCTTCTTTGATAGCAACATCTGGCAAACCAACAGTGTTAAAAACAGGCAGACCTTCAGATATATCCAGTTCGACTTTGACTATATAAGCATCTATTCCCAAAACAGCAGCGCTTTGAACCTTTGCCAGCATTTTCTCCCCTTTCAGCTGTATTATATGGACAGATAAATTCCCTGTCAGTTATATTTTATTAAAATCCATCTTTATAATTCTTCAAATTTATCCAGAGCTTCCTCATCTGATATAGATTCCAGTTGGTTCAGAATTCGTTCAATGTCTTCCTTATCACCTTGTTCTGCTTTTTGACCGGAAATGGCTACAGACATCTCAGCAATTGTAGGTGACTGAAAAATCTGATTCTGGGGTATTTCTACATTAAAAGCATCATGCAAACGAGATATTATCTGAGTAGCCAGCAGAGAATGACCGCCCAATTCCAGGAAATTGTCATTGATACCCACCTGATCCAGATTCAGAATCTCCTCCCATATCTCTGTCAATTTTTCCTCTACAGGAGTTTTGGGAGGTACGTAGGGATTGTCCAGTTCCGGTCTGGCCGTGTCGGGTTCCGGCAGGGCCTGTCGGTCTACCTTATTGTTGGTATTCAGGGGCATAATTTTCATCTTCACAAAGGTCGATGGTATCATGTAGTCCGGCAGTTTTTCAGCCAGTTCTTTTCTCAGAAGACTGACCGTAGGACTATATCCAACCTCAGGGATATAATAGGCAACAAGTCTCTGTTCCCCGGATTTATACGGCGCGGTTTTAACTACGGCCTCTCTTATGCTTTCCATTTGCATCATGGTATTTTCTACCTCGGCGGATTCGATCCTGTATCCTCTGATCTTTATCTGAAAGTCTTTCCGACCCAGGTGAGTTAATAGGGTATCAGGTTCCATTACTCCCAGGTCGCCGGTATGATAAATTCTTTTATCACTTCCATCAGGATCGGGCAGAAATTTTTTCTTTGTAAGTTCCGGTTTTCCCCAGTAGCCTGGTGATATGTATTTACTTTTTATTACGATTTCGCCAGCTTCACCAAATTTTACACTTTTACCTTTATCATCTAAAAGCATTACCTCACAGCCATCAACTTCGTATCCCACAGGAACTATGCTGGTATTGATCTCTGTGTATTTGTGAATAAAATATTGTCGTATGATTTTGGCTTCAGCGGCTCCCAGACCATTGACTAAAATACAATCATCAGGAAAATGCTTTTTGAATAAGTCCACATCAGTTTTATACATGCGATCGCCGCCTACTTTAAGCAAGCGCATTTTCGGAAATTTATGGTTAACGGTAAGAACGCCTGCAAAATGACGTAACAAAGCAGGAACAGATCCGTAAGCTGTAATCTCTTCATCTATAAGCCATTGGGCCATGTTATGCAGAGTTTCTTTTTTTATATCAAACACATGTAGAGATGCGCCGCTGAGTAAAGCGGTAAAAATATCGGCTACGGATGCGCTGAAGCTGGAGGATGATAATAACGTCAGACGGTCATCCTTATGTATGTGGAAATTATTAATAAATATCATGGCGAAGTGCATGACGTCCATGTGATTTTCTATTACGCCTTTGGGCTGACCGGTGGAGCCGGAAGTATACATTATATAGGCATAGTCCTCCGGAAATATGGATATATTCGGATTGTGGGAGGGAAGCTCAGGGCTTAATTTGTTGATGTTTATAATCTGTGAGTCCTCGATCCCTAATTTCCTGATCAACGGCAGATTGTGATCGTTGGTTACTATCAGTTCAGGAGATGTATCTTTCAGAATATATTCAACACGTTTATGGGGTAAATCCGGGTCCAGAGGAACGTAAAATTTCCGGGCTTTTAGTATACCGAATATAGCCGGTATCAGGGGAACATCATGCTGGATCATCAAGCCAACAGGCTCAGAATTTTCCCCGCACCGTTCAAGTATAACATGGGCGAGGTTGTTTGCGGCTGTGTTTAGTTCAGCATAAGTAAGAAAACCATATTTTGAGTTGACCGACAGTTTATCCTTGTATTCTTCAACTTGTCTCTCAAAGCGATCTATTATGGATTTACCCAGTTCTTCCCGCTCAAACCTTATAAAATCATTGGTTGGATGTATATTCTTGCCTTTGACTGCAGGTGATTTAGCCAAAATCATACCTCCGTATTTATTCTTCATCTGAAGGTTCTTCTAATTCATCTAAAAGAGCTTTTAGCTCTGATTCCTCTATATTCCCCAGCATCTTCCGGGAAATTTCTGAAGCTATCTCGGCTATATTGGGATACTGGAAAAAGTTTTTCAGGGATATATTGATCTGAAACACGCTTCGGATTCGGGATACTACCTTCGTGACAAGAAGGGAATGACCACCAAGGTAAAAAAAGTTGTCGTGTATTCCTATTTTTTCAATTCCAAGAACATCAGACCATATTTCGGCCAGGGATTCTTCCACAGGAGTTTGAGGTGGAATGTATTCATCCTGAATATCCCTTGTCCGTTCGGGTACAGGCAGGGCCTTGATATTTACCTTACCATGAGCTGAAAGGGGGATTTTATCAAGAGCTACAAAAGCCGAAGGTATCATATGTTCCGGGAGTTTTTGCCTCAGGAAATCTACCAGATCGCTTTCGTCAATTGTATTTCCTTCTTCAGGTATTATATATGCCACAAGTCTTTTATCACCGAGGGTATCCTCTCTGGCCATTACCAGGGCTTCGGCTATTTCACGATGTAGGGTTAGTATGACTTCGATCTCACCGGCTTCTATGCGGAATCCCCTGATTTTGATCTGATGATCCACACGACCCAGGAATTCTATATTCCCATCGGGTAGATAGCGGGCCATATCACCAGTTTTATATAATCTTCCCGTATCCCTGAATGGATCAGGTATAAAACTATTCTCTGTCTGCTCTGGATTGTTAAGGTAACAGCGTGCAAGATTAAAGCCACCTATAAATATCTCACCTGTTACACCTATGGGCACCGGCTGCATCTGCTCTGTAAGTATATAAATTTGCGTATTTGGTAAAGGTTTTCCGATAGGAGTTATGGTATATTCCCTATCCTCTGTTTGATTATTTACATGATAGGTAGTTACTCCAACGGTGGTTTCTGTGGGACCGTAGTGATTGTATATGTTGCACCCCGGTTTTATGGATTGAAGCTTTTTCACCCACTTCCAACGAGAAGCTTCACCCCCTATCACAAGAGTATCTTTCGGCAGAATTTCCCCTGGTGATGCTGAAGAGAGCAGCATTTCCAGATGGGATGGTGCTATTTTAAGGTAATCAATAGAATGGTTTTTGAAATACTCACCTAAAGCCCGGGGATCGAGGCTTTGCTCACGCAGGATGATATGTAATGTACCTCCAAGGATCAAGGGTGGAAAAAGAACAGTTATACAAGCGTCAACCGTCAAAGGCTGAACCATGGCATAACTGCGTTGGGGTTTAAAATCCAGCTTTTCCATTATCCCAAAGCAGTAATTCATAAGCTGTCTGTGCTCCACTGCCACACCTTTGGGCTTGCCGGTAGTGCCGGAAGTATACAGAACATAGGCCAGATTATGGCTCTTAACTTCAGAATGCGAAGGTGTTGCCTGCTCCAGGGATATCTTTTTCCAGTCTTTATCAATATTAATCCTGCTTGTCGTATGTCCGGCAAGATCTGGGCTTTGATCTGATTTTGTCAGAATGACTGACATCCGGGAATCCTTTGCCATGTATGAAAGGCGATCCTCAGGATAATTGTGTTCCATTGGGACGTATGCTCCGCCGGCTTTCAGTATTCCCATAATACTGGTTATCATATCCAGAGATCGCTCCATGCATATTCCAACGGTTTTTTCAGGGCCTATGCCAAGTCGTTTGAGATAGTGGGCTAACTGGTTTGATCGGGCGTTCAATTCCCGGTAAGTCAGGCTTTTGTCTTTGCATACAATGGCTGTGGATTCGGGTGTCTTTTTCGCCTGCTTCTCCAGGAGCTGGTGAATACATTGATCTAGATCATAATCCCTTGATGTTTCGTTCCATTCCCGCATTATAAGATGTTTTTCTGCACTGGATAATATGGGTAGGACTGATATGCGCTCATCAGGATTTGTTACTAAACTTTCCAGAAGATTCTGGAAATGTTCCAACATGCGCTGTATGGTGGATGATTCAAATAAATCTGTGTTGTATGTAAATACGCATGAAAGCCCCTGTTCTTTTTCGGAGATCTCCAGGGTTATGTCAAAGGGTGCAATGCCGCTATCAAATTTATATTCCTCTATTATCAGTTCCCGGATTTTTTCAACCTTTTTAGGGGTATTCTCCAGATTAAATAACACCTGGAACAGAGGTTTATAACTGAGGCTTCTTTCTGGATTTATCTGTTCAACTATTTTTTCAAAGGGTATGTCCTGGTTAGCATAGGCTTCCAGGGCTTCTTTTTTCACCCGGGCCAATAGTTCCCGAAACGTAGGTTCACCGGAAAGGTCAATTCGCAAAATAATCGTGTTGATAAAAGATCCAATAAGTTCTTCGCTTTCAACAGCGCCGCGCCCGGCTACAGGAACGCCCAGGGTTATGTCTTCCTGTCGGGAATAGCGATACAAAAGCACTTGAAAGGCTGAAAGCATTGTCATAAATAGGGTTACTTCTTCTCGCTGACCAAGCTTTCTTAGAGATTGCAAAAGCTTTCTGGATATCATAAGCGTCTGGCGAGAGCCTCTGTATGTCAATATACTGGGTCTTGGTCGATCTGTCGGCAAAGACAGGGGTTCAGGAGGAACAGAAAGTTTTTCCAGCCAGTATGATAACTGCTCATCCAGTGTGCCATCCTCCAGCAGTTTATTCTGCCATAGGCTGTAATCCGAATATTGTATGGGAAGCTCTTCCAGTGGCGAAGATTTTCCGGAATAAAAGGCCGAATATAAATCAGATAGTTCTTTCAATAGTATATCAAATGACCACCTGTCAAAGACTATGTGATGGAAAGTAATTAGCAGGATGTGGTCTTCATGGCCTATCTTAATAATTTTCACCCGGATTACCGGTCCTTGGGCCAGGTTAAAAGGCTTTTTAACTTCATCTGAGGCTATTCTTTGGGCTTCTTTTTCCCTTTCCTTGCCGGATAAATTGCTAATATCCACTACCGGGATTTCCAAATTTAACCGGGAATCAATAATCTGCACAGGTTGCCCATCTCTTTCAGGGAATCTGGCCCTTAGAACGCTGTGACGTTTGACAATTTCATTTAAGCTACGCCTGAGAATATCTGTATCAAGCTTCCCTTTCAGCCTTAGATATGCAGGACGATGATATGCAGGATTACCCGGTTCAAATCGATCCAGAAACCACAGGCGCATCTGAATGTTGGAGAGGGGCAGGTTACCAGTTTCGTCCCGGGCATCCAGAATAACCTTATCGATTGGTTTTGTTGATTCTATTCTTACTGCTATATTGGCTATAGTGGGTCTGTCGAGAAAATCCAGAAAAGATAGCCTGTAACCCATTCTGGCTCTTACCCTGGACATGATCTGGGTGGCCAGCATCGAATCGCCGCCCAGTTGCAGAAAATTATCGTTTATGCCTATTTCATCTATTCCCAATACTTCAGACCATATATCTGAAAGGGATTTTTCCAGGGATGTGCGGGGTGGCACGAATTCCTGCCTTGTTTCCTCCTCTGTCATGGATGTTATACCCAGCTTTTCCGCAAGTCCAATACGCTGGAGTTTGCCTGTAGGGCCCTTGGGAATTTCGTCAACAATTAATATTTTCTTTGGTACTTTGAAATCTGATATTTGCTTTGCGGTAAATTCTTGCAACTCCCTTTCTTTAACTTCCGCGCCTTCCCGGAGTATTACAGCAGCGGCTACCTCCTCGCCTAATTGATGATGCGGGGCTGCAAAGGCTGTGGCCTGAATTACATCGGGATGGCTTAAAAGCACCTCATCCACTGCCCGCGGGGCTATTTTTTCGCCTCCCCGGTTAATAAGCTCTTTTATACGCCCGGTGATAAATACATAGCCATCAGAGTCCATGTATCCCTGGTCGCCGGTTCTGAACCATCCCTTTGTAAAGGCTGTTTTATTTGCTTCCGGGTTATTTTCGTATCCGTTTGTTACATTTTCTCCCCGGATTACTATCTCACCTATCTCATTTTTATCCAGCAAATTTCCCTCTTCATCCATGATATTCATCTCCGGACCTGCTGGCAAACCAACCGAACCGGGCTTACGAATACCCGGGGGTAAGGGATTGGTAGACATCTGGTGTGACGCTTCCGTCATACCGTATGACTCAATCATAGGCGCGTTGAAAATACTCTCAAGTTCTTTCATCACCTGAGGAGGTAAGGAGGCTGAGGATGAACGAAGGAATCTCAGGGGATTTTTACTGATTATGTCTTTGTTGGATTCAGCCCTGGACAATATAGCCTGATGCATGGTGGGAACGGCTGAATACCATGTGGGATGGAAATAGCCCATCCATTCAAAGAAGTCGGGCGCGTAAAATCCAGGGGTGCAGACAATGCTCGCACCTGCTGTTATTGTGGATAATGTAGCACCCATAAGACCGTGTATATGAAATAGGGGCATGATGTTAAGGCATCGGTCATCTGGTGTAAGTCTTAAAGCTGATTTTATGTTTCCAGCGGATGTGCATATATTTATGTGGGTCAAGGGAACGATTTTAGGTCTTGATGTAGTTCCTGAGGTATGAAGAACCAGGGCCACGTCTTCAGGTTGTGCAGAATTGCTCTTGAGCGGTGAATCAGGGATTTTGCCGTTTTCAAGGGTGAATTTTCCCGCTGTTAAACCGGGTATAAGTTTTACTACAGGCACATTCAGGGATTTTGCCACTTCTACAACCGGGGAATCGAATCCATACTGAATTACCAGAGCTTTTGCCTGTAAGTCTGAAAGGTAAAATTCGTATTCTTTGGCCCGGTAATTGGGATTGAGGGGTGCGCTGGTGGCGGCAGAAGCTATGGTAAGAAAAGTCGAAGCCATTTCGGGCCCATTTGGTAAAACAATGGCAACTCGATCATTTCGGGATATTCCCATAGCGTTAAGACTGTTTATGACATACCGGGCCTGCTGAAATAATTCACCGTATGTCAGCGGATTTTTGTCTATACCCAGAATTGCTTTTGAATCAGGAATGTTTTTCCCGTGTTGTTTTAGAATTTGATATACAGATTTCATGATTTTATTTTCTTCATCCGTTATTTTTTTTATGATTGGTCTAATTTTTTAATAAGGTGTTTAGCTATTATAACATCACACAATTGTTGACATCAAGGGAATATTGCATTAGACTATAGGCAAATTTGCAGATAAACTTAAAATATCTGGTTCTTCAGGGTTAAGTGTGTAAAAATGAAAAACCAAATCTCTAAAAGCGAACGGTGATAAATATGGGTGAGATTAAAAAACATCCCCCGGTTAAATTTATAACCGGCATGATTTCTGTTGATAAATCCCTCTTTGAATTATTGCAGGAGATATTATCTCATAAGTTTGGAGGTATTGATTTTCAAAGCGAGGTCATAAAATTTGATTTTACCGATTACTACTATGAAGAAATGGGTTCAGAGCTTTTAAGAAAGTTTATAAGCTTTGAGCGGCTTATTATGCCCGAAGAGTTAGTAGAAATCAAGCATTACACAAATGATATTGAGAAAGGCTATTTGCAGCCGGATTCCGAAAGACGCAGGATAAACCTTGACCCGGGATATGTTTCAGCCGCAAAGCTTATCCTGGCCAGCACAAAAGACCATATACACAGGATATATCTGAATAACGGTATATATGCCGAAACAACGTTAAGGAGAGAGAACAAGTCCTTTCGCCCCTGGCAGTGGACATATCCTGATTACAGATCGGAAAAGTATATAGAAATTTTCAACAAAATAAGACGGATATATATGAAACAGCTAAAGGATCAGGGCATAAGTGCTCATCCTATATCTATAGTTTCCCAATAGAAGAATTCTGGAGAACAAGTATGAATTTCAGGTTGATTTTACCCTTTACAATTATAATATTTATGTGCATACCCTGTTATGTATACGCCTATGATGATTACCTGCTGGATAAATATGATAGCGAGACCATACATCTGTATTACAGTGTAGCGGGTAATGGTTTTGTAAAGGATGGCAGAATTATCAATATAAGCCTGCTGGGCACAAATCTCGCTGAAGCCATGATCGGTTCGACATTTGCCCTTGAGGAAATGCAAAAGGCCCGAAAATATAAAATAATCAGCATTTCCGCGGGTTCGGTATCAACCATTTTAAGCATAACAGGGGTAATAATGGCAATTTTAGATACTGGTGAAAACCGAACTTTTGAGATTACATCCATTGTCCTGGGTGCTGTAAGCGGTATCATTTCCGATGGTTTTAACCGGGCAGCCATGTCTGCTACAAACCGGGCAGTATGGCTTTATAACCGGGATGTTATGTCAGGACAACTGGAAACCAGTGGCATAGAAAGGAATTAGACATGCCAAGTTTTTTCGACTGTAATTGTGTAATAGGAAAAAAAAGTGTGAGACGTTCGGGAATAGCAGGCGAAGAAGAGTTTTACTCCATTGAGGATTTGCTTGCTGAGATGAATTATACAGGGATAGACGAAGCCCTGGTTTACCATTCCCTGGCAAAAGAATACTCGCCCATGATTGGTAACGAAAAGCTTATGGATGAAATAAAGGGATATAAACGCCTACATCCATGCTGGGTCGTTATGCCCAACGGAACAGGAGAGATGCTAGAACCTGAGTTACTGGTGGCAAAAATGATAAAAAACAACGTAAAAGCTGCCAGACTTTTTCCCTCCGATCATCTCTACAGCCTTTCCGAATGGTGTTCAGGTGAACTACTGAGGGAATTAGAAAAAAACAGCATCGTTACCATAATTGAAATAGACCAGATCAGTTGGGACGGTCTTCACGATCTCTGTCAACGCCATCCGACACTGCCTGTAATAATTACCAATTTAAACTATCGGGTAAATCGCTATCTCTACCCGTTGCTGGATAAATTTGATAATATATACGTTGAAACTTCAGGTTATCAGGTGCATAAAGGTATAGAAGACATATGCACGCGTTTTGAATCGGAAGTACTTATCTTCGGTTCCCGTATGCCACAGTTCACACCCGGTCCGGCTGTGAATATGATAAATTACTCTATTATCAAAGAATACCAAAAGGACAAAATTGCTGGTAATAACCTGCGTGAATTATTGGGTATAGAAACTGGAAACAAATATATACCTGAATTAAAAGACGACATAAAGGGCAAAGCTTTTACAGCCAGAAAATTAGATGATGAGGTGATAATTGATGCCCACTGCCACATGGGCCCCTATTATAACTTCCATATTCCACAAAACGACGCAGCTAGCATAATCCAGGTCATGGATAACATAGGCGTAAAAACCGCCTGCACGAGTCCTCATGTGGGTATTACTCCGGATCACAGGATAGGTAACGACATGGCCTTAAAAGCTATGCAGGATTATCCCGGGAGATTTTTTGGATATATCACCCTGAACCCCAATTATCCAGATGAAATACCGGAGGAAATTGAGAGATGCTATAAAGCTGGTATGAGGGGATTCAAGATTCATCCTTCCCTTCACAGCTACCCGGCTAGTGGCGAAAACCTGCGTCCCATGTGGGAATTTGCCAGCGAAAAGAAGCTGCCTGTATTATCCCACACTTGGGGAGGTGACGGAACATGTTCCCCAACGATACTCGGAAAACTGGCTGGACAATATCCCGAAGTGCCGGTTATCCTGGGCCATTCCGGCGGCACACCCGGTGGATATGACGAATCAATAGATGCCGCCAGAAAATATGATAACGTATTCCTGGAGACCTGTTGCTCAAGCGTCATGTATGGAACAATCGAAAGGTTTGTAAGGGAAATCGGCCCGGACAGGATTCTATTTGGAAGCGATATGCCCTTTGTAAATGCCAACGCACAGATCGGTAAAATCCTGTATGCTAAAATATCCGATGATGATAAAAAGAAAATACTTGGTTTAAACGCATCCAGAATTTTATTGACTTAAATTTAGTATTTTGTTATTCTTGGTTTGTTGGATGTAATCGTTAAAAAATGAAAAATGTGTTTAGAAAATACCTTTATAATGATGGTAAATTACAAAATTTGTCATTCCTGCTTTTGCAGGAATGACAACTAAATTGTATCCATTTTTTAACGATTACTGGATATAAAATTTTTTATCTATTTCAGGAGGTACTAAGTGATGAAATCTTTGTTGATTTTTGTTAACATTTTGTTTCTTGCATTTCTAATGATTACTTCATTTGCATACACTGATGTTGTGTATGTGGGTGATGATCCGGATACCAAAGGTGATTGGGTAGGTAAATATGGTAACAACGGTGTTATCATTTTTGCTATGGAAGACTTGCAAGATATGAAGGATATAACTGTTTTTGATGACGGTGGAAACAACAGGTGGGATTGGGAAAACCCAACTGAAGATGAAAGAGGATTGCTTTATCCTGATGGCTCAGGCCAACGCACAGGATCATGCGTTTATAATAATCCCGATGGCATTTTTACCATTGAAACAAGCCTGGATAGTTATCAGGTAGCCGCTTATGTGGTGGATTGGGATTCGGATGTTCGTATTCAGGATATGACTGGTTTTCAAGGTGCTGAAGCACCGGCCGATCCCCATGTCATAGTGGAAAATCCTGTTTTTAATGGTGGTGTATATCATATCTGGCAGGTTACAGGTGGAGAACCTTTTAAGCTCCAGGTAGTTCATCAGGGCGGGGCTAACTGGGTTATGACCGGAATATTTGTGGATGAAATAGACACAGCGGCTGTTGAACCAGGTGATAAACTTGCTACCACATGGAGCAAAATTAAAAAATAACAAAAATATATTAAACAAAACAAGTCTGAAAGGTTACCTTTCAGACTTGTTTTGCAATTTAAGAGGTTTTATGATGAAATATATATTAACATTTATAATGCTGTTTTCCGTTTTTTCTCTGGCTTTTGGAAATGTAGAATTTATAGGTGAAGACAAAGATACCAAGGGTAACTGGCCTGAATTATACGGTAAAAATGGTGCTATTGTTTTCGCTCCTCTGGATATAGAGGATCTGAAGGATATTAATGTATTTGATGATGGAGGAAACCAGCGGTGGGATTGGGCCAATCCAACTCAAGATGAAAGAGGATTAATATATCCTGACGATCCGGATCAAAGAGCTGGATCATGTATGTTTAACAATCCGGTTGGTGTGGTAACTATTGAGACAGACTTAAAGAATTATCAGGTAGCTGTTTATGTAGTGGACTGGGATTCTTCAGTAAGAGTTCAGGATATGGTTGGTTTCCAGGAAGATCCGCCGGATGATCCGGATGTTACTGTAGAAAACCCGGATTTCCACGAAGGCATATATTATATATGGGAAGTAACCGGCGGAGGGCCTTTCAGCTTACAGATAACTCATAAGGGCGGCGCTAACTGGGTTATATCCGGTTTATTTCTTGATGCCCTGAATATAGCCGTTGAGACAAAGGGAAAACTGGCGACAACGTGGGCTGGTATCAAACTTTGAGATAAACGGCTTTTCCGACTTGAATGTGGAAATGCAAAAAGACGATAAGCTATGCCTGGACAATTCTCAGATTCTGCAATAACAAGATTGCCGGGCAGGGAAACCCTGATTCACAAACTCAGGAGTAAATCCCTGGAGGTATTTAGTGGAATAAACTCCTTGCAATGGACAAAGAAATAATGAATAAAATGAAGATGACTTACTTCGACAAAGAGGATGTTTTATACTTAGAAATCTCTGATGAACCGGAAGCTGGAAGCATTGAATTGGGTCACAATATTACTGCTGAGCTAAATGATAAAGGTGAGTTGATAGGCATTGAGACACTAGAGCAAGTGACTTTATTCGTGACTCAGTTCTGGAATCAGTACAAGCAAAGATGCTCCAGCTTGATATAGTCAAAAGTTTATAGAGGATAAAATGAGCAGTTTATCGTCAGTTATATTATCAGTGAAGTTGTCAAATATCAATTATTGCCATTGGTGTACTGAGCTTATTTACAGCAAAATCGTAGAAAATGCGCATGTCAGACAACCAATCCAAAAAGTTAAGAAAACCCTGGTTTTATATATGTTTAAGGAGCATCCGAGCTGTGATATTTGTAGGGTATCTATTGCTTACAGTGTATCATTACACTAATTCACCTGATAACCTTATTTCCATGACTTTTTCAACTAGCACAAATGGTTAAATAGCGGGAGGTTAGTGCTTGTGAAAGTGACATGTGTTGCTATAGTTATTCTTCTCGTCAGTACATCTCCTCTTTTTGGAGTATCGGTCAGTGGAAGTCTTACAACCATGAACTGGCTGCGTCAGGAACCGATAGAGAGAAACGGCGAGGATTTATATAATTATCTGTATGAATATATACGTGTCAGCATAGGAGACATTGCCGATGACAGCCTCTCCGCGTATATCTACACCCGCGTCAGGAAAGATATTGCGAGCGATGGCAAACCTGATTGGCGCACTATATATGGGTATTTAAACTGGACTGGACCTCAAGGCTATTCCATCAAGGTGGGTAGACAATTCCTACCAAACGGCTTGGGGTTCTGGCAGATGGATGGTATCAGAGTGAAGTTCAAAAGCTTCAGGGGGATTTCCCATTCTGCATACGCTGGCTCATCAGTTGCTCCCTGGTCAGTGGGAGAGAATAGGGACGGATTGGCTGGATTGTCAGTAGATCTGCCGGAGATATTGAAGCTGCAAACCGGATTAAGCCTATTTGCCAACTTCGACAGCAAAAGCTTCGAGCGTGTGGTTATAGGTGGTCACCTGGACAGCTATGATTATAGCCTCTTTGAGCTTCGAAAATTTATCATGTATAGTAAGATAAACTATGACATCATCAACAGGGAATTGGTTCAGGGAAGTGCCACAGTCAACCTGAACCTTCTGGAAAAATTCGGTATATACTCGGAATATTATCATGGTAAGCAGTTATTTCCAGAGGAGTCAATATTCAGTGTATTTGCCACCGACGATATAAACGAGGCCGCTGTCGGTCTGCGGTATAATGTATTTAAATCAATGCTATTGGCCGGCCGATACAGCAGATATTTCTCTTCGTCCTTTCCCTCCAGCACGTTTGAAATTGGGCTCTATAGAAACCGCTCACGAGTTACAGATTTTAGCATTACCATGTTGAAAGCGGAAAAGCCAGATACTGATAGTATGGATACTGGGATTCGGGCTAGTCTTGGACGCTCTATAACTAAGAAATTTTCAGCAAAGATAAGCGTTTACTACAATGATTACAGGCTCCGAGGGGCTGAGAAACGGGATAACATCCACTCTTTGCAGCTGGATCTTGGCTATCATATCATCGACCAGATCTCAGCCCATATAAGGTTGGAAGATAATGTTGATCACAATGGTGACAACAGTTTTAGATTGTTGGCGAGGGTGCGGCTAGGTTTCAAATATGGTCAGCCATCTACCGGAGGTGAATATGGCCATAGATAGCGTTCGCCTCAGACATTGGAGTTATATACTTGCATTGGTGATAGTGTCCCTGACTGCCTGTGCAATATTTGGCCAGCGTAAGGTATCAGAACGCCGGGTAATATTCTCCCACAAGGTTCACGCTACAGAAGAATTGGACTGCGAAGTATGTCATCAGGAGATTTTCTCCAGTACTCGCTTTATGGATAATAATCTCCCTGAAGAAGAGATATGCCAGGTCTGCCACGAGGAATCAGAAATCGTGTATAATAAGGCCGCCGCCACTATACCGCCTGTGGAATATGGCATGAAATTCTCCCATAAGGTACATCTGGAAGAGGGTCATAAGTGCATAAGGTGTCACGAATCTATACCCAGCAGTTCTATAGCATCTGACAGAAACCTGCCTTCCATGAAGATATGTAGTGAGTGTCATGAGATCGAGCCTCTGGAATGCAGCCTTTGCCATTTCAACTTAGGAAGCGGCGAGTATGTCCCGGCTTCTCACGACAAGGCGATGTGGACAATATGGCACAAAAATCAGGCGGAACGTAACGACGATCTATGCTCAGATTGCCACAGAGGTGATGTGAAACTCCAACTGGATCAGGATATGATACCTGAACCCGGACACAGTCTGGATCAAAAAATCGAGGAATGCTCCAAATGTCATATGGGTGACATCAGGCCAAACCGGCATGGCAATAATTATGTTCTTAATCACGGTGTTAATGCAAAGATAAACTCTCAGCGATGCAATGTATGCCATAAACGGGCCGAGTGTATTGATTGTCACGAGGCAGTTGATTTCGAGACCAGAATACATCCCGCAGGATGGGTTAACATGGGACATATAGCGCCGGCGCGGAACAACTTGAGTACATGCGTTGACTGTCATGATGAGCAGACATGCATGGTATGTCATTTTGAGATTTCGCCGCATCCAGCAGACTGGAAATCCAGATTGTCGTTTGGCTACTCCAGACAGCATAGAGATTCGTCAGCATGTATGAAGTGCCACGAAAGAGAGGAACTATGCACGAAATGTCATGGATTAAGACATGATTAAGTTTAGCGTTGTCATGAGGTATTTGAATACTATTTTCAAAGGAAAAGATTATGAGAAAATACATTGTATTCTTGAGTGTGCTTACAGTATTTATCTATGTGATGGTATTGACGGGGTGTGATGAGGAATCCGTATCGGCGGTTGACACGTGCGGGGCCTGTCACGATGCTTCCACTGAAATTCTTGCATTGCAGATCCAATGGGAGGCCTCTACACATGCGACAGGAGATGCTTTTGAGCGAAGCAGTGCTAATTGCGCAGGTTGTCATACAAGCGAGGGATTTAGAGAAATGCTGGCAATGGGCGGTGAGCCTCCGTCAGAGGCGATTGATGAGGGTATTGACAATCCAACTCCCCCGAATTGTCGCACCTGTCATCAGATTCATAGTAATTATGACGATACAGATTATGCGCTGACCATTGAAACTCCCGTCACAATAAGGCTCAGTGGGGAAGTTGTCGACTTTGGCAAGGGAAATATCTGTGCAATGTGCCACCAACCGAGAGTGAGAGAACCTGTTCTCACAGTTGGCGGTGATGATGTTGAGATCACCTCAAGACGTTGGGGGCCGCATCACAGCACTCAAGCTGCTATTCTGGCCGGCACTGGTGGTTATGAAGTGCCCGGATCGGTTCCCTATGTAAAGCAATTCGTACACAAAACGCTCATAGATGATTCATGTGTTACCTGCCACATGGCAACTGCTTTTGGCGATAAGATCGGCGGACATACCATGAAGATGGCGCATGATTCCGACACGGTCAATGTATCAGGATGCGTGTTCTGCCATGCAGATATTGAGACATTTGATCTGAATGGAACCCAAACGGAGATCGCTGGCCTGCTTGATGAATTAAAGGCTCTTCTTATAGCAAATAATCTCATTGATAACTCTGGGCTTGCTGTTCCGGGAATAAGGTCCTCCGATGAGACGGGCAGTCTCTTTAATTATCTTCTGATATTAGAGGATGGAAGCCTTGGTGTCCACAACCCAAGATATTCACGAGCAATTTTGCAGAATTCGATAGAAGCCTTGAGATGACCTGTAACCATAATATCATCAGGGCGACTGGATAAATATCTCTAATGTTTTGCCGGATTTCTTATATATAAATATCACCAATACAACTTCCCTATATGTCTTTTCAACCCCCCTTCTCTCATTATCAGAAAGCCCTTGTATAACTCTCTGAGCGATTCCTGAGTTTACATCATCATAATCTACTATCTGTTCTTTTAATGCCGTCAGAGCTTTATTTGCTGGTATACCTTCTCCTGCCGGTATGGGTATATAGCCCATCTCCTGCTGGAACAGATTGGGAACAACCCAGTCCCTGAGTTCCAGTTCGCCTATGGGAGAGCTTCGATGACAATCTGGACAGCCAAGTCCACTTAAGTGTAGAATTTCCGGTTGGTCTTTTGACAAAACTCTTTAGTCTTGTTAGGTATAAAACAATATGAACACTGGACTTAACACGATAAACATTTTTTATTTGATTTTTCTGTGGCCCTGACAGAGCCGAATATAGTGATAAAATAGGTGCGCGGCTGATAGTACCTAAGACACCACTCAAAGGAGTCATATCATGCGCACCTATAATAAGCAATATACTCATCAACAATATGTTGAAAATATCTGCTCCAATCTTACCAGATGGCTGAGGAGAAAGTCAAGGAAAATATCACAGGAATTAAAGGAAGCCGCTCTGATACTCACAAAAATCCATCTGGATTCAGTAGAGCCGTATCTGGAATCCCTCTACTCGCCCAACCCCAGGGGCAGAACGCCATACAACCCCGTATGTATGCTCCGGTCTCTCCTACTCATGACGCTGCTTAGATATACCAGCATAGAAAAATGGGCAGCGGAACTGGAGAAGAAGCCCAGACTGGCAGTGCTGTGCGGATTTGCGTCCCATTCCGGGGAACGGGTGAAAACACCGGCAGCATCCACCTTTTATCTATTTATTGACTGGCTGGAGGATGGGGAATACCACAAGCCCTGCGAACACTATACCAGACCCAGCCAATTGCGTAAGAAAAAGCATCTGCGGAACATAAAGAACGAGGAACAGCAGCGGAAAGCAGGTAAAAAAGAAGACCTGACCCAATATGATTCCCTGACAAAGAAGCTGAAGGATGACCTCATAAAGGACGAAGACGAACCCCGTCCCGACGACCTGCTGAAGCGTCTGGAGGACATACTCATAAAATGTGCCATCATACCCTCCGCACGACGGGGATTATTAGGCGACACTGATTCTCTCATCATATCCGGCGACGGCTCACCACTGGTAACCGGCGCCAGTCATAACGGCAAACCTGCATGCGAGTGCCGGGAAAATGGCATCTATGACTGCGACTGTTCCAGATACTACACTGATGCTAATGCCGACTGGGGATACGACTCCTACCGGGATTGCTACTACTTCGGACACACATATTATCAACACATAGCCTCCATCAGCGGACACGACCTGCCCCTGCACGTAAGCATCACCAGGGCTTCAGAATCGGACTTCACCCAATCCATGAAAGACTTTGACAGGATGCGGAAGACCTTCCGGGAGCATGGTCTGGAATGGCTCATAGACAAAACCGTATATGACTCAGGACATGACTCGGTAGGCAACTACCAATACCTGATGGAACAGGGAATAACTCCAGTCATAGCTCTGAACCCCAGAACCGGAGTAAGTCCGGTTCCCACAGGTAGCGCTAAGGAAGTCAACGAAGAGGGAATACCCATCTGTCCCGGCGGAAGGCTCATGCGCCGGCACAGCTACAACAGGGAAAAGCATCGTATCATTTACACCTGTCCTGTAAAGCGTCTCACCCGCAGAGACGGGAAGTATATGTATGTGCCCCACCTGGATGAATGTCCATTGGGATGCCTGTGCAGCCCCCATACCACCATGGGCCCGGTAGTTTACGTCAGAACCAATGACGATCCCAGGTTGTATCCACCTATTGGGCGGGATTCACCCCAGCACAAAAAGCTTATGAAACTGAGAAGTGGATTCATAATTTTTCATTCAGTGAGTTTTTTGGCTAAAAGTTGATTCCTTTATCTCCGCTTTCATGATGGACAGAATTTTATGATAATTGGCAACTTAATGGTTTAATCGCTTAATAAGATATGTTATAATATCCTAAGTATAACATCAACTTAGGAGTACAAAATGTCAAGACTATTACAGGTACGAGAAGTATCAGAAGAAGAAGCCAAACAACTACGTCAACTATCCACTTCCCGGACAGAATCTGTTCGTTTAGCACAACGTGCTAAGGTAATTCAGTTGATGCTTGATACCCCCAAGCTACCAGCAGACAAAGCAGGCAAGCTGGCTGGCTACAAGAGCAAGTATGCTGGACGCAAATGGGTGAAGCGTTTCAATGAATATGGCATTCAAGGACTATATGATAAGCAACGTCCAGGCCGTCCACCAGATCATACAGAGGATGTGCGTAGCTCTTTGATAAACCTTGCACTTCAGAAGCCTGATTCTCTTGGTTATCCCTTTGCTCTGTGGACATTGGAGCGACTTCAGACAGCCTTCAGGGAACGCTGTGGTATGCATGTAGCCACATCCACTATCTGGGAATGGATTGACTCTGAAGGTCTGAAGTGGAAACGTCAGCAAAGCTGGTTCCATGAAGCAGAGAAACACGATTCCCAATTCGTGGAAAAAAGGGGGTCATCATATATTCATATATAGCACCACCTCCCAGAACAAAGGTTATATGTATAGATGAGATGGGTCCAGTATCTGCTAAGACATATCCAGGAGAAACCTGGGAACCAGGACCATACAGAGCAACGTTTGAGCCAGACTATGGTCGTCGTGGCAAACTGTGGGTCAATGGAGCTTTCGAACCAGCTACAGGAGAAGCTACTATGGTGTTGAGTCCTAGTCGAGATAGTGCCAGTCATATACAGCTCCTGGAACAGGTGATACAGCATTTTCCATCTGACCGCTGGTTGATAATTGAGGACAACCTTGTTACTCACACCAGCAGAGATGTGAAAACTGCCTTGCTGGCATGGCCAGAGATACAGATTCAGTTTATCCCTAAGTATTCATGCTGGCTCAATCTCATAGAGCCATGGTGGAAGCAACTGCGATCACTGGCCCTAAAGGGACGACGTTTCGAAAATGTTGATGAAATAATTCAGGCTTTTATTGACGCTTTAGATTACTGGAATGCTCATAAGCATCCATATTACTGGAAGAAGAAGCCACAAGAGCAGTTCTGTGTCTATGCTGGTGGCTTCGGTTCTTCATGGGAACCTATAACTAATGCTATTTAGCGATTAAACCACTAAACCAAGTTTATATAATATATTCGGCCTTAATATATATTTTATAAAAAGTAATATTGTGAATATTAGCAAAGCCGTTAATAAAATATAAACTGATACATGTATATAATGCCAATTCATCCTGCTGCTAAATAAAGCATAGACTTGCCATAGTATCGAGCCTGCATAGAGTATATATATTAGAGATAGTTTCCGCTTCTGAATACACCTCTTAAGTATCCATATTATGGTATATGATCCAAGAATCGTGCTAGGGATAACGAATAAAAATGCGAATCGAATAGCAGAACGAAAGAGCATGAGCATAAAAATACACCATAAAGCGAGGAATATCTTGACCCAGATAACGCGAGTAATTACTATAGGATTATCAATATTCCGCCTAAAATAAGCATGGGTAGTGCCAGATATAAGTCCAAATACTCCAATTCCAATAGAAGCCCAATATATTGTCAAAGTAACTGAATTCTCTGTGAAGCTGGCCATTGATGCGTCGGAAAAAAGTCTGCTAAAGGCAACACCAAATATTATTATCTCAACAAAACTCATAGTCCAATACTGATGTAGATCTAAATACTTACATATATCTCGAACTATTAAAAGCAACCCAACAGCCATTGGGATGAAAAATACACCTGGATATAATGACCAACCAAGGGCTCCAAGTTTCTGCAATTCATCAATCGTCTGAAACAAAGGGTCTGTCCCAAATGGAGAAATGAATCTCTCAATCAAAGTGTCAATTAAGTCACCGGTTCCGATAACATAGGTTAAAGCGAAAAAAACTGATCCTGAAAGAAGCGTTAGTATCATTCCAATTGGTAATCGATTGTGAAACGACAAAAGTTTCTTCATGACTTTGACATGCTGAATAACGGATACCAGAACGGAAACAAATAAAATTAATAACGGGTAAATGATAGCTACGAAAACGTGTGGTTGGGCAAAATGGCGATATACATCGGGTTTCAGTATTATCGCACCCAAAGATATTGGCAATACCCAGCAAGCCAGTAAACCCGATTCCCTGAAACTATATGAATAATCGAGTAATAGTCTTATGAATTCAACAGTAACAATGATGAAAATAAAAATTCCAGCACCTCGCCATGTAAGTACCGTTAATAGCATAAAAAATGTTGACATTGATCTAAAAAACCATCTTTTACCATCGAAATTACTGAGATGTGATAGTATATAGAAGAGAAAAGAGACTGTAGAAAGTAATAAAACTATGCTATCTCTATCAGCAGACCCACTCGCTGTTTTCACAACAACAGGAGGAGCAAGAATTGCTATGTTAACCGATAACAAAGCAGTGTAATTATCAAAAACATGCCATACTAGGATATATATAGTTAAGGCTGTTAAAATAAAGAATGCAACAGGCAATACAATAGCTATATACTCAATTTTACAATCAACACCCGATAGATTTATCAGTCTGTATATCGCAGCAATGGTATATGGATAGACAGTTAGCTGATTAGCAGTTCTTCTTCCTAAAGGAGCATAACGAAATTTGTCTATCTTCGGCATATATCCTGCTTCTGCTATCTGCTTTGCTTGGTGAACATATCGAACTGAATCTGTACCCTTGAGCGCAGTTATATCATAGGAAGTGCCCTGTAGTCGAATATAAGCAGCAATTAGGAGCATAATAACCAAGAGAGCAAAGGTGGCAAGCTTATGTTGTTTTTTAGTAATCCCCGTCCTCATTTTTATACCTTTGTAAAAAATACACATTCTCCAGTTGGCGCGTAATGAAATATTGGGTTAAACTCACTGTAGCTGTGACAAACATATGAAATGGATATAGAGAAGTATGCTCTTCTGATAACATTTGTGCCAAGAGGCCTGTTCTGATATCGCAAACTTTGCTTAAAGATGAAAATTTATTATTCGAAAGCGCGACATATAAGTTTTTAGGCGCTTCAATGTCTGCAAGAAGTGGATCTTTATCATACCAAGATAGAAGACGACCACTAGGTATAATACTTCTTTCAGGAGCAATTGGTAGCCTGTTTTCTAGATATACTGCTATCGAATAGACCAATATAATAAAAACAACTAAAACTGATCCCATGACAGAAAAAATCTTCCTATGCTTCATTATTATTTCCTCAGTCCCTGCATATAATGTCTTTATAATATTCTGAAGAAAATTTATCATAACCATCTCTCGTAAATTAATCAGATGTTATAATGCTAACTATTAACATAAAAGCAACTAATATTCTGAGTGTAAATTATCTCACGACGTTCTTTTATGCCTTATTTATCAATTTTAATCTTACCCCACATAGTTTTTACGGCATTTAACAATGGACTAACTCCAAAAACGGGATCTCTCCAATCAAACTCGGCTTCACCTCTATCATTGTTTGTCAGCCTTTCAAGATCACTTCCATCAGGTTTCATTAACCAAATATGAAAGCCATGGAAAAAATCATCTTCATCATCTATAATGACGAACGCGATTTTTTTGCCATCAGGTGACCAACAAGCTTGCCAGGATGATTCTTTGATCAGTGTTAAGTTATCTCCGTTTGAATCCATGATGTAAATGCAAGCATCATTCTTATGAGTGGTAAGAAGTATTTGTTTACTGTCAGGTGACCAGCGCAGCAATTTCACATGTTCTGTTGGAGCTGTTGCAATCATTTCCACATTACCACCATCAGCATCCATTGTATAAATATCCTCATCCCTGGCAAAAGCTATTTTCCGTCCATCAGGTGACCAATCTGGATGCCTTCCTTCACAAATCATCGTGATATTTGTGCCATCCCAGTTCATTGTATAAATATCCTTATCCCTGGCAAAAGCTATTTTCCGTCCATCAGGTGACCATCGTGGCTCCTTGTAAAACTTTACCTTACCATTTGTCAGGTTTACCATTCTGCGACTATCTATATTCAGGACAGCTATATCAGAATTAATACTATCAAAATTATTATTCAGACTTCTTAACACAAAAGCCACATTCTGACAATCCGGAGAAAGAGAGAGTGTACCCTCAACTGAGAAAGTTTTATCTCCCTCCTGGAACAAACCATCTATGAGTTTAGTAACACCAGTTCCATCTGCATTCATAATGTATGGAGATGAGATCATTTTGGGTGAATTCAGATCTTTATCATTGGACCAGAAAGTAACCTTCCCACCTGTCCATGAAACAGCAAAAGCATTATTTGTAGTTAGAATAAGAAAAATACATAATAGAATAATCCGTCTCATTTTGTAATTCCCCGCCAATATTGAAAAATCATTTCAGAATTTTAAACTAAGAATTTATATCCGCATAATTAAGTTGAAGTTATATCATTAGCGTTTTATACTTAACCCCATATCCCTATAATATGCATCCTATCGCTTTCCTCTACATTGCGTTTTGAGTATACATCCTTTTATATATCACATCAATCAGGTATTTCAATGCCGCTTCCTCTTGGCCATCCTGCTGTGACTTCGTCTGTTTGTCCACCCATTCTCCAATAGGTATGTGTGTATGGGTACTTTGTCTGACCGCCGTTCTCCTGAGTAGTATAGTAATTCTCACGTTCCCAAGGATTATCTATACCTTCACCTCCCCCAAAAGCACCACCTGGATCATGTTCAAACGACCAGTAAAATTTCTGTTTCCCGTCGGGATCACCATCCGCCCGTTCGACATGTGCCCAATGATATGTACGATAAGTGTATGGTGCGCCGCCCACAGATATATTGACGGCGCAGTAGACATTGGAATAAAGTGTGACATTAGGATTATCTATGGTACCATAGTTCGAGTCACTATAATCTTCTCCCCATGTTGGAGGTGGATCACCGATACATATGATGTATGTAATCATTATCATCGCTGATATTGTAATGAAAATTAGAAAAGCTTTTCGCTTCATTTTGTTTATCCTCCTTAACTTTGTCAATCCTTAGTAATAAATGCGATAGGATGCCTGAAAATAATTTTCAGAAGTGTAATCTATGTCTCATTGTGGTTATTAGACTTCCACTTGATATAGAGTTTTCCTGTCTGCCAATCTTCACTGATGCCATCACAACAGCTATTGCTAACTATCTTCATCTGTGTTTTCCCTGATGTATAGTGTTAAGAGATATATGATATAAGTCCAAGAGGCAGCTAACAAGGTATATTACCGTGAATTCAGCACCTCTCGCTCCCGGAAACGGAGTAACCCGGAGGAAATTGTCCGGGATTCTCCGCTGCCTTTGCTAACTCTGAATCTGTTTGAGTCTGTGTATGATCAATTGTATGATATGTATGATAGCGTTCCTGCATAAAGCTGTTGGCTTTCCTCAGAGCGTGAATAGTACCTGCGTCTATCCACCAGTCATCAGTAACGTCATACTCCATAGTGCTGTTTGTTATATACCAGTTATTCACGTCGCTTATCTCAAACTCCCCTCTGGGAGATGGCTTCAGTTCCCTTATGACGTCAAAGACCCGGGAGTTATACATGTAGAATCCCGTAACAGCCAGATTGTTCCTGGGATGCTCAGGCTTCTCTGTAATGCCAATGATCCTGCCTGAGTCCATTTCTGCTACGCCATATCTCTCAGGCTGGTCTACCCTCTTCAGCAGAACCTGTGCTCCTGCTTTCTGTTTGTGGAACCTTCTTACATAATGTGACAGGCTGCAAAGTCTGGCAAGTAATATCCATCAACTACCACCAGTAAGTCATCTATCCCAGCCTGGGATAAAGAATGGATAGGGTAATATATCATAGGTTGCTGGTCTATGAGTAACAGACACTTGGGGGTGTTTTCAGTCAGAGGATACAGACGTTTTCCATGTCCGCCAGCTAATATTACGCCTTTCATTTTCCTCTTGTGCTTCTTAATGAAGTCTGACTAATTCCTGGGGGTTCTTTACATTCATATCCTGAAAGAAGTCCTCCAGAGCCATGTTGACCACCTCAAATATGCCCACCCCTCTCCTAATCTATAACCTTCCCCAAAGGCCTTGTCCCATTTTGAAATGGTCTCAATTGTGGGTATATCTGATAGAAAATCCCAACTGAGGGTTAGTAAGGGAATATTCAGATAAACGGCTTTACAACTGAATAATATCTTACTCTCTGAAACCCGGAAAAAAGTATATCATTCTTTATTTACAGAAAGCGCACAGCGAAAACCGAGTTCCTTAAATCCGCTAGCCGTTGGAGCACAGAAACGGCGATAGGTATTCCTGAGATATCTCGGAGCAGAATTATCAAACCATGAACCACGTGTAACACGAACCAGTCCTGAGTCTGGACCCTTTGGGTTTTGCTTTGGAGATTTTGTGTAGTATTCTCTGTCATACCAATCTGCACACCATTCCCGAACGTTCCCTGCCATATCATATAAACCATAAGCATTTGGCTTAAAGCTGCCCTTTGGGGCAGTATGAGCATAACCATCATTATAGTTGGGGATACTAACAAATCTGGGATACACCTTCTTGTCTGACTCACCAGCAAAGTTCCCTGATCCTGCTGGTGGAGGCCAATCATCACCCCATGGGTATATCTTGCCAATCAGGCCGCCACGCGATGCCTTTTCCCATTCTGCCTCCGTTGGTAGCCGTTTACCTGCCCATTCTGCATAAGCCTTTGCATCTTCCCATGATATACATACCACAGGCTGGTCATCTCCGCTAAACTCTTCATATAGCCACAGCTTGAGTTCATCCTGATATTTGCCCCTTATAACTCCCATTCCTATTGGCTCTCTGTGACCCGTTTCCTGCACGAAACGGCGATATTGCCCGTTAGTTACCTCATACCTGTCCATGTAGAATGCGTCCAGATAAACCGTATGTGCTGGCTTCTCCTTGTCCAAACCGTCATTGGTTCCCATCTGGAACTCTCCTGCAGGGATTAGCACCATTGGTGCATTATCTTTGCCAATTATCTCCCCAGGCAGATCCTTCTTAGTGTTGCTGTAAATCAATGCAACGACTGCTATGAATATACCGATTATGATCAATACAGATAACTTGATTATTGCTTGCTTTTTCATAGTAGAATTGACCCTTTTCTATGTTAATAACCTGCCTCTAATCCGATCCCGCTGGTGCCCAACCACTTTCTCTTAATCTTCTCATTGCCTCGGTATTTAATTCCTTCTCTTCTTCATTCATTACATTAGATGATGGCGACGGCCTGCCTTTATTCATTTCCCGACGTGCTATCTGTATTTCATCCATAGTAAAATGCCTGAGGTATAGTCTTTGCAAAGAATCATCCTGAATTATCTTGACTTTGTTACATTAGATTTTATGGTTCTAAAATTTTAACATATATGATAGGATTCATAATTTTAAGGATTTTAAGGAGAATTCTATCATGCCATTGATTGAACTGCTATCATCAGACATAAAGCAAGCCATAGAAAGTTTTGAGCAATTTCATAAACGGTTTTCTGATTACTTTGCCACAACCACACGAACA
>WJIO01000220.1 GCA_014730235.1 Candidatus Poribacteria bacterium
TCTGGCAACAAGAGCAATAATCAAACAGCCTAAAGCTCCTATAAAGCAGAAAAACAAATGTACCGAAAGCCATCTACCTCCTGTTAATTTCAGAAATCCGGCGGATAATATTGGCGTTAAAGGTGGACGATAGGAACGTAGAGGTTTTCCATTTACATAAAAATTAGTCATGGAAATACCTTCACCCGCTGCTAACCTTTCTGCTATTCTTTTATAGGCCCCGGAATCGCTGGATGTATTCGAGGTAATTGGATAGACAAGTAAAATAATCACTCTAAAGGCTAAAGCTAAAATAAAGATTATTAATAATAAATTCTTAAAATTTGATCGAATAAAATTATCCACCGAATATATCTTCCTTGCATCCTGAAATAACTATTGCTGTCGCTACAATAAAGACTTCCATGCTTCGGATTGATGTAAAGTTAATAGTTCCAAGACAGGCCACAAGCCAACCTATTACACCAGCAATATATCCGTAGCAAAAACCTCGATAGAGCTTATTACTTGTGACTTTCCCCATATGAAATCCTGTCTTTAAAGCATTGAAAATAAACCATAAGAAAGTTCCTAAACCCAGGATTCCGGTTTCCAATAGTAGTTGCGCATATTGATTATGAGATACAGCCGCTCCTAAACTATATGTACCAAGACCTTTCCCAATTAAAGGTCTGTATAAAATATTTCTAAAGGCCTCCATAACACCGGCAACTCTATAGGGTAAAGAACCATAAGGATGGGGATAATGTATTATTTCCTCCCATAGAAAAGAAGCACGTTGAATAAAATTCTGAGACAAACGCCCTATAGAATAGTATATTCCTAAAATAAACAGAATTATTAAACTTCTATATTTATATATAGCGAGAAAGAGCAGAGATACCATAGTTCCAATATAAGATACCCTCTGCATTGTATCCATTAAAGCAATTACAACAGGAATACTGGCAAATGCAGCAAATGCAGTATAGATAGGTGATTTCATGGTGATTGCAGTTGAAATAAGAATTGGCAATATAAGATTGAAAGTAGGTCCGTAGTCCGATATTCCTCTTTTAACAAAAGGTACTAACTGAGCATAACTGGAATAACTAACTGTCTCAAGATTACTCCGGTTATAAAAACTATATACAGATATACCCACACCACATAATATTAATATAATTATTGCATATTTGTTTTGTTTTTCGCTATTAATACAAAAATATATAAGATAAAACAAAACAAAATATTCTACACGCTTAGCAAAAAAGAAAAAATACCTGGCAACAGAGATATTACCTAAAAGTGCTCCTACAGAAGTTGATACAAGGGAAACTAAAATAAAAGCCAGAATAGGTTTGTCCAATGGTGTTCTTATAGAAAGTATTTCTAAGCTACCAAACATAATCCGACGTAAAAAAAGGCTAAATAAACCACTTAAAATCACTATATCCTCAATTCTCAAATTAACGCTCCTACCGGATATGTTTCCAACGTCTACATTAGGTGAGAAGATTATGGAGATAGGAATTAATAGTGGTATTAACCTTATATCATAGGTAAAAATAACAGTTAAAGTAACTAAACCAATTATAAGTTTTAGTAATGAAGGAAAGGCATAGGTAGGCAAACGTCCAAGAAACTGATAATATACCAGAGCTAATATTAAGAAAAGAAAAATAAATAAATAGCTCATTAAGCGTTCGGAATTTTGTGTTGCGATTCTCATATTAAAAATATATCAGCAAAATTGCCGATACAATCCATAAGGTTGTATTTAAAAGTAAAGGGAAGTCTTTCAAAAGCAAGTCAGTAGGAGATCCACCTTCTTTTTTGTGGTATACAAGGTATTGATACCTAAATATGCCATATATAACAAAGGGTATAGTAAGTATAAGCTTATCTGTGCCAAAATTTTGGATAGTTTTACTGTCCATAGTATACAGTATATAGCTCATAAGAATTGAGGCTGTTATAGCCCCTATTATCTGGTCTAAAAACAGACGGTTATAATGTTCCAGAACAGGTCGATGTATTATGGAATTTTCGCCAAGCAGCACTAACTCATGCCGTCTTTTACCAAATCCAAGAAAAAGGGCAAGTAAAGCTGTGCAAATCAACAACCAATTTGAAATATAAACTCCAATTGCCGCTCCCCCGCCCGTAACTCTTAGGAGAAAACCCGTAGCTATGGAAAAAACATCCAGTATAACCAGTTTCTTTAAATAGTAAGTGTAAAGCAGGTTAATTACAAGATAACCAAATATTATGGCTAAAAAAGTTCTACTCAGGAAAAATGCAGTTAAAACGGCAAATGCCAAAAAGATAAAAGCTATAGATAAAGCAATTCCAATTGACAATTGACCGGATGGTAACGGTCTCAGACATTTTACAGGATGCTGTCGATCCTCTTCGATGTCAACAATATCGTTAATTATATAAATACAGCTTGCCATTAATGAAAAGGAAAGAAAAGCCAGACTGGCTTTCAGTATATCATCGAATTGAGCCAGATTTTTTGAAAAGATTAACGGGGCAAAGACAAAGGTGTTTTTTACCCAATGGGTTATCCTGATTAATCGAAATATGTTAGTAATCATCGCAAAATTGCTATTCAAAAAGCTCCTGGTTGTCCTTTACCCACAGACAAAGTCTTTTTACACCTTCTCCCTTGGAAATCTCAGGCTTCCAACCAAAATCTCTCTGGGCTTTTCGGATGTCGCTGATATAAACTTTCTGGTCTCCAGGTCGCCAATCATCAAATTCGTAATCCA
>WJIO01000221.1 GCA_014730235.1 Candidatus Poribacteria bacterium
CAGAGACTATTATACTACTTCTGAGGGCCTCTCTCAATATGCTGGTGAGATTTGCGGGCTAGCGCATTGAAGGTGACTTGTTCACGGAAATCCGGTCCATACATTTTGTTAGTATGGCTACCAATTGAAGGGGGCAATAAATGGGTAGGATTCGTTACACCACAGAGTAGATCATCCGCAAGCTGAGGGAAGCAGAAGTCGAGATATCCAATGGACTAACCGTTGCTCAAACGGTACGCAAGATCGGTGTATCCGAGCAGACCTGCTCTCATTAGAGATGGGATTACGGAGCCCCCCAATATTTCCAATAACTAAATGTATGATTGCTTTTTCGCAATATTATGCTTATCATTTTACAATCGCTGAAACAGACTATCCTAATATCAAGTATTCAATGTGTAAGTAATAAGACGATTGCGAGAAGAATCGATGTTTAAGGGTAAAACGTTATTAATAATCGGTGGTACAGGATCGCTAGGCAAAACACTAACGCGAAGGATATTGTCCGAAGAACATGATGCTCCGGCAAAACTAATAGTACTATCTAGAGATGAAGCAAAACAGCATCAAATGCGCATAGAGTATGAGAACTTACCAGCGTCAACCGATGAAGTTATTTATAATAACTTTAAAAGGCTACTAGAATTTCGTATTGGGGACGTAAGGGATTATCATACAGTTGCATCAGTTCTACAAGATGTTGATATTGTTTTCAATACAGCTGCATTGAAACAAGTTCCCACCTGTGAATATTTCCCTTATGAAGCAGTCCGGACGAATGTTACTGGACCAGAGAACATAATAAGAGCAGTTCAGGAACTGAGCTTGAATGTTCAGACTGTTATTGGTATTTCTACAGATAAGGCTTGCAAACCCGTGAATGTTATGGGTATGACAAAGGCCATTCAAGAAAGGGTTATTATTCAAGGAAACATGCTTACTCCAAGAACCAGGTTTGCATGTGTTAGATATGGAAATGTTTTGGCTTCACGAGGTTCAGTTATTCCATTGTTTCATGAGCAGATTAAATCAGGTGGACCAATAACTGTAACAACAGAAGAAATGACTCGGTTCTTTCTCGGTTTAGATCAAGCTGTTGATGTGATATTTGCGGCGTTGAGAGAAGCTAAACCAGGGGAGATATATATTCCAAAAGTACCCTCTGCAAGAATCATGGATTTAGCCGAAGTGCTAATTGGTTCCAGGAACATAGACATAAAAATTACTGGCATAAGACCGGGCGAGAAAATTCACGAAATATTAGTTTCTGAAGAGGAGTCATTTCTGACACAAGATAGGGGGGAGTATTATGCAATCGCGCCTATTCTTCCTGAGTTGCGAGACAATATACCGATTGAAAGAGTTTTGAATAAGGAGTATAGCTCTAGACAAGCTACAATGTCACAAGATGAATTAAAACAATTACTTCAGAGTTACGGTCTTCTTGTAGGACAACAGAGTGAAACTAATCGGCAAGAGTTACTTCGATGAAGGTTGTAACTGTTCTTGGAACTCGTCCTGAAATAATCAGATTATCAGCTATTATACCCAAACTCGATGGTTTTACTGATCAAATACTTGTCCATACAGGACAAAATTATGATAATAAATTGAGTGAAATCTTTTTCTCTGACTTAGGAGTGCGTGAGCCAGACTATCATCTAGATATTGATACCAGAACCTTCGGTTCCCAGTTGGGTGACATTAGCGCTGGATGCGAGGAAATATTTCGAAAAACTAATCCTGATGCCGTCCTTGTCCTTGGTGATACGAATAGTGGATTATCTGCAATCATCGCTAAACGCATGGGAATACCTGTCTATCATATGGAGGCAGGGAATCGTTGCTATGACGACCGAGTTCCAGAGGAAGTTAATAGACGTATAATTGACCATTCAAGTTCGATTCTTATGCCTTATACAGATAGAAGCAAAGAGAATTTAGTTATGGAGGGAATTCTTCCAAGGCGAATACATGTTATAGGAAATCCAATATTCGAAGTGTTGAATAAGTTTAGCAAACAGATCGATAGTTCATCAATTTTGGAAAAACTGAATCTAAAAGAGAACGAGTATTTTCTTGCAACTCTTCATAGAGCTGAAAATGTCGATTTACCAGATAGGCTCAAGGGCTTTTCTGTTGCTCTAAAGATGATTAATAAAAAATATGGATTGAAGATAATAGTTAGCACTCATCCTAGAACTAGAAGTAAACTATCCAATTTTGGTCTGGAAAACTCTCTCGGAGATGTGGAATATATGGAACCAATGCGTTTTTTCGATTTTGTATGCTTGGAGAAGAATGCGAAGTGTGTACTTTCAGACAGTGGTACAGTTCAGGAAGAATGCTGCATTTTCGGAGTATCGACAATAACCTTGCGAGATGTTACTGAAAGACCTGAAACTATCGATTGTGGAAGTAATGTTCTTTCAGGGGGAAGCCCTGAAAAAATTCTCTACTTGACAGGACTGGTAACAGAATCCAAAGCCAACTGGATTCCTCCAAAAGAATACGTAGTACCTGACGTATCATCAACAGTGTTAAGAATTATCACTGGTTATTGCTATGAACAATAGAGTATTGGTGCTCGGTGGAGATGGTATGCTCGGACATAAAGTATTCCAGATTTTTAATAATGTTTTTGAAACAGAGGCCTCGTTCCTGTCACTAGAGAACTACATTTCTTCCTTTCCAATATATGAAGGTGTACCTGTTTCTAGAATTCACATTGGTGTGGATGCTCTTGAATCGAAAAGTGTAGAGCAATGTATACGGGAAACAGAACCAGATTTGGTCATAAACTGCATTGGTTTAATAAAGCAACTTAGAGGATCTTCAAACCACATTCTAGCTGTACGTTTGAATGCGTTGTTTCCACATAGACTAGCTGAAATCTGCGATTCCATCAATGCAAAAATGATACATTTTAGTACAGATTGTGTTTTTTCTGGGAAAAACGGAAACTATAAAGAAGATGATATCCCTGATCCTGTTGATACATATGGGAAATCAAAGCTACTTGGAGAGGTTGATTATTCACAACACCTAACATTTCGTACTTCTATAATAGGCAGGGAATGGATGCGATCCACTTCATTATTGGAGTGGTTCCTATCCCAAAAAGGTGGCGAAGTTAAAGGTTACAAGAATGCAATTTATACTGGATTCACCACGGAAGCCATCTCGAAACTTATACTAAAAACTGTGATTGAAAAGCCGGACACAAAGGGTTTATGGCACATTTCAAGCAATCCTATATCAAAATGTGATTTGTTAAATAAAATCAAAGAAGCGTTGGATTTGAATATAGAAATACAAGCATATAATAATCCAGTTTGTGATAGGAGTCTGGACTCGACAGCTTTTTTTGAGAAAACAGGATTTAAGAAGCCATCTTGGAATGGTATGATAAGAGATCTAGTAGATGATCCAACCCCCTATGAGCGATGGAGACAGCGAAATCATTCTCTAGCAAATTAATCATAGTATCATATCCAATTGCACAATTTGATTATGGCAAAAACATGTTTAGAATTATATACATAATACACTGCAGGGAAAACATATTGCATTCAGCTGCGATAACTCGAATAGAGTCCTTCATTTCCGGTTTACGTAATGCAGATGCTGATGCCCATATTAATAGAGTCTATTCGGCCTTCAATCGATATTCCAAATTCAGTTTGTTTAAAAGATTCGCAAAGATATCATATTGCCTCAAAATAGTTTATTTATATAGCAAATTGGAATCAGGAGATGTGCTGATTTTCTATGATGAGACACCATGCTTGTGGATGTTTAGGTTTCTAAGGAAAAAAGTTAAAATAGTTTGTGAAAGGAATGAATACCCAAAGTACATAATTTCAGAGAATACTACTGAAAAGCAGAGGAAGAAGTCCAAGAAATATGAACGCTCTCTAAAGAATATTGATGGTTTTGTTACATGTTCTTATGCTCTTAAAGAGTTTTATTCGAGTTTCTTACCCGACAATTGCAAGGTTCATTTAGCCCCACTGATTGTCGACGTAGGAAAATTCTCAAAAAATTATAGTAGCGATAATTATGTTGGTTACTGTGGGACAATAA
>WJIO01000222.1 GCA_014730235.1 Candidatus Poribacteria bacterium
GTTCCACATGAACAATAATTGGCGGTATTTTCAAGACTCCATGACTTACCACATCTGTCGCATTTTAAGGTACCGGTCAATATGTCTATCCATAATTTTCCTCTGATGAATGCACCACAGTCTTTATGGGATGCGTGCTCTTCCCACTTTCCACAACTCGGGCATCTTGGAAATATGTTCTTGCGCCAAATAGCCATCTTTTAATCTCCTTTCCATCGAATCAATCGCTTAGTAATCGGGCCACTTAAAATGATCTTTTGATAAATTCCCTGTGCTCTTCAGAACCTGCTCTAGGTGTCTTACATAGTTTGTTATTAGATTAGGTACTTCCAACGGATTTATTTCGTCAACTTCCGGATATTCCGGATGTTTTTCCACAAAAATCCCATATATCTTTTTGTTGATCTTATGAACGCCCAATTCAGTATGTGCCTGATGAATCCCCATCCATACAGTTTCAATAAATTTCTGCTGTCCCATACTCCATAGGGTTCTTTGAAACGCAGATACATATTCAGAAATGTTGAAGCTCGGGTCGTGTCTGAGATGGTCTGCAAAATTCATATCTTTCAATTCTCTCAAACCCAGACCCGCTGCCACTGCATTGATATACACATTTGAGTATAGACTTTTGGCAGCATATTCATATGGAGCGCCCGGTCCTCCGTTGAGAAATACTCTAATAAGATAGTTGTTTATCTTATCAATGCTATCTCCTTGCTCTATGGGGTTCATATCAGGATAATCCTTGATGATCCTTTGTATATCATCCCATCCTCCAATCCTTACAAGAGAACCATTAAAATTCTCTGCTATGGCTGTCAAGAGATATGAACTTGGTGCGCATTCGGCTTTCTCTTCATCACGATAAAAGTCTCCAAATGGAGGCCTTCTAAAATTTGGAAGACCCATTATTATGTTCTCCTTCCTTAAATATTGAACCTGTCTATTTCAATCATCCCGTCATTCAGGATTGAAAACGGTTCAGGCTCATTTACTGATTTGTTCCAGACCTTGCCAGACCAGAAATCAAAAGGTGTATCAAGATCCCCCTTGTTTAGTATCCATACGAAATTCTGTTGTTTTTCCGCAAGGGATATAACAGCTTCCCTTAACCTTTCTGCCCTGATACTCGAATTCAGGACATATAGATTCTGGACCGCCACCACTTTTCCATCTGGATTATATTTCTCCCATACGAGTCCATTGATATACTCCCTGTAGTTAAGGAACTTGAATCCAAGGCTGGAAGGGTCATGTATGTGCTTGCCGTCCGATTCAGTAATGTTCTTGCCATCAAAGGAATAGCCTTTTTTGGGATACAATATGGGCTCTGTGCCGTTGTCCACTTCTACAAACCATATTACCTGCTCGTCCTCCTCTGTAAGGAATCTCACCCGTATATCGGGAATAATGACCGTCCCGTCCGGAAGCTCCTCAGCAGTGTTAGAAACAAATTTCCCATCCAAATATGAGAAGCTATACTCCGGAACTATCTCGATTATCTTCCAAGGGAAGTCCGGTATATGCTTAAACATCTCAATGCACACGAGAACCTCGTTGACCGACAGCAGGTGTCCGCCTTTAGCTTTTGGAATCCTCCGACCACGAATCGTGTAGGCATATTCCCTTGAATTGCCCCATCCCGGATAATCAGAGCATCTTACGCAGTATACTGTACCTCTATTCACCTCCCTGAGCATCAACGCTTGTATGGCCTGCTTCTGCCCCTTTGCCATAGCCTCCGGATAATGTTTCCATCCCAGATGCGACATAGCGAGTAAGATCATTTTTGTTACTGTTGCCAGAACATCATCTCTCTTTCCCATTGTTTTATATAGTTTCACCTCCTTCGATTATGCTGTTATGTCCTTTTTTCGTCGTCTTGATTTTGGAAATATTGAATCAAAATATTCTTTGCTGTTTAAATCCGGTATAGTTCCCCCGAATTCTTCTTCTGACCTGTTTTGAATTTCCCTGACAACTTTTTCATCAACCGCTTCAACAGGCTTTAGTCCCTCCAAGAAATACACCTTTTCATGAAGTCTTAAATAGTATCTATATGGAGGAAGGTTAGTAAGGTTCCTTACCTCTGTCTGGACTTCCTTATGCCAGTAATCCGATTCTTCGGCTGAACACTTGAAGACTATTGAATTCAATGCCTCAACTGCATTCCTCAACTTTTCCCCATATTGAGTCCGTGACTGGTATGTAAAATAGAATCTCGCCCCTTTATTTCTGCCCTGAGAAATAGCGATTTCAGCAATTTCATCTACAAGATACAAATGCGCTTCATCAAGAAACAGATGAACAAGCTTATTAGGATCGTTAGATCGTTCCGGGCTTAACAATTCCGTCATCACTTTCAATATGAATACAATTGCTGTGGAAATAGTCTTTTCAACCCCCAAAGCCCATTTGTTAAGATCCAATATGATTATTCTTTTGTTGTTAATAGCTTCAGTAATATCAAGCTTTGGATTTAACTGGCACGTCAGGGGACTAATAAACGGCGTCAGTATTGTAGAGACGGACAATCCAGGCGCTCGTCCCTTACTTACCAATTCTGCATAAGGTCCGTTGAAATACTTTATAGACCTTTCTACTGTAGTATATTTTAATGTCTTGCTTAGGAAATCTTTATTTGTTAGCTCTTTAACATGCGCTAATGTCGGGTTATTAAATGTTGGACACAATAATCCTGGTACACCATTTTCAAAGTAATCATCCATGTTATGTCCATAACCTCGTGCTTCTGACTTGTTTTTTGTTGCATCCGCATGAGCCATTGCCTTTAGATTGCTTATACTGTATTCTTGTTTGGCTGGATCAGTATCCAGAATCTTTATGCCTATTGGTTTTTGAGATATGTAGTTAATATATACTATATTCTCGTGACGTATCCTTGGAATATTTGAAATAAGTTGTCCGCCTGAATGGTGTAACGACAATATAATTGCTGCTTGAGTCGGATCCATAAGTAATTGGTTCATCGTATTAAATTCTGCTGTGGATTTACCTCCCCCTGGCACACCGACAAATCCCACCCCAGGAGTAAGAACTTTCCTTTCCACCGTCAATGGCTTCCCGGTATTCGGATCCTTTCCAAGAACAATATGGCCCCCTGTTCCAATGGGTTTTTCAGGTATCTTATCACCCCTCAAGGACTTTATCTCAGTATCATCACTGTCCAGCATGTTTGTACCGAATGGCATCATAAGCTTGGCAACGTTCATCGCAGAAGTCATCTGTGAAGTCACCATGGAAGCCCTCATCTTATCCGCCTCTATGACCTTTGAAACAGGTATTCCCTTCTTCCTGTATGCAGACAGCCCTATCTTACGAAGGGGATAATCCTTATACATGGATAGAATCTGCTGCATTATCTTGTCTTCCTTGCCCTTCAACAACACCCCTATTATCTTCAGGGAATACATCACAAGACAGCTTGACTCGGAGATGCTTTTCTGGGCCATCTCTTTCTGCTGGATGGTATGTGGACTGATAAGACCGTTGGTTTCATATTTTATCCTGTCAATCTCCATAGCCAGCTCCTGTGTCTCTGCCAGCTCTATGTATTTCCCATACTGGGGTAGCGTATGGAAATAGATGAGAACCAAACCTATGTATTCAAGCCCTTGAAGCTGGGGACATATCTTCACTAGGATTTCCGCCGGATGATTGGTTTCGGTCACAATCTGGTTAGGAAATGTCTTTAAAAGGTTCCTGTCAAAGACCAGATCAACATGGATGTAGCTGAACCTTTCCCTTTCGGATTCGTTCTCCTGGAGATATCTGATCGTCTTTGAGAAAACATCATCTTCCAAGGTCTTCGGCCCAATTGTCTCACCTCTGAATTGGGCCTCATACAGCGACCTGTAATTCTGGAAATCCAGCTTATTCCTGGCAAATGCCAACTGGGTTATCTTCGGTTCCTTGCTGTCTTTGTTGGTCAACTGCCATTCCTCAGCAATTGAAGCTCTCATCGCGCTTGCAGATCTTATATGGTCTGCCTTTGCATACAGGAGGAGGTTTGGTTTCACTTCCAGGCTTCTTGCTAGCCTGTATGACGGTATAAGCTCCACCATTATTATGTCTTCCGGGGAGTACCTGCCTTCCTTCTTTATCTTGCCATCCATAGTAGGTATTCCCCAGACAAAGGGAGTGATATCATCCTGAATCTCAGGGTTATTATTTACATACTGGACCTTAAACGCCGTATGCAACTTTTTCTCTTGCTCCCTGTCATAATGATACATCCTATGCCTATTCCCAACCGTCAGTGGTCGTTATATCCTCTTTTTCCTCGTTTGTATCTTCTTTGACATCTTTGAATTCAGCCAAAAGAGCGTGAAACTCCTTTGCCATCTGCTTGAATATGGTAAACTGTGCGCTGTTGATATTGGCCGCAGTCTTGATAAGATTACGGGAAGCCGTCTCGAGCTCAAAGCTGGCCTGGTTAATATTTGAGATTGACTGCTGCAGCTTTCTTGTGCTCTCCCGCAATTCATCCAACTGGTCAGGCTCTTTCGCCATATCTTTATTTCCTCCATGTGCATCCCCGGCCGATAAACGACCGGAGATGCTGGTTAAGAGTTAATTGGTTTAATGCTTAAGAACCACAATCCTTATGTGCCACATAGCCTATACCCTTACAGGTCTCACAGGGTAACCTGTTGGCTATTGCCAAATCCACCCCGCATCGCAGACAATGTCTTCTGGGGTTAACCGTGCCACAGTGTACTGCGCCATACTTATGGCTCTTTCCTGTGCCCCCGCAATCAGGACAAAGCATGGATTTTCCACAGTATTTACATTTAATGTCGGGTCTTCTCATTATTTATCACCTCCTATTCGTCAAGAAGCAGATGGCCGTAGTTGTCCACGATCTTCTGGATAACCTCAATGTCGAACCTGCTTGGCAGTTCCATCCCGAATTTGTCGCAAATCTTTCTGGCCATCTCTATGTTATCCTGCAATTCCTGTAAGAACGGCAGGGACTCCATCTCCACATGCCTCAGGTATTCACCAAACAGATCTCCAATAGGATCTTCCTCGACATCAGGAATATTGGGTATCTCTATCTCCCTGACAGGCTCGATAGGATATTCCCTTGGCGAAGGTTCACCATCATACAATGATGGACGCTTATAAAGATCATTAA
>WJIO01000223.1 GCA_014730235.1 Candidatus Poribacteria bacterium
ATAATGATATCCGGTCATGGTACCATCTACATGGCAGTTACGGCCATGGAACTGGGCGCATTGGATTTTATCGAAAAACCCCTTTCGGTGGATCGCATGCTTATAAGACTTACCCATGCCCTGGATAAGAAAAAACTCCAGGATGAATATATGCTTCTAAAGCGGGAAGCAGATGAGCGCTACCAGATGATCGGTGAAAGCCAGGTTATGCAGGAATTAGTAGCAAAAATCCGGCAAGTCGCTCCTACCAACAGCCGGGTTTTAATAACCGGCGAGAATGGAACGGGTAAGGAACTGGCAGCCAGGGCGATTCACAGAAACAGCGAGCGGAAAGACAAACCATTTATCCAGATGAACTACGCGGCAATACCTCAGGACCTTATTGAATCGGAATTATTCGGCCATGAAAAAGGTGCTTTTACCGGGGCTATAAAGCGAACCCAGGGGAAATTTGAACAGGCTGACGGCGGAACTATATTGCTGGATGAAATTGGCGATATGAGCCTTTTGACCCAGGCCAAGGTGCTCAGGGTTCTTGAAAGCGGTGAATTTACACGGGTGGGCGGTGGAGAATTGATAAACGTAGATGTCAGGGTTATAGCTGCCACAAACAAGGAGCTGGATACGGAAGTAAAAGAGGGTAGATTCCGAGAAGACCTTTTTTACAGACTTAATGTTATACCCATAAATATCCCGGCTTTGCGGGAACGAACTGATGACATTCCCATTCTTGCAGATTATTTTATGAATACATTTTGCCGGGAAAATGGCAAACGGATAAAGAAGATAGAGCCAGAAGCTATGAAAATCCTCCAGTCATATTCATGGCCGGGGAATGTACGGGAGTTAAAAAACCTGGTGGAACGTCTTGTAATAATGGCTCCATCGGATACAATAAAACCTTCGGATTTGCCATCGAGTCTTACAGGTGATGAATCAATTAGCCCGGATATATCGTCTATGACCTTAAAAGATGCCAGAAATGAGTTTGAACGCAAATTTATCCTTGACGCTCTGGATAAACACGACTGGAACGTAACGGAAACTGCAAGCCAGTTGGGAATTGAACGAACTAACCTTTACAGGAAAATGCGTCAGCATGATATTGAAAGATCATAAGGAATCGATAATATTCAATAATTCCCGCAAATCGGCAATTACAAAATCGGGTTTGGGGATACCGGGTTTGAGTTTATCTCCGCGACGATTAAGCCATGCTGCCTGGAATCCGGCCCTTCTTGCCCCCACTACATCAGCGCTCTGAGAATCGCCTACATGGAGTATTTCCTCCGGTTTACATTTGAGTATAGATACGGCCTCCTGGAACATCCGTCTATGGGGTTTGTATGATTGATAGCTTTCGGATGTGAGTATAGCTTTTAGTGGAAGCTTCTTGTTTTTGACTATTGAAAAGCCCAGATCATCATTATCCACGTTTGATATTATTATGATAGGAAAGTTTTCAGATAGCTTGTTTAATACTTCCTCAACCTCAGGATACAGATCACCCTTTTCGTATTTATCCAGCCATATAGACACACCGACTTCTGCATCACCATTTATTCCAAACTCTTTGAAAAGTCTTTTTAAGCTTTCAACTGCTACTTCTCTCTCCCTTAGAAATTTTACCGGGGCCATCTCTGCATGCACCTCGTCGTATAACTTGTCCCATCGGGTATGGAATTCATTGGGATTAACTGAGGTGGATTTTTCTCTTATAAGTATTTCTTTTACGGCCTGTTCGTGGAAATCTCTTGTATCAAAAATCGTTCTATACATATCAAAGGAAAATGCGGAGATTTTAAACATGAATAACCTCTTTTACTATACTTTCGCACTTTTTAAAAGACATAGTTTTATGCGCTTTTAGGGACAAGGTATACCATGCCCCTAAAAGGCGAAAATCCTTCTTCTATAGTTAATGACAAAATAACATCTTTTAACAATTACATTTTGAATAAACTGATTCTTTGTGATTAAAAGGAACACATTTATTTTAACCTTTTTTTGCCCTATTAATCAACTATAAATGTTTTATTCCAAGCATAAAATTTATGCCCTTGAAAACTTTGGCTCTTCCGGCTTGAGTGTGGTTATAATATGAAAATTTTCTCAGCTTGTCATTCCTGCAAAAGCAGGAATGACAGCATATAGAAGTTTCTTATCTTTAACACATTGAACCCGAAGGAACCAAACTTTATTTGTTACCCCTTTCTTCGCAATAACATAGGGACATAAATTTTATGCTAGGTGTTTTATTGACCCAATTTTGCCATAGAATACGACCATAGCATAAAGTGTCCTGGGCTGTTAATACAAAAGGAATGTAGATTTTATGTCTGGAACTCATCAAAAAAACTTGATTTTTAGGTTGTTTTCTGCTATATTTGATTGTAGGTAGAAAACAACAAGATACATAAGGTATAAAACATATATAATATATAAAAAGTGTAAAATTTCAATGATATTTACAATATGGAGGTATTAATGAAACTCGGTCGTCCTGGTTTTATATTATCCCTTTTGGTTGAGATTTGTGTGATAGCGGGTATAGTTATCTACGGTACTTTTTATCATGACAATTATTCCAATGAGGGTGGTTTGGTTCAAACAATACAATCAGCCGGAATCATTCCTCTCGAGGTAAGTCAGGAAATATTGGATAAAGAAGAAACGGATGATAAGAAAGGCGGAACTTACGCTGTTGTTCCCTCCTTCAGAACAAGCACCTACAGGGTAAGAAACGGCGATAACCTGTGGAACATTGCCAGACGGAATAATCTGGATTTTTATACGCTTTTGAGCGTAAATCATCTGGAAAAAGCAAACAAGCTTTCTATAGGTCAAAAAGTAAAGATACCAAATCAGCGGGGTATACTGCGAACCCTTCAAAAGGGAGAAACTATTGAAGATATGGCGTTGATGTATGATGTCAGTATAAGGAAGATTATCCGGGTAAACCGGATCCTTGACCCTTATTCAATAGAACCGGGCACAGAGCTTTTTATACCCGGCGCGAAGGTTACTTTGGCTCAGGGAAGAGAAATATTAAAGCAAAGTGGAATACCTGCTGAGTTTTGCTGGCCTGTCAATCGCTGCCGGATAACTTCCAGATATGGATACCGAAGAGATCCATTCACCAGACGCCGGGCTTTTCATTCTGGTGTTGACCTGGCTCCGGGCTATGGAGCGAGGGTCAGCGCGGCTATGAACGGTATTGTTACATTTGCCGGATGGATGGGTGGATATGGTAAACTGGTTGTTATAAGACATGCAGGAGGATATTCCACAAGATACGGACATCTGTCAAGAATATCATCGCGTATACGCAAGGGAAGAAGCGTTTCCCAGGGGCAGCAGATCGGCAATGTGGGAAACACCGGCAGAAGTACCGGCGCGCATCTTCATTTTGAAATAAGGAAAAATGGACGGACATTGAATCCTTTGAATCATATAAATTAAAGGAATTGAGAATAATGAGTGAGATGACTTCCAGAGAACGAATTCTTGCAGCTTTGAATCACAAAGAACCGGATCGCATACCTTTTGATATGGGAAGCACCCAGGTTACAGGTATATCGGTAATTGCCTACAAAAATCTCCGGGATTATCTTGGTTTGCCTGCTGTAGAAACTGAGATCACTGATGTAATTCAGCAAATAGCTCAACCTGATGAAGATATAGTCGAGAAATTGGGTATTGATGTTCTTGGTTTATTTCCATTAACCAGCGCTAACTGGGATCCAAAAGAATCATCGTTAGGCCCTTTCAGACACAGAGATGAAGGTAATTACTGGTCATATACGGATGAATGGGGTGTAACTTTTCGCATGCCAAAAGAGGACGGGCTTTATTATTATCTGGATAAACCTGCGATTGACAGCTTTGATGTTACAGTAGAGCAGATTAAATCCCATCCCTGGCCTGACAGCGGGGATCCTATAAGAATAAAAGGTCTCAGAGAAATAGGACAAAAATACAGGTCAGAGGGAAAAGCGGTTATGATCAAGGGATTGCTGGCTGGTATCTTTGAAGTATCTCAGCGTATCAGGGGGATGGAGAACTGCCTTGTTGACCTGCTTTCCAATGAAACCGCCACTGCCGCATTATTTGATAAGCTACTGGAAGCCAAGCTGGAATTCTGGGAAATGGCCCTGTCGGAGCTTGGGGATGTGGTGGATGTTGTTTCCGAAGCCGACGATTACGGAACTCAGACCTCGCAGTTGATGTCACCAGAGTTATTTAGAAAACTGATGAAACCCAGGCTTAATATACTATTTACACGCATTAAGAAACTTGCACCAAATGCCTATCTCTTTTTCCATACTTGTGGGAGTGTCCGGGAGATAATACCAGACCTGATCCAACTGGGGGTTGATATACTTAATCCCGTCCATGTAACTGCGGAAGGTATGGAGCCTAATGCCCTGAAGCGCGACTTCGGGGATGATCTGGTATTCTGGGGCGGCGGTGTTGAAACCCAAAATGTTTTACCCAATGGCACACCGGATGAGGTTCGGGATAATGTTCGACGAAATGTTGAGGCATTGGCCCCGGGGGGTGGATTTGTATTTAACACCATACATAATATACAGGCCGATGTTCCTCCTGAAAATATTATGGCCATGTGGAAAACTATGAGAGAATATTAGAAAGCTTATAAAACAAAAAGCCTGCCGAGATATAAATCGGCAGGCTTTTTGTTTATCCCACCTTTTTATATATTATCTGCTAACCAATCGGGTCTTTCTGCTAAAGGTTCGTAATCAACTATTTCAAGTATAGGTATTTCGCCTTTAAAGTATGCTGTCATGCTTTCGTATAATACCAATTCTATTTCTGAAAGGTCGTTGTTTTTCATTATAACTATTGCATAAAATATTAAATTAAGATATTATAGCGAAGTGTTTCAGGTAAGTTTTAAAATAGTCATACATATAAAAAATGAAAGGAAATTAAAATGGGTGTAAAACCTGGTTTCACGTCGATATTCAATGGAAAAGACCTTACTGGCTGGCAGGGAGATCCGAAATATTGGAAAGTTGAGGACGGGGCCATTGTAGGTCGCTCAGAGGAAAAACTGGATCGTAACCTGTTTGTATGGACGGAAAAGGAATATTCCGACTTCGTGTTCTGCTGTGAGACACGCCTTCTTGGATTTAACAGCGGTATTCAATATCGAAGCGTGGTGGATGAAGAGGGAAGAATGGCCGGTCATCAGGCAGATATGGGCAACAACTGCTGGGGTTCACTTTACGAAGAACGCAAGCGCGGAGTTCTTGTACCTTATAACAAGGAACTGGTGGAAAAAATCCTTAAGAAAGATGACTGGAACGAATTCCAGATAATAGCTGTGGATGATTATTATGCCCTTATATTGAACGGTGTTATGACTGCTGAGATAATAGATCCCGAGGGTTGGAAAAAGGGAATATTTGGTTTACAGCTTCATGGTGGACCACCTCAGGAACTGGCATTCCGGAACATTGGCGTAAAAGAGCTCTAAGATATTTGGAAATAATTAATGGTATTTGTATTGCCACAGTATACTGTGGCAATACAAATATAAAGACAGGGCAGGCTAAGAATGGCAAAGATGACAAAACACGAAAGGGTAATGGCTGCATTTAAACATCAGGAGACTGACCGGGTTCCCCTGTATGACCTTATGATCAACGACGACTGCATCGAATATTTTACCGGCGTATACCCTCCTTATGGTGAAGAAGGAGCAAAGGTACAAGCCCAGGCCGTTGACCGTATGTTCGACATGGCCCGGGGCGTAGGAGTTGCGCCGCGACAACCCCCTGCTGACTTTACCGATGATCCGGTGTTGCTGGAATGGGCCCGGTATGGCTCCCTTACATATCGAAGTAATCCTATTAAATCATACGAGGAAGCCATAAAATGGGTAAAAGAGCAGATCCAGGCCTTAAGTAAATGGCGGGAAAATTTTGATGCTAAAAGAGCAGCGCAAAACACAAAACTGCATTTTGAAAAGCTCTATAGCTGGATGGAAGAAGACCACGTAATCTGCTGTCTGCGCCAGAGTGGGGTGGGTTTAGATGATATTCGGGGACGAATAGGCATCGAATTCTTCAGCTATCTGTGCGCCGATGATCCGGGACTTGTATCCGAATATCTGGAGCTTTTTACGGAACAGGAAGAAGCATATATACACGCAATAGCCGATCCTGAAATTTCACCCTTTGCCCTTACCTTCGGTGATATTGCCATGAAAGCCAAACTCCTACATTCTCCGGAATGGCTACGTCAGGAATTTTTCCCCCGATTAAAACGGTTTAATGACGCTTATCATGAGCATGGTATACTTTGTCTGTTTCACTCCGATGGCTATCTCATGGAAGTTATGGATGACCTGATAGAAACAGGCATTGACGGCATTAACCCTATTGAAACTGTAGCCGGAATGGACGTGGGAGAGGTATATCGTCTATACGGGGATAAAATTTTTCTAACCGGAGGAATTGACATGAGCCAGCTACTGTCTCATGGTACAACTGATCAGGTCAGAGAAGTATGTCGAAAGGCCATAGCTGAAGCTCCTACAGGATATTTCATGGGGTCTACTACCGAGATTGACAACAGCTCAAAGCTGGAAAATGTTCTGGCCATGATAGAGGTTAGCTGGGGGCATCATCCCGAAGGCGCAAAACCCGATATTATGGATCAGATCAGACGGCGTAAGGAAAAAACATTTAAAAAATAATATAATTTAATTGCCATTCCTGCGAAAGCAGGAATCCACTCTTTATTCAGATCTACTGGATTCCTGCTTTCGCAGGAATGACAGCATAAAGAATTTTCTTATCTTTACCACACTGAACCCGTAAGAACCACATATTTTTCATTTTTTAACAGTTACAAAAAGTATGAATAATGAAGAAAGGATAAATCCTTCATGATTATTGACTCCCACACTCACGCCTGGGAATACTGGCCTTATAAGCCATCTGTGCCGGATTTTGAAAGTCGCGGGCGAGTTGAGCAGTTGCTCTGGGAAATGGATCGTAACGATGTGGATAAAGCAGTTCTGGTCTGCGCCCGTATTGACCATAATCCCGAAAATAACCACTATATATCCGATTGTGTTGAGAAATATCCCCAACACCTGATCCAATTTGCCGATGTTGATTGTTCATGGACTTCTACATATCATAAGGCTGGAGCTTCTGAACGTCTTAATCAGACTGCTAAAAAGTATAACCTGAAAGGTTATACACATTATCTGAAAGACGACTACCAATGGTTTGAGTCAATAGAGGGGTTAAAATTCTTTGAAAAAACGGCAGAATTAAACCTCATAGCCAGTCTCGCCCTGAATCCCAAATGGATGCCTGCTCTTCGTAAACTTGCAAGGAAATTTCAATCTGTAATTTTTATATGTCATCACATGGCAGGAATCAAAGCCGGAGAAAAACATCCCCGCCCGGAACTTCAGGAAGTGCTTAAATCCTCGGAACTGCCCAATATTTATATCAAGTTATCGGGTTTCAGTTATGTTTCCCGGGTTTCGTGGGATTATCCATATTCCGATACCTTCTGGCTTGTACGAAAGCTTTATGAATATTATGGCCCGGAGAGGCTTTGCTGGGGTTCAGATTATCCAGTGGTGCGGTTTTCCATGACATATCAGCAATCTCTGGAGGCATTCCGAAAACACTGCGCGTTTATACCTGATAGAGATAAAGAACTTATTCTGGGAGGAAATCTTCAACGACTTCTGGAGATATAGACTGAAAATTCTAAAAAATTTCTAAAACCAATGTTCATAAGAATTCAGCATAAGGAAAAAGATGAAAAATGCTTAAAAAATATAGTTCTATGTCATTCCTGCTTCAAGCTTTTTCAAAAAGCTTGAAGCAGGAATGACAGACTGGTAGCATTTTCATTTGCTAGTATCTCTTTTAAGCACTGCAACATCTGGTTTTAGTTAATTTTAGAAATATCAGTATAGATAACAATTAAAATTATGAGAATAAACTATTCCGTTCCGCAGGATACCTTTGGTCGTCTGGTTGATTTAAATGAAAAAGCTATATTCCCTTTTCAGGGAATACCCATTGAGATAGCCAGTAACAGTCCGACAGTATTGGAAGAAGCTGAAAAATGCTTCGGTATATGGCGTAAATTAGAAAAAAATCTTATTGAAAATATTAACCCGATTCCCGTTAAAATTATTGTTCATCCAGCAGATTACAAAACCCATGCAAAACTACCTTTTGTTTATCGTGCTCATGGTGAATATTTCCTAGCTTCCAGCGGCAGCAACCTGATAACGATACAGATAAACCCCGGAATGGCTGTGGCCTTCATCACCCCGGAAATGGTGGAAGATTCAGGGAAATTCCACTATAGTGTATTAAAAAGCATAGTAAAAGTCCTTATCACAGGATTTGACCGGGGGCCCATACATGCGGGAGGGGTGGTAAAAAATGGAAGGACGATCATACTGTTAGGTGACAGCGGATCGGGAAAATCAACCCTTTGTTACGCCTGTGTTAAAAACGGCTTTCAACTGCTGACAGATGAAGCGGTTTTTGTGAGTATCAAAGATGGTTTGCGTCTATGGAGCGGATCACACCATATCAAATTAAAACCGGATGCCAAAGAGAATTTTCCAGAAATTAGTCATATTACACCAGAAATTCAAAACAGCGGGAAACTAAAAATTATCCTGAGTGCGGATTATTTAACAGAAAAGCACCTTGCCCTGTGGGGAGAAAACCCCATAGTTTGTATTCTCAGAAGAGATCAAAAAAAATCAAGCAGATTGGAAAAAATTTCTCTAGAAATTTTGGTAAAAAAACTATGCACCAATATAGAACCAGCTTTTGATTTAAATAGAAATATAAACGAAATAGCAAGAATTCTGGCCCGGAAAAATATATTTCGTTTTACTGTCGGAAGTGATCTGGAAGAAGCTGTCCAATTATTATTGTCCCTGGTCACTTATGACTAATCATTAATCCCTTCAATTAGCCCAACCCATTCCGCCATTCCACCAGGCGGCATCTTCATGAGATAAGTCAAAATCCTTAATATTCTGAAGATAATCGGGATCCAGGCCTTCCCTGCGGATGGACATCATTAACTCGTTGAATTCTTTGGTATGTTTAACGTCGGTAGGTCTTGGCAAAGGCCAGGGAACCTGGACATCTTTTACGATCATAGAGCCATGAGTGGTGGTGCTGCCTCCATCATCATCGGAATAATATTGTGAAAGCACGACGATTCGGGAGCCAATAAATATGGCTTCTTCCAGGTCATGGGTGACAAATATAATTGTCTGATGATCTTTCTGCCATTGCTCCAGCACAAAAACCTGCATGGCCTCCCTTGTACCAATATCCAGAGCGCCGAAAGGTTCATCCATAAGTAATACTTCCGGCTGCATAACCATTGCCTGTGCAATAGCAGCACGCTGTCTCATTCCACCTGATAATTGATGAGGATGTTTGTCCGCGTGTCTGAGTAATCCTACCCTTTCCAGGTATATATCGGCTTTTTCCCTGAATTCCTTTCTTTTTCGGCGGCATTTGATGGGTCTGAAATAAGGCTCAAATATGGTAAATTGTTCCAGCTCTAAGCCCAGCATAACATTTTCCCGCACTGTCCGGTTTTCATAGAGGCTGTATTTCTGGAATACAATACCTCGATCCCGGGATGGTTCTTTGACTTCAACATCATTTACCATGACTTTACCCGAAAAAGGAACCTCAGAACCCAGTATAAGCCGGAGTAGAGTTGATTTACCGCATCCTGTGGGCCCGACAACTGTCAGGAATTCTCCCCTGCGAACCCTCAGGTTTATGTTATTGAGGACTGTTCGCATCTGGCCATCCCGATCCCTGTATTTTTGTACTGCTTCTTCAACTCTGATTATGTAGTTCTGCATTTATAATCTCCTGCTACTTATCCATCCAGGTGTATTTTTTTCTTATCCATATACGAACCGCCAGGTCAGCGAGAAATGCCAGAAAGCTTATCCATATTACATAAGGAATAATAATATCCATTGCTATATAACGGCGAACAACAAAAATCCGATAACCTAGGCCAGCCGTAGCAGCAAGGGATTCTCCGGCTATCAGAAAAAGTATTACCGCTTTGAAATTAAGCCTTATTGTCTCCAGAACCTTGGGGAAAATTTTGGGTAAAACTATTCGATACATAACCTCAAGGTGGCTGGCATCCAGGGTAAGGGCTTTGGTTATCTGTTCCCTGGGAACAGCCTTTGCCCTTAGATATGTATCCAGAACTATAGTGGGCATTACACCTATGACAATCAAGGCGATCTTGGAAACTTCTCCCAGTCCAAAAACTATAAAAAGTATGGGCAATATGGCAAGGGCAGGGATTTTATCAAAGAACAGGAAAAATTTATAAAACACTAGGTCAAAATACGGCAGCATACCCATATTTAAACCGATTATAACCCCCAGGAATAGAAAAGCTACCCCAATGGCAAAGCGCTTTGTACTGGCAATAGTATCCACCAGCAAACGGTATTCGCCCTTACGGTCTTCTTCAAAGGCAGAACGGCGGAATCCATCAATCAGTTGCTTGCTTGTAGGAACAAGCTTGTCCTTGGGGTTTTCATCATGTCTAACCTGGGCCGTTATTATATAAGCTACTATGCAGATAATAAACGGTAGCAATGGCAATATCCTGCCGGCATTAATACTGGGTTTTGCATTAACCTTAAAAAGGCTCAATCCTCTGCCCTCCATAAAATTTAATTAAAGCTTACCATCCGCTGCCATTTTCATGAACGAAGAATCGAAAATGAAATATACATTATTGGTGTCACCCTGGATTGATCCATCAGGATATTTTATACCCACTTCATCGACAGAGCGTGCATTTTCACCCAGTAGACCGTGTTCAAAACAGAATTTCCTTACATAATTCATCTTCTGCTTTATCTCTTCGCTGTTTGTATATTCTACAGCTCCCTGGGGTTTGTAGAACATGGCGGTGGTTTTTAGCTGCATCTTGTATTCTGTCAACGAACATCCAGCAGATTCAGCCATTATGGACATGGCTTCGTCGGCTGTAGAACCCCGCTGAGACATAATATCCATAACTTCATACCATGCGCCGGTAAGGGCTTTGCCAAATTCCGGATTTTCCTTTAAAACACCTGTGCGAACTACCATAAGATCTAAAATCTCACCGGGGATTTTGGATGAATCAAATATCTTGGAAATTCCGGGTTCCTGGAGAATCTGCATTACCAGAGGATTCCAGGTTACCACAGCTTTCTGGTTTCCATTTGCTATAAAGGCCGGGGCGATATCGCTGTCACTGGTATTTACAAGTATGACATTTCTCTCATCCATATTATTCATTTCAAGAGCCCTTGCCAACAGGTAATGGGATACGGATAGCTCCACAAGGTAGATTTCTTCACCGTTTAAATCCTTTATGCCTGTGTTATCTCTTGTTAAAACTGCGTCGTTGCCGTTGGAAAAGTCACCCAGTATAAGGGCTGTAGTATTTATTCCCGATGCGGCAGGCATGTCCAGGGCTTCCATATTTGTCATCACACATGCGTCCACTTTCTTTGCCACATAGGCTTCTATTGATGGAATATAGTCCATGCGTACCAGTTCGATCTCTATATTATATTTATCAGCCCACTTTTTTAATATGCCCGACTGATTTGCATAATCCCAGGGCTGCCAACCAGCGTATATTGACCATGCGGCTTTAAACTTTTTTGGCTTAGCCCATGTATTGCCTGCAAATGAAAGTGACATAACTGCCGCTAAAACCAGTGTAAAGATTATGTATCGGTAAAATTTTGGTTTCATTATAATTCCTCCATGAATAGTGAGTCGTGATCTGTGATCCGAAAACAGATCACTGATTACGGATCACTGATCACGAATTACTAAGTAATTTCTTCTGCGTCTACGTCTATAACAATAGCACTCTGAGCCTGGGAGCCGCGATCCATGCGTTCGATGGCCTGGCTGGATTCTGTTGTCAACTGATCCAGTCTCAGGATATTATTGGCCATTTGGGGCAGGGCTTCCTGTCGGAACTTGGATATATCATTCATGGCTGTCTTAATATCCTGGAAGGCTCTTTCCAGGGCTTCCATATCCAGGGCTGACTGAGACGCCTGTTTGTGAATTTCCACTCCCTGAGTTTTCAATCTCTCTGCGGTGTGAGTTATCAGGTTTGACGTGGTTCGGTTAAGGGCTTCTATTTTATCCAGCACGATCTTTTGATGGGCCAGGGCCATTGCGCAGGCCACTGCCACCTGTAAAGCCACAACAGTAACATTGATTGCCCGGTCAACACCTCGCATAAGTTCCCGGTTGTTGCGGATTATGATCTCAATGGTCATGACTCCCTGCTGGTTGACGGCCAGGGTTTGTTGTAGATCCATGATCCTCTGTCTTAGCGGGAAAAGCAGTTCTTCCTGTATAAAGGCGTATCTTTCATCCTCCGGTGGAATTTCCCGATCCAGCTTGTATTGAAGTCTTTGATCAAGAAGCTGGCCCAATTGTATGGCTTTGGTCAGTCTTTTTATGGAATCCCGCATTTGTTTTTGATCAAAGCTGAGGGTGCTGTTATCCCGCTTGAGCTGGTCCCTTCCTGCTTCCAGGGATTTTACAATTTCGTCTATTATGGTTTGTGCTTTCTGATACTGTTGAAAATATCGCGCTATGGGTTTCCCGATCCCCGGTATACTTCGTAACAGACGTTTGAAACCTGAGGATGTAAAATCGAAGTTTACAGGATCAAGTTCAGTCACCTGTTCGTTGAGTTCCAGCAGTGACTTAGCTATAGGGCCTCCGTCTTCACCTGCCCTGGCCAGATTTTTTATGGGTTCCTGTAACATGGCGCTTCTATGGGCTGATTCCTGCTGAGTCTTTAACCCCATTTCATCAATAGCCAGTCTTTTGTGTTCGTTGCTGTAATTTCCGCTGAGTAGTTTATCCAGGTAATCATCAGCCTGTTTCTCCATTTCCGGATCTACTTCATCTGGTGTTATAGTTTCAGCGGGGACAAGGGCAAGATCCTGTTTTATTTCTTCAGTGTCCGGTATGTTTAAAGAGCTTTCTTCCTGAGTAGCTACCCGGGTTCTGGGTTGATCCATGATTATCCCTCCCTGTTAAGAATTATTCCTGTGAGAATCCTTTTGCTCGTTCTGCTATTTCGGCTAAATCCCTCATAGAGTTTTCCATATCAATTTTACCTTCGTTCTGTCCGGTATCCATATCGGCGATGGCAACGGTGGTTTCATCCAGTTGTGTCATGGCCTGTTCATTTTCCAGCAATAGCCTTTTTAC
>WJIO01000224.1 GCA_014730235.1 Candidatus Poribacteria bacterium
CCGGTGAGTTTTTCAAAGGCCGGATTGACGTATGTAATAGTTTTGTCAGCATCTATGACTGTTATAGGGTACGGGGTGTTTTCAAGGAGACTGGAGTTAAAATCCCTGCTTTCCCTCAGTTCTTTTTCAATCTTTTTTTGTTCTGTAATGTCGTTAAAAACGGTGGCAAAATGCCTCGGCTTGGGTGTGAATGTTGAAATATTGAAATGCTTATCCAATGGTGGAAAATAAATTTCAAATTGCCTTGATTTACCTGTGGAGATAACCTCAGCATATATTTCAAGGTAAGGTGGATCTTCTGAGCCATATAGTTCCGATGCGAGACTGCCAATAGCTGTTTCTCGGCTTATGCCTGTAATCTTTTCATAGGCAGGATTTACATCCAGAATTATGTAGTCAACAGGATTGCCTTTTCCATCATATACAATTTCATGAAGACTCAAACCCTCGTTCATCGATGAATATAAAGAACGGTATTTTTCCTCACTTTCATATAATTGGTTTTCCATTTCCTTTCGCTTTATGGCATTGGCAAACATATCACTGACAATTTTAAGTAGTTCTACGTCTTCTTCAGACCATGTTCTTAATTTTTTTACAGAATCAAATCCCATAAAACCTATGAGAGAATCTTCGTAGACCATTGGAACAGCGATAAGTGATTGTATATTTTGTAGCTGAAAATGTTCTTTATCCAGGGCTGCTTCCTCTGGTAGATCGTCCACATTAGGCACATATAACACGTCCAGATCCCTTAGTTTTTTAGTGAAAAAGGGTAATTCTCTATCTATTATAACGCCTTTAAGTTTTTGTATCTGGGGTTTTATGCCTTTAGCACACCACTCATGGGTATTATCAGCAATTATTTTATCTTCCCTGAAAAGGAAAACATAGCTGCGGTCAACGTCAGAAAATTTACCTATGGTTTTCAAAGCCTGGTTGAGACCGTTATCAATTTCTTCCGGTTTAAGTTTGATGAAATTTGCAGATATACTGCTGATAATCTTGCCAAATTCAATTCTATGATTTAACATATTCTCCAGTTGTTTATATTCAGAGAGATTTTGGTTGTCCGACGATTGGTGCTGATTGGATTTTTTTTCTATATTATCTTCTATCATTTTATAATTCCTGTATGATATTCTCTCTTTAAAAATTCACTGGAGTTTTCTGCGAAGGCAGGAATCCAGAAAACCTATATAATTACTGGATTCCTGCCTTCGCAGAAATGACAAACAGATGATATTTTTTTTCTCAATTAGACGATGTTTTTTTACATTTCCATACTCAAGTCGGATGAGCCAAAGTTTTTTATTATTACCACTCACAACTCTGAAGAACCACTTTTTTAAAGCTTCATATATTATTTCGGATGTATTTGATAAAAAGTTTAGTTGATTATGCTATTTATCCTCAATAATAATCACCCGGGCCCAGGAACTGTCCATAATTTTTACTTTATATGGCAGGGCCATAACGAAGAACTCCCGCTTTTTTATCTGATCCAGGTTGTCCAGCCACTCTATCAGGCATACATCCTCTTTCATGAGAATATCATGGAGCTTACGGCCATTTTTAATGTTATCTGACAGACCCACGTTATTATCTATACCCACCATCTTAACTTTGTGAGCTCGCATCCATTCCGCTGCTTCTGGTGTAAGATGAGGGTGTGGGCGATTTCCATTGAGACTTTCCTGATCATTATTTCGGCAGATTATTATGTCACCCTCCTGGATTATATCGCCAATGGCTTTATCCAGGTAATCAGGTGATATAGCCTTATTTTTTTCTGCATCGTCAACTTCAAGGAGTATCCCTCTGCCAAAATATATATCAAGAGGTAAATCAGTTACATCCTTACCGCCGTCATAAAAATGGGCTGGAGCTTCTACGTGAGTTCCAACATGGCTGTGGGTTTTTACGTCATGTTTATATGCCCTATCGGCAAGAAGACCGCGCTCTATAATAAAGGGTCTGTCATTGCTTCCAGGTGGAACGACTTCGTAGGATATATCCACAATTCGGTATTTGTTTGTGTCAATGTTAAACATTTTGTTTACCTTTCGTATAATTTTCTAATTTTGTTAAGTTTTTACAATATGTCATTATTGCATATCTATAACAGCATGTCAATTAAGTTATTCCTTATCCAAGCATAAATTTTACATCCCTGTGTTATTGCAAAGAACGGAGTAACAAATAAAGTTTTTAGTCTGTATCAGAAGTTTTGGTTCATCCCGTTTAAGTGTGGAAGTGTAAAAGACATTGTCCAATTAAGAAAAAAGGGCCTCCTCCATTTGTCATTTCTGCGGAAGCAGTAATCCAGTCTTTGTGCTGATGCTTCTGGATTCCTTATTTAAGCCTTAAAAATGCGCTTTTCCGAAGATTATTGTTTGTTGCTTATAAATGTTTGGTGCTTTCTGTATTTTATGTTAAATATGCACTAATGCGATGGCTTAATATGCGAAGTGTTTATAGTGGCTTTATATTGATTTTATGTCGAAAGGTATGTTAATATACCGATAGCAAAAAACAATATATTGAATTCCAGGATCAGGAGGTGTATTATGACCACAGAATTGAAAAACAGAATTTCATCGGAATGTGTTTCTATTGAAGGTGAATATATCAAATTAATGATTTCTCCCAAAAGTGGTTATTATTGTTTACTTGACAAACAGTCGGATGTGTGGTGGTATTCAAATCCATATGAGGATCGTCTGGGAACAGCTTCAGTTATTATAAAAAATGAGGTAAGGGAAATTCCACTGAAGAATTTTGAAGTTGATAAAGGGGATGGACATATTAATCTCTTATTCAATGATAGAGAAAATGGTATAAAAATTAAAATAACGTTTGAGATGCTAAAGCATGGTCGGACAGTTGAAATTTCATATACTTCATCCAGAGAGATAAAAGTAAAAAGCATACGTTTGCTTGATGAATCCCTTTGGGTCTCGGATACTGGTAAAGGCTGTGTGCTGGTTCCTGTTCGTCTTGGGCTTATGATAATGGCTGACAGCGGCAAGGTATTTAATAAAAGATTCCCTACTTTCGGCTATGAGGGTTGTCATATGGAAATGTTAGGGATGGTGAATGAGGGATCGGCTGTGCTGGTAACATGGCATGACCCTTATATAACAGCGGAAGTAAACAGCAAATTGCTGGATGAAAATCAAGCAAAGGCTCTGGCAAAAAAGGAACCGGATACAAAGCAGGTTATTTCAACATCACTAAGTTTGCGTAAAACTGCTGATAGATTCAGGATCAAGTTTTTGGGCGAAGGTGATCACGTTACTGTTGGAAAAGCTTACAGTGAAGTTGCCGCCGAAAAAGGTTGGCTGGTAAAATGGGATGAAAAGCTTGAGGAATATCCGGATGGGGAGAAGCTCTTTGGCGCTATTAATTATAAGTTGTGGAGTGTTCTTTCCCGAAATCTTGATGAAGAAGGTAATGAGAAAAGCGTTAGTGTAAACTGGACTTTCAAGGAAGCTGCTCAGGTGGCTGAGCACCTTAAGCATGATTTGGAATTGGATAAGGTATTATTTATCATGGGAGGCTGGATACATCGGGGTTATGATAATCAACACCCGGATATACTACCAGCGGCACCGGAATGCGGCGGCGATGATGATCTGGCCGAGTGTTCCAGAAGGGTGCAGAAGCTGGGTTATACTTTGAGCTTTCACGATAATTACCAGGATATATATACAGATTCACCCTCGTGGGATGAAGATCTGATAATGAAGCGGGAAGATGGTAGCCTGGCCCTGGGTGGATTTTGGGCTGGCGGTAGAGCTTATCTGACGTGTTCCAGAGAAGCCGTCGGACTGGCGCAACGACCTCAGAACCTGCCAAAGGTAAAAGAGCTTTATAATCCAAACTCTTATTTTATTGATACCACATATGCGGCAGGATTATATGAATGTTTTGATCCCAAGCATCCGTTGTCATTATGGGATGATATGATATACAAGAGCGCGATATCCGACTATGCCCGGGAGTTATTCGGCAACTTCGGATCAGAATGTGGACGGGAATGGGCTATACCTCACGCTGACTTTTTTGAAGGACTTACAGGTGTAAGTGGTAGGTATTATCATAATCTGGACGTAGATGAAATTGGCGCGGTGGTTGTGCCTCTGTTTGAAATGGCTTACAGGGATTGTATTGCCATGTATGGAAAATACGGATATGATTACTCATCATCAGCGGAATACGTTTTGCATCATATCAGCATTGGCAGGCCTATGCACTATCATAATGTTCCACAACATTTATACTGGAAGAATATGTCTACTGACGAACTGGATATGCCAGAAGCCGGAAAACCGGATAAGCGTTATTTCTGTCGTGGGCATAATGGCTGGAGTCAGGGGATGTGCTTATTTGACCGTTATGTCAAAAACACATACGAGGTGTTGTCACCATTAAATGAGATTACATCCCGGATGAAAATAGTAGATTTTCAATTTCTCAAGGATAATCATGAAGTTATAAAGACTGTGTTTGAAAATGTTCCAAAAGCCATGTTTGATAGGGATGTCACTGTTGTCGTAAATAAAAGCCATGAACCTTATGAATATGACTCAAGTATAGATGGAAAGGTGGTTCTGCCTGCTTATGGCTTTGTGATAGAATGTCCTGAGTTTGTGGCCTTTTATGCTCTGGAATGGGATGGTGTGGTTTATAGACAACCTGCCCTGTTTACTATAAGAAGTATGGACGGAGCATCTCTCCCCTGGTCATCAAAAATAAAGGTGTTTCATGGTTTTGGAGATGAGAGGATTAAAATAAAGGGTGAAATTCATGAGATAAAACGGGAGGAGATAGTTTACTGAGATAAGTTACAGAAAAAGAATGACGCGGAATGGACGGATTTTCAACGATTATATAGATAATTATATCCGCGTCATTTATGATTGTGATGTTTCACGTGAAACATTCGGGAGAATTTTCATGAAGTTGATGTTAGTTGGTTTAGTTTGCTTGCTTATATTACAGGTTGGTTGTGCTAATAATGTGCAAATCTCAGAGGTTGAGTTTAATACATTTACAAACGATGGAATTGCCATGTTTGCCCGTGGTTGGGATGCTGAAGCATTAGGTGTTTACCTTTCTGTTAAACCCCGGGGGTTAAATGAGGATGTGGTATTTCTCATGGGTGCTTTAAAAGTTCCTGGTGCCTCAATACGTTCTGTATTACTCAGGTCTGGTGATGGTGGAGAAACCTGGGCTGAAGTAATGACAACTGTTACAGGTAGTGATATTATGGATTTATTCTTTTTGGATAAAAATACTGGCTGGACTCTGGTTATGGAAACTGTAGAAGGACCCGGAAATCTCTGGATTTACGGAACTGACGATGGTGGTAAAACATGGGAATGGTTATCCAAAGTACCAAAACGTCACTACTCTGGTCAACCGGTGGATATGGGTTTTATTGATGAAAAGATTGGTCGTCTGGAAATGCTTTATGATGGTGCTTCACCTGCTGATGGTTTTGTTATATTGGCAACTTCTGATGGTGGGAGAAGCTGGTCTGAGGTGAGAAGTGTGCCGCTTGAGGAGTATAAAGCCAGTCTGAGGGATGAAGATGATTATAAGGAATATGAAAATATTTCAACAAGTAAGAATGGTAGTCAATGGAAACTAGAACGTAGAGAGAATAATTTGCTGGCTCTATTGTGGCGTGAAGATGAGGGGGATGAATGGGAGTTAAAATCTTTAATACCCTATGAATTCCGCTTTAAAGATGGAATAGTTAAAAAGCCATTTCTGCCTGTTGTTGAAGATAAATAAAACACATGGGTTTAACTTTTTAGTTAAACCCATGTGTTTTATATTTATGTTTAGTGTGGTTATAATTGAAACTTCTTTACCACACTGAACCCGAAAGAGCCATATTTATTTGGTGGCTCCCCATGTGGTTACTGTTGAATCATTGGGATTTACTGATAGATAGTCTATAAGAAATTTAAGTTCACCAAAAACACTGGGATTACTGTAGCTTAATTCTCCGGCTGCCAGTTCCTTTTCACTCCAGCTTAGTTTATGATCTCTATCACCACCATCGTCGTCGTCATTCATTTGTATATTGAAACCGATAACACCCTGGTCTTTTACTTCAACATTAAACATATCCAGGGGGATTGCCATTTCTGTTGCCCATCCATAGTTGGTATTAACAACTGCTGCTTTTATTCCCAGGGTGTTTGCAGCTATTCCCTGGCCATTTGCACCTTTATAGCCATTGAGAATTGGTTCATCTATTGGACTGTCGATGTTGTAGCGACCAAGGGTCATCTGGGAGCAGTCGGCTTCATAGACACCGGGTTTGCTATTGTCGCCATCAATGTAGACTTCAATGCTGTCATTCTTCCATACGTTATCGCCGGTATCCTCGTTAATATGTCAAAAAAATTATTAGACATAATTATCGGACACATCTCTAACAATCTTTACCCATTCCCGTAGATTTTCCGGTTTATTCTCCACTGTCTGGACATCCTTGAGGGTAATATCTACATGACAACCTTTACAGGCTTCCATGGCATCTTTAATAACTTTGCGGATTAGGCCGGGATCAAAACCACAGCAAATCATCTGAGAGGGATTTGGTCGGTATGATATTACATAATCCTGACCTATTTGTTCTGCACATTTCCATACATCGGCTGAAGGAGCTACGGCTATACGGCGGAGATTTGGGATTTGTCTTAACATGTCAATCTTCTGGGTTAAATCTTCGCAGCAACCATAAGCGATAAGGCCGAATTTACGCATCATAGGCATCTGATATTGTAGTATAAATTCATCGTGCATATCCGGTGAAACCTGTGCCATTTCCTGAGCTGCCCAATAACCCCATAGTTGATTTCGTTTTACCGGGCCACTGTTTGCCTTTGGGTCTGAAAGTTCCTTAGCATAGGGCATTGCTTGGTTTTGGTGGTTGCATAACTGCCAATCTCCGGCTTCTTCTGCTTCATCATGGGTGGTTAAAACACCGTCACTCATAAATCCCACCAGTTTATGCAACCATTCCGGATTATCTACCATGTCCCACATAGCTTGTTCAAGACCTCTCAGATAAGCAAGATCCGTTGAAATGTCTGCGTGCCACACCTGGTATATAGGAGAACGGTTTACGTTTACTTCCAGAATGTCACCTACTGCATCCTGTAATCTCTGGACGTTTTTATTTGTCGCCTCTTCATTTATTTTGTGATGAGGTTTAACAAGATTATTTATATCCTCAAGTTTTTTTATAGGTGGGTCAAATTTCCACGCTCCACCCGGTTCAGTACTGGGAATTCGTCCTATCGGTACACCCCAGGCCCCTTTAGGTGTGCCGATCACACTGGCTCGTTGGGTTATCCAGGGTTCAATAATATAGTCATCTTCCAATGTGTCCTGAAATATCATCTGGCGCAGAAATCTTTCATGACCGCGATAAAAATTGTCTTCGCATTCTAATTTTGATTCCTTTGCCTCGTTCCATGCTGCCAACCAACGGACATATATTAGTGGACGAGTTTTTTCCAGACTGTTGTGTCTTCGCCATAAATCTCTTCTTTTGTCCTGAATATCTTTATTTGCTATGTCGCGATATTGTTTGGCCAATTCTCTAATGATTTGGATGTCTTTTTTATTTTCCATTTTTAGTCTCCAGATGAAGATAATAAAAATGGGCACGCATAAGCGTACCCCTCCTGCTTTTATTATATTATTGTTTCACGTGAAACATTTGCTATTTACCTTTTTCCTGCGCTTCTCCGGTCATTGGCACAAAGCGCACCGGGAGGACATTTTCCTCCTTGATGCCTTCTTTTGTTTTTACTAACAGCTTAAGCTCTTGAAACCTTTCCCCTACAGGTATTACCAGCCTGCCGCCTTCTTTTAGTTGATCTACCAATGGTTGTGGGACGTGGTCTGGTGCTGCCGTTACTATTACCGCGTCAAATGGTGCATATTCGGGCCAGCCTTTGTATCCGTCTCCCGATTTGACTTTTATGTTCTCGTATCCCATTTCCATCAAAAGCTTTTCTGCCTTTTTTGCCAGTGCGTCTATTATTTCAATAGTATATACTTCCTCTGCAATTTCAGCCAGAACTGCTGCCTGGTATCCTGAGCCTGTTCCGATTTCCAGTACTTTTTCACCGCCCTTTAAATTAATCAATTCTGTCATTAGTGCTACAATGTAAGGTTGTGAAATAGTCTGGTTTTCGTCTATAGGTAATGCTGTGTCTTCGTAAGCTTGGGATTCATATTTGTCCAGCACAAATTTATGACGGGGAACTTTTTTCATCGCTTCCAATACCAGTTTATCTTCCACGCCACGTCTTATTATCTGGTTTTTTACCATTAATTCTCGTTCTTCTGTATATTGTGTTAATTCTGTTGGGGATTTTTCTGTGGTTCTTGATTCTTTTTGAATCTCACTTTTTTGTTTTTTGTTTTCTGCACATGATATTGTGATAAAGATTAAAAATACCAGCATTATTGATAGTATCTTCATTTCACCCCTCCTTAAATATTAATGGGCGTGGGATATTATATCCCACGCCCATTAATGGCTATTAGTTATAATCTGAACGGTCGGTAATACCTCCGCGTTTCATTGCGTATACCAATAAATTAGTCATAAATTTGTATACATCCGGGGAGTATCTGTAACGTAGCTGTGTATGACTTGGAATTTCCACTGTTTCTATGGCGCATAAATAATCTTTTCGGCTGAATACTACAGCCAGTCGTCTGCCTATTGTTATACCCTGTAGATAGGGGAATATAGCGCCTTTACCTTCGTTTTCTGAACCCCAGAACATCTCACTTCCCCTTGGTGGGCCAGGAAGGTTATAATAACAATTAAATAATTCATGGGTTCTGGGTATTCTTTCTATGTTATATTCAGGTAATACCTCTCTCAGGATAGATTTTACTTCGTCGGCAAATAATCCGTGGAAACCGCAGTCATCAAAAAACAACATACCACCTCTGTCAACCAGGTATTCCCGAAGACCTGCTTTTTCTTCTTGTGTTAAGGCCTTATCCAGTTCGCCACCGTTTCTTTCTGGACGCATGAGGTTTCTGGATTTCGTTTCACTCCTGTCGTGACCGGTCATGATAATTACTGGTGCATCCAGAATTTTTGGGTCATCCAGGGATAATACTCCTCCAGCTACTTTCATGTCAGCTTTGATCCTTGTGTTCTTGTTTAGCCAGTCTACCAGACCTGTGAGGGCTGTGGGATCTTGCCACCAATCGGACAGACCGTGTTTAACTCTTATAAGTCTTATATGTCCGGAAATATCGCTACCTTGACCTATAAGAACTCCGCCGATTTCGTCTTTTGGTAATGATGTTGGGGACTTCAGGTTTTCCAGAGCCACACCGGCATCAGCTGCCATGCTTGGATTTATTATGGATAATCCCCGGCTTTTGCCTTTGCCTCCTGCCCTGGTTACTCCTGTTACTGCTCCTCTACCTACTTGTGCTCCTTTTGCTGTGGTTACAGGGCCTGCAAAAGCCATATCATCGGAGTTTGGTATTTCTGCTGATGTTGTTACCGATGGTAGTATTTTGCTTGTAACCGCATCCGGATTTAACTCGACACTTTTTCTTACAATATTTGGTGCTGGTTTTACAACTTGAGCAATATCTGATGATTGTAAATCCCTCGTTTGCTTGGATTTTGGTCCTGTATCCCGGTCTGTTGCTTTTCTTTTTACAAGTGGTTCTTTGATTAATGGTTTTTCAATTTTAATTTCTGGTGATGGAACTTCCACCCAGGTAACACCTATAGATTCCTGAGGTGGCTCACTTACAACTATGTATGATGCGAAAAATATGACTAATGCTACGTGTATAGCAGCGGAGATAAGAAATGAATCAAGACTTCTGCTGCGTTCTTTCCGCAATGCTATCTACCTCCTGCTTTATTATCCAGCAGGTGTTATCGCCTGCCGGATATTAAACTTATAACGGCAACAAATAATGCTGAGCCGATTATTGACCAGAGAATGGGAAAAGGTTGATTCCCAATTGTTACGGTGAATACCAAGGGCAGATCTAGGCCGCGTGCTATCCAACTGCCTAAAAGTGCCCCTATAAAACCTAAGGCTATAGATACCAAACATCCTCCATGAGAGTATCCTACGATGGCACGACCTATTGAGCCACATATTGATGCTATGACCAAAAGGAGAATAACTTCCAGAAATGACATATAAATCTCCATTTTTTATATAGTTAGTTCATGGTCGAATTATAAGCAATGGTGTGC
>WJIO01000225.1 GCA_014730235.1 Candidatus Poribacteria bacterium
CCTAAAATGTAACGGAGGCGCCCTAAGGTTCCCTCAGCGCAGTTGGAAATCGCGCGTCGAGTGTAAAGGCACAAGGGAGCTTAACTGTGAGACAAACAGGTCGAACAGATGCGAAAGCAGGGCTTAGTGATCTTGTGGTTTCTGTATGGAAAGGCCATGACTTATCGGATAAAAGGTACTCCGGGGATAACAGGCTAATAACCCCCAAGCGTCCATAGCGACGGGGTTGTTTGGCACCTCGATGTCGGCTGGTCTCATCCCGGGGCTGAAGCAGGTCCCAAGGGTTTGGCTGTTCGCCAATTAAAGAGGCACCCGAGCTGGGTTTAGAACGTCGCAAGACAGTTCGGTCCCTATCTGCCGTGGGCGTAGGATATTTGAGAGGAGCTGCCCCTAGTATGAGAAGACCGGGGTGGACAGATCTCTGATGTACCAGTTGTCATGCCAATGGCATCGCTGGGTAGTTATATCTGGAAAGGATAAGCGCTGAAAGCATATAAGCGCGAAGCCTCCCTCAAGATTAGATATCCCACATTTGTTAAGGACCCTTCAAGACCAGGAGGTTGATAGGCCGGAAGTGTAAGCAGTATAAGCTGTTCAGCTAACCGGTACTAATTGTCCGAGGGCTTGATCACTTTAGCAGTAATAACTATACGATTTCTCGTTTTATATGCAATTGTCAATTCTTAATTAAATATTCTTCGGTGACTACAGCGGAAGGGAAACACCCGTACCCATTCCGAACACGGCAGTTAAGCCTTCCAGCGCTTATGGTACTTCGAGGGTAACTTCGTGGGAGAGTAGGTCGTTGCCGAGGATCTTTAAAAGCCCGTCTTTGACGGGCTTTTTTTATTACCCACCATATAATATCTTTCATATTTCCCTTGATATTGATTGCTACTGTAGTTATTATAGCTATAAGAATATTTAAATTTATTTTCAGGTTTATGCAAGATAATCTGAAAACTTCTAATCATGTTATTACTGCGAAAGCTGGAACGACAAATAAAGCCTTGAAACCATAAAAGGGGAATATAATATGCAAGATTACACCTCTAAAGTTCCAAAATATAAATTTGCCGATACATTGGAAAAGCAGGAAGAACAGCTCAAGACAAATCCTCTTATGCTAAGACTTATAGAATCACGCAAGAAAATGGCTGGTGATCCTTACCGTCCTGTTTATCATTACGTCAATCCAGAAAATATATTAAATGATCCCAACGGTCTTTGTTTCTGGAAAGAAAACTGGCATCTGTTCTATCAGGCCTATCCCCCAGAAGATCCTCGTCAACATTGGGGACATGCCATAAGTGACGATCTGATACACTGGCGCGATTTACCCTATGCAATTTATCCAAATCCTGAAAGATGTTGTTTCTCTGGTGCAGCCCTTGTTGAAGAAAAACGGGTAATTGCCATGTATCATGGCACTGAAGCCGGAAATATGGTTGCTATATCCAGCGATCCGCTACTTTTAAACTGGGAAAAGGTAACGGGAAAGCCGGTTATACCGATGGTAAATCCCGATGGAAGCAAACCCCCATATCGGGTCTTTGATCCTTGTATTTGGAAAAAAGACGGTGTTTATTATTCCTTATCAGGTGGTACCTTGCCCAACGGACCTGGTGGGAAGCATATGAGGGCCAATTTTCTACTGCGATCTGAAGACCTGATCCATTGGGAATATCTTCATCCTTTCCTGGAGGATGATATGTTTTCATTAGTAGGTGATGATGGTGCATGTCCATATTTCTGGCCTATTGGTGATCAGTATATGCTACTGCATTTCAGCCACATGAGCGGTGGTCAATATTTTCTGGGTGATTATGATAAACAGCAGGATAAGCTTGTAGTTACTCATCACGGCAAATTCAATTTTGGCCCAGCAGCTCCAGCTGGGGTTCATGCCCCATCGGCAACACCTGACGGAAAAGGTGGGATCATCGTTATTTTCAACATGAATCCGTCAAAGCCAACAAAAGGCTGGAATCAGATCATGACATTACCCCGACGATTAACTCTGGAAGCTAAAGACAAAATTAGTATGAACCCTGTTGGCGATTTTGAATCATTAAGATATGGTCATAGGCATATAGATAACATGACACTATCGGCAAATCAAGAGATAGTTCTGGATAAAATAAGCGGAAACGCCATGGAAATCGTAGCTGAAATTAATCCAAAAAATGCTCCAATGGTGGAGATAAACGTCCTGCGTTCAACGGGTAAAGAGGAAACAACCCGGATAATGTTCTATAAAAATCGCGGCTTCAGAAATAGAAACTACCGAAATGGTGCTCCGGCCAGTTTAATTTCCATTGATTCGTCGTATTCATCCATATTGCCGGATGTAGTCTCCCGCGCACCTGAAACAGCTCCAGTATTTATTGATCAGGATGAAAACCTGAAACTGCGAATATTTATTGATAAAAGTGTTGTGGAAGTTTTTGTAAATGATAAACAATGTGTAGCTCTACGCGTCTATCCAGGCAGAAATGACAGCCTTGGTGTTTCTTTGCGTTCTCAGGGTCAGGATGCAGAACTTGTATCCCTGGACGCATGGCAGATGAGAAGTATTTATGAATGAGCCGTAATCTGATCTCCAAATAGGCTTCTGGAAAAATATCAACAGGTAGTAAAACTTATAACCACACTCAGAGGAAAACAAGAAAGCGATGATGAGGAATTGATAAAATTGCAGATAGACGTTATTTAGGCCAAGCATAATTTTACATCCCTCTGTTATTGCAAAGAATGGAGTAACAAATAAAGTTGGCTCTTCCGGGTTCAGTGTGGTTATCCTTCAGCATTTCATTTTTAACAAACTTAACACTTAAGAACTAAATAATTTTGCTTATTCTTAATGGCGTCTTAGCTAAGGCTTAGTAGTATAGGTGTTATAATAATACAAAGAATATTCAGGAGAAACCAGCCTCTATTCTTATGGAATTAATTATAAAAAATTGCTTTGTTGCTATACGGGAATTCAAAACGAGGACGGCGCACAGGCGGAAATTAACAGACCTATTATGACAAACATGCTGTATCATGCAGCAACATTTATTGAAAGTAACGCCCCTGTGGAATCAAAAGATAAACTTGCGACCAAATGGGGAAATATTAAAGATACCCGCTAGAGCTATTCAAACCGGGCACGCGTCGGCGTGCCCACTATTTCAACCTCAAAGGCATACCCGAAAAGCACACATAGAATTCATCAGCCGCTTCTACGATCATTTGATTAGCCCGACCCGCATAATCCCGAAAATCCCGGGAAAGCTTATTATCCGGTACAATACCCATACCTACCTCATTTGATACGATTATCACTGCACCGTTAAATTCCCGGATGGCACTAATCATTTCCTTGATACCCTTAACAACTGTATTTTCATCAGCTGATTCATCTGAAAACATAAGGTTTGTCACCAGTAAGGTTATGCAATCAATAATTATTAGATCATGATCCAGGACTGATCTTATAGCAGAAGCAATATCCAGGGGTTCTTCTATAGTTGACCAATCCAGAGGACGATTATCTTTGTGAATTTCAATCCGTTTTTTCATCTCCTCGTCTTTTGCTGTGGCAGTGGCAATAAATGCAATTTTATTCCCTCGTTCTCCAGCCAATTTTAGCGCGAGGTTGCTCTTGCCGCTTCTAGCCCCACCGGTAATAAATGTTATACATGACATATTTGACTCCTTTGATATCCTTCTTAATTGTTTTTAAAACGCTTATCAGCACTCATAATTAAAATACTCGCCGGCTTTATGGTAAAATCGCCGAATTTATCGTTAATTTCGCTTATAGCCTTGTTCAGTCGGCTTTCTTTTTCAAGATCATCCAGCAGGTAAAGCTGTCTCCCGCCTTCGGCCAGGCCTGAGAGGGTTACGCCCAGAAGCCTTACCGGCTTTGTTAACTCTCCTATGCTTTCCAGTATTTTCAGGCATATATTGTATATTCCCTGCATAGTTTCCATGAAATAGCCCACAGTTTTACGCCGGGAAAAGGTGGTGAAATCGCTGTATCTCACGGTTAGGGCAACTGTTTTTGCCGATCTTTTTTTGTCTCTCATTCGGGTGGTAACTCTAAGGCACAGCATTAGGATGCAGGCCTTTATCAAGTCCATGTCCAGAGTATCAAAGGGCAAGGTGTGATAATGGCCTATGGACTTTTCTTTTCTATGTTCCCAGTAACAGGGAACTTTAGAATTATCAATTCCGTTTCCCATAAGCCTGAGTATATGGCCACTGAAACCGAAATGGGATTTCAGTAAATCCGGCGGAGCATTGCCCAGGTCACTGGCTTTGGCTATTCCCATCTGTCTCAGCCTGATACCTGTGCTTTTGCCGATGCCGTGAAGTTTATCAACAGGCAGTTTCTTTAGTATATCCATTACTTTCTCCGGATATATAATTACTAGGCCGTCGGGCTTTTCCATATTTGATCCCAATTTTGCCAGAAGTTTGTTGGGTGCAAGACCACATGAACATTTGAGCTTTGTTTCCCTCTTTATCCTGAGTTTTATTTCCTTCAGCATGTCCTCAGGTGTATTATATTTTTTTATCTTCCGGGTCAGGTCCATAAAGAATTTATCTATAGAATACATTTTAACCCTGTCCGTAAAACCGATAAGTATTTCACGTATTTTCAGGGTTGTATATACATATTTTTCCAGATTGTCCGGAACTCTTATTACCCCCGGACACAACCGCTTTGCCTGATAGACGGTCATGCCTGTTTTGATACCATACTTCCGGGCATTGTAGCTGGCGGTAACGACAATAGTTCTCTCGCCCACGCCGGTTATTATAACAGGTTTACCCCGGATAAACGGGTTGGAGACCTGTTCCACCGAAGCGAAGTACGCGTCCATGTCAAGATGAAGTATAGCCCTTGAACTATGCCACATAAAGCTTTTCCAATTGCCAGTTAAAAGACTTCAGGTTGTATGAAATTTCATAAAAAGTCTTTTCGGTTGTAACAGAAAAATGAATTATTGGCACCGAGCCTATCTTTGTCCGCCAAAGGTATGTCACTTCTTCTATGGAGTATTTGCGTTTTTTCCATATAAAGAAGCGTGGTATAATTTTTCCAGAAGAAAAGATAGCCACAACGGAAATGGGTTCTTTTACCAATACATACATAAAAATTATCCCTTCCTGTTTGTAGTATGCCGCCCTTCCTCCAGTTGATATACAGGTTTTGGGTCTTGCGGTTTAAGTATGGAAAATTTCTGTATTAATGCTTGGGATTGCTTCTGCTGATTTACCACATTTAACTCCAAAGAGCCAATCTTTCCTGCTTTCGCAGGAATTATAGCAAAGTAGATTCTTCCTGTATAATTTGTGATTTTTCTTTATTACCAAATTAAATCAGGAAGAATCAAGTAAATTATCCTATCCGGGAGGGATTTACCAGTTGGTAAGAATAATTTCTAAGCATAAATACAACTTTACCCATCATGTTTAGATCATCAGTAAGTTCTTCGTTTGGATATTCCCCTTCCAGAGCATTGGCTTGAAGGTATAAGCCATTATCATTTTTTCGAAGCCACCTGATGAAAGCTTCACCGTTTCTGACTACCACTACTAGATCTCCTGGATCGGCAAACGGTTGTCTACAAACTACCACTATATCCTGATCGTGTATACCCGCCCCGGCCATGCTGCTGCCTTTGACTCTGAGGCCAAAGAGGTCTTTGCTTGTAGTAAGAATTTTACCTACATCTATATAACCTTCTATATCCTGCTCAGCAATGACTTTGCCTGCGCCGACACGCCCCAAAACCGGTATTTCGATAAGATGCGGGGACAATTCTATACCTCTGGAAACCTTGTTTTTAATGGTAAGATAACCTTTTCTCTGTAAGATTTTAAGGTGATCCTGGACCGGTCGGGGTGAGGAAAAACCTAAACCCCTCATAATCTCCCTAACGGTAGGAGGTACAGAGTTATCACGAACAAAATTAATAATAAATTGTAAAACTCTATCTTGTTTCTCAGTCAGGCTTTTCATAGTGCCACCCCCTTAAATGTTCTAAATAAATTATACAATACAAATGTATTGTTGTCAAGGCCGTGTGGAATATTTAAATATGAAATAAAGTTTTATTATTATTACACCGATATATAAAACGGGTATATATTTTGAATATATTTGGGGAGTAGATCACTGGAAAACAGAGGGAATATCGTTATGGAATACAGAGAAGGCAGGAATAACCGTGTTCTGGTTGTAGATGATCAGGAGGAGATACACCAGGACTTTGAGGAGATGCTGAACCCGGGGTCAAATAAATCCAAGGCGGATGAACTGGCAAGTGTTTTTGAATCGGAAGTAGAGGATAAGTTTCTTCCGGATTTTGAAATTATTCACGCCCGGAGCGGCAGAGAAGCTTTTGAAATAGTAAAGAAAGCCGTCAAAGACCAGAAGCCTATAGCAGTAGCTTATATGGACGTAAGGATGCCTCCAGGGTGGGACGGTGTGGAGACAACCCGGCACATCAGAGAGATTGATAATGACATTGAAATTGTAATTATGACGGCTTACACCAGCAGGCCTCTGTCTGAAATAGTTTCAAATATAAAGCTGCTTCACAAATTGCTTTATGTAAGAAAACCTTTCGCCCGGGAAGAAATTCAGCAGATGACTATCGCCCTTGTGGAAAAATGGAACATAGGTAAAGAACTGGAAAAGAAAAATCGTCAGCTTGCTAAAAGTCGAGAAGAACTCAAAGCCCAGTTGGATAACGCCCTGGCCAAGATACTGGGAGGCTTTTTACCTATTTGTGCAGGATGCAAAAAAATCCGGGACGAAGAGGGTAACTGGAACCAGATTGATGTATATCTCCGGAAACATACTGAGGCCGAATTTACGTATAGTATATGTCCTGATTGTAAAAACGAATTCTATTCTGAATTATATGATGACGAAGAAAAAAAATCCTCTTGATTCCTTTATCCCGCCTTTGGAATTTTTGACATATTTTTCAACCCTAACCTACAATACTACCAATCCTTTTTGCCTACATATATGTTTCTGTTCTCCATAGGTAGTAACAGGCGTTTGCCGCCGTATTTATGGGATGCGACTATACCCAGTATAATCTCCTGACTCCGTCGGGCCAGATGGACGTTTCCCATAGTTTCGTTGTCGTTGTCAATAGCTTCGACCAGATTTTCAATGCATTTCACCGTTCCGCTTTCTATCTTTACATCCGGGAAAGGTGCTTCTTCCTTTATATTCCATTGTCCCTGGGCTTTCCATAACCTGGCTCCCAGACCGTTATTAAGGGTATGAATTCTACCTTTAGAACCGATCACCTCGAATTCATAAGCTCCTCCAGCCACAATATATCCTTCAACTCCGTTGGCAAAGCCCACATGACCGCAGATTATACCCGGATCAGCATACAGATAATCACCATCCCAATCTTTTTCTTTTGCGTTTACCGTTCCCTGGACATAGCTGACTTCCGGGTCTCCCGCCAGTTGCATTACCATGTCTGCAGTATGGGTATGAGACCACTGGGCGGCCCCTGAACCGCATTTTGCTATGACGCAAAGGGCATTCCCGATCTCATCGGCTTCTATTAGCTTCCTGACAGTATGATAAAGCTCAACATACCGACGCTGGGTTCCGTAGTTAAACTTGACGTTATATTTTTCACAGGATTCTACTATAATATCGGCTTCTTTCATGGAACAGCAGAGGGGTTTTTCGCAGTATATACCCTTTACGCCATTTTCAGCGCAAAAAGCCACCATTTCTGCATGAGGGCCTGGTCGGGTTGCTATGCTGACGATCTCCGGTTTTTCTTTTTCTATCATTTCTTTATAATCAGTATAACCAGCGGGAACATCATATCTTTTCTGTATGGCTTCAACCTTATTCTCCATAACGTCAGAAACGGCTACCATCTCAGTTCTCTCCACAGCCACATAACCGGCGGCATGGGAATAAGGCATCCACCGTTGGCTATGAGGCCGGTCTTTCACTTCGTCGTCTATAGTTGCGCCCATTCTGCCGCAGCCGATAAGACATACTTTGTATATTTTATCCATTTCTTTGTCTCCTGTTTTGTATCTAACCAAATTTTATAATAACATCCGCAATCTGTTCCTTTATTTCTTCGATAGATTGCTTCATCTCGGCAATATCCTGGTGTATTTTCTCAAGCTGTTTTCGATTAGCGCCCCTGTTACCTATGGCCTTTCCCAGGGCTGCAAAAACTGATATGATAACAATTCCACCTGTTACTATTGATACCAGGGCTATTGTCATTACTTCTTCTGGCATGTTAAACTCCTGTTTTTATAGTTAAAATGGTATAATCCAGACCGTCATTTTTAATGACGGTCTGGATTACTATTGGAGTTTACATAATATGCTATCGCAAAATTGTCATTTTTCTTGTTTCTGTAAATTTATCCGTATGAATTGTATAGAAGTAAATTCCGCTTGATACGGATTCACCGGATTGGTTTTTACCATCCCAGTAAAAGGCCCTGTCTTGGCTTAAGTAGACACCAGCCTTTTTGCGTCCTAAATCGATCTTCCTTATCAGACCGCCGTTTGTGGAATGTATCCAAATTTCTATGTTGTTATCTTCAGCCAGTTGGTAAGGTATCCATGTTTCCGGGTTGAAGGGATTTGGATAGTTTTGCATCAATACATTTTTCTCCGCTGGTATTGCCCAGGATTTAAACAATCCATCTTCTTTCACAACTCTTAAAGGAACAGCGTCTTTTCTATAAAGTTCCGCACCACTTATTATAATTGGTGATACATTATCCTTAAGTATCCGGAACTGGATACTTGCCATAATACTACTTTCTAGAGTATCCATTGACGCAAAAGAAAGCTTGATTAGATCTGATTTGGTAACATTAACGGCAAAAGTTCCCCTGTTTTCGGATGTTACTCCCAAAACCTGGAGTACAGAGTTATCATAATTTATATTTATGTCACCGCCTGCTATGGATTCAGGATTATCCACCATTAGAGGAACATTTATGTTTTGACCTGATACTCCGTAAGCGTGTTTGAGATGTATACCTGTAGACCTTACTATCGGTGATTTAATCTCCCTGACCGGAGCTTCGAGACCGGCGGATTTTCGCAGTATTAATATCGCATCATTAGACCTGACTTTACCGTCATCGTTCATATCGGCAGCGCATAACTGCTGTGGTGTGGGATTAATCAATTCGGCAGAAATGCGCAAGGTCAATATAGCATCGTTGGATTTAACAGAGCCGTCGCCGCTTACATCTCCTTTCACGCAGGAATTGGCTATCTCCACCTTGCCATTTTCTGTATTTACAGAAATACTCAATCCCTGGGCATTAAAAGCTTCTGCAGTCTGGATGTTTACATAGGCTTCTGCACCCTCGGAGGTATTGGAATTTACAGCAAACACCATCTCTACCAACGCTCCACTACTGGCAGAAATAGCACTTGTTCCAGCCAGACGAAGGATAATTTTTCCTGGTGTATTGGTGTTTGAGACAAGGCTCATACCACTGGATAAAGTTGTGGAACGAGCTTCCGTTATAGTTAGCTTGCTGTTGTCATAAGATATTTCTAAATCCGCACCGGCGATGTCTGAACCATTTTCAACGTTCACCGGTAAAACTGCAGAATCTCCTGGTGCTGCGCTGATGGTTGGAATGACAAATTTTCTGGAAGTTCCCGGATCGGCTCCCGGATCATCCGTAGATACTGTGACAGTGTTGCTTGTGGCAAGAAGGGGATCATAATCGTCATTAGGGAACATGCGGAAATTATATTGTCCAGGGGTGCTGGGGGCTTTAAAATTAAGGCTTCCGCTTTTATTTCCCTCCAGGTATTGCCATGATATCCATCCCCGGTCATTTGCGTTGACAGAATATATACCTATCCAGTCTATAGATGATCCCGGTGCGCCGGTGTAGGATACAGTAATATTCGCTCCGGTTTTTACGCTGGAAGGTGATGCTGTGATCTTAGCATCTTCCACATCTGGATCGGGATCAGGTTCACTGCCGGGAGTATAGGTGTAATAACCAGTATCAGGGGCATAATCAAAGGAATCATCTGTATGATATGTCCACACAACGAAGTCAAAAGTATCCGGATTGCCTATATCAGTCTTACGAATTGTGAATTCAAGGTTTGAACTGTTAGGATTAAAAACTATGTTATGCACTGTGGCATCAGTCATTACATAGCCGGAATCCGATGGGCTGTAGGTAAGTAAATAAGCATAAATATCACCATCTAGCAGATAAAATTCCACGTAATATTCAATACCCAGGTCAGGATCTCCGGTGTTTGGGTTCTGGTCAATATCTATGTCAACATATATCTCCAGCTCATTGGGCCAATTACCATAGGAAGTAATTTTAATCTTTATTTCATCTGTATTAGAACCAACATAAACCTGATTTATATTTGCCTGCTGTAAATCATTAGGGTCTGTTCCCATTAGTGAATAGTCACTACCAGGACCAGAATCAGGATCGGGATCAGGGTCTGGATCGGGATCTGGATCAGGATCTGGATCGGGATCTGGATCAGAAGGACCGTCATCACTGGGTTTAAAGGAATTCATAAGATTGATAATTTCATTCTGGCTTAAGGCATTGTTATATATTCTGAATTCGTCAACAGTGGCTTCAAGCATTGGAGAACTTGATCTGTTATCACCACCAATACGGTGAAGGTCGTCAAAGACTATATCACTAGATGCAGTAGTGGTATAGTCTTTATCCAGTTTACCATCCACATACATAAAAAATCCGGGATAGGATACGTTTCTTACAAAGGCTATATGGTGCCATTTATCATCTCTTAAGTCTGTGTTTCCGCGTATATCCTTTTTACCTCCAGCCCACCATAAACGCATTTTGCCGTTAGAGTAAATTTCCCAGTTTGAGTTAGGACTATCGTTGTAATTTCCCAGTATTATACCAACCCTTCCTTTAGCATTTGACGGAACTTTTACCCAAAGGGCTACAGTACTGCTGCCTGTTCCAATGGGGAGTAACTTATTTAGCTGGATATATTCACCTTTTACGGCATTAAAGCGAAGTCCACCATTAACCCATTGTAAATTACCATTGATTTCTCCATCAAAACCATTTCCAGATATATCTTTTACAATAGAGCCAACGCCCTCGTTAAATGAATAATAGAGGATTAGTTCGCTGTATGCTGGTATACTAATTCCCAGAATTATTAAGGTAAATAAAGTTAGTACAATAGATAATTTTTTCATACTTTCCTCCTGGAAGTATTTGATTCATTCTTTATTAAAATCTGAAGCATAACATTATTGTTTCATAGCCCTCTCTTGCATAGTATAATCTATAGGTAAATTTATGTCAACAATTAGAAACATTTTACAAATTTAATGAAAAATCGTTGACAATAAGGGTTTAGAGGTGCTAATCTGTTGTCAGTAAAAAGCAAGAATTTCTGATACTCACATATTTACAGGGGAAAGTAATTTGCGTCGTGATAGTAATAGATCAGGTACGTCTTTCAGAGCCATTTTTCTGGGTATAATATTTGTTGTTGCTGTATGTTTTGTTGTCTCATATGCCGAACTTGTTATCAGGTATATTCAGATCGGATTTCTTCAGTTTCCGCCTGTAGTTATTGGTATATTCTTTTTCTTGGTTTTGGGTAATGGATTATTGCAGAAGTTTCTGAAGCGGTTCCAGTTTTCTCATCAGGAAATGATGACTATATATTGTATGATGCTGGTGGCATCCATGATCTCATCTCGTGGGCTTATGGAGAAGCTTATTCCTGCTTTGATTGCTGTAAACTACTACGCCAATGAAGCCAATGCTTGGTCGGAAATTTTCTTCCCCCATATCAAACCCTGGTTAGTGCCTTTTGATCCTGGCAAAGGTGAAATGCAAAAGGTTTCGATGGGTTTTTATGAAAAGATGGAGGAATGGCAAAGCATCCCCTGGGATAAATGGGCTGTGCCGCTTTTTGTATGGGGTGGTCTGGTGATTATTGTGTTTTTTGGCTTTATGTGTCTGGCTTCTCTGCTTCGCAGGCAATGGGTGGACAACGAAAAACTTTCTTTTCCATTTGCTCAGCTTCCCTTGGAATTTGTAAACGGAACAAATCCCGACGGTCTTTTCAGAAACAGACTTACGTGGATAGGATTTGCTATACCAGCGATAATATTTACCCTGAATGGTATACATGGTATAATACCTGCTGTTCCAGGTGTATCCTTAAGTACAACTCTTAACCGCTATTTTACCGAAAAACCTTTTAACAGCATAGCCTATACACCTTTATATTTCTCTTTCGCTGCTGTTGGTTTCTTTTACTTGCTGCCTACACAGTTGCTTTTTAGTCTGTGGATTTTCTTCTGGCTGACCAGAGTCCAGGATGTTATAGCTGCTATATTCAGTATGCGTATATCCACCATGCCGCTATATCCAACTCATTCTTTTATTGGGTACCAGATTGCCGGGGCCTATATGGTGCTGGTATTTTACTTGCTCTATGTGAGTTTACCTTATCTAAAAAAGGTTTTTGGAAGTGTATTCCGGCGCGAAAAACTTGATGATTCAAATGAGCTTATGCCCTACAGTATGGCCTTCTGGGGTTTAATTATAAGCTTTGTATTGACAATAGCATGGTGTTACATGGCTGGTATAACTTTGTGGTTTGCGGCTTTTGAAGTGCTGATATACATGTTTTTTGTTGCCATTGTTATGGCCAGAAGCACTGCCGAAGGTGGTTTATTGATGACTGAAACATCGTTCAGGCCTGTAGATTTGTATTCCATGGTTTTACCTAAGGTTACTCTGGGAGGTTCTACCCTCACGGTTTTATCCATGTTTGACGCGGTGTTTACGAGGGATCAACGTGGACTTATACTCACCGGTTTTCTGGATAGTCTGAAGATAACCGATGGTGTAAATATGAAACGCCGGTCTTTGCTGTTAATACTCACTACCGGAATATTAGTTGCGTTGATCAGCGCAGGGGTAATACACCTTTGGCTTCCATACAATCGAGGGGCACTCAATATGTATTCTTACGCTTATTGGGGGAATCCGCTGTGGGGATTTCTTGATAACGCTGCTGCTGTGGAAAGATCAGGTGGTCAGTTTGTTGATTGGTCAATGTTTGGTTTCTTTACACTTGGTATAGTTATTACAATTGGTTTGGTAGTAATGAGAACCCTTTTCTGGTGGTGGCCTTTTCATCCTCTTGGATACGCCCTCTCGGCTTCATGGACTATGATCGTGTTCTGGTTTCCGGTGTTTGTGGCCTGGGGTATAAAGTATCCATTGATGCGTTATGGAGGTTTAAAACAGTATCAGAAATTCAGACCGTTTTTTCTTGGTATGGTTTTTGGTGAATTTGGTATAGCTGTTTTGTGGACTATAGTAAGTTGGGCGGCGGGTATTCCTGCTCCTTCTTTCCCATGGCCTTAAGTTAATAACGGATATCGGGTTTCATGAGATTGGTTTTGATGACTTAAAGTTTAACTATGAAGCTCCTGCGAAAGCAGGGCGATAGGAGAAAACAATTGGATAATAGACTTAGAAATAAGAAATTTGCACTTGTTGTTGATCCGGAACCAAAATTTGACCTTTCACCTTATCTCTATATGCAATTCATGGAACCCCTGGGAACTACAGATTCATCAGTAGAAGCAGGATGGGATTTTATGAGGAACTGCTGGAGGGAAGATTTAATTGAAGTGACAAGGGAACTTGCGCCAACCATTATAAGGTGGCCGGGAGGTTGTCTTGCTTCATATTATCGATGGCGAGAAGGTGTTGGGCCAAGAGATAAACGTATACCCATGTATAACCTCTGCTGGGGAGGGATAGAAACAAACCAGATAGGTACTCATGAGTTTATGGACTTTTGCCGTCAAGTAAATGCTGATCCACTTATAACAGTTAATTTCCGATCCGATGGAAGAAAGTATTGGGCTAAACCAGTTGTTGGAGGTAACCGCTCCGCAGATTCAGAAGAAGCCGCAGAATGGATTGACTATTGCAATAATCCATCAAACAAAGAGAGGATACAAAACGGCTCAAAAGAACCCTTTGGCGTTAAAACATGGCAGATAGGAAATGAAACTTCCTATGCCAGAGATGCTTTTGATTGTGAAACATCGGCAAAGTTGACCCGAGAATTTGCCCGGGAAATGCACAAGGCTGATCCTGATATAGCTTTAATCGGCTGGGGTGACAGTGGATGGGCCAGGAAAGTTGCAGAAATTGCCGGTGAAGAACTGGAATATATTGCTTTTCATCACCATTTCAATTCAGGAATGGATAATTCGCCCTTGAAAAGCGTTGATTACAGAGAAGATCCGGAATTGACATGGGAACACCTTATGAATGCTTATAAGTCCAGTGAAACCAGGATACACCAGATTCGGGATGAAGTAAAAGACTACAATATAAAACTGGCCATAACTGAAGGGCACTTTGCACTACCGGGACGTAATCGCTGTGAAGTGCTTTCATCATGGGGTGCAGGGGTGGCAAATGCTAGAGTGCTTAACGTTCATGCAAGAAATGGAGATATAATTAAAATAGCTACGCTGGCGGATTTTTGTGGAAACCGATGGATGGTAAATGCCATTATGATTCCCACCCCTGGCGGCAAATCATACATGATGCCTGTAGCCCGGGTTATGTCACTTTTTAGACATCACACAGGACGAAAGGCTTTGGACGTTTTATCCATACCTGATGGGCTTGATATTACTGCAAGTCGTTCTGACGATAAAATCTATTTGCACGTAATTAACACCAAAATGAAAATGGCAATCGCTGCTGATATTCAGATAAAAGGAACTAAGATTAATTCGGGACAGGTTTTTGAAATTACGGCTGATCCAACGGATGAAATAGATGAAACAAGACCTGATTTATTTTCACCAGTTCAACATAATATGACTGATGGCTCAATCTGGCAGTTTCCTGCAGCATCTGTAACGGCTTTGGAATTGGAGATAGAAAATTTGGAATAATCCTGCCTTGTTATTTAATAATCAGAAATAGAACCATTGATTGAACGTAAGTTTATCATATAACCTTCTCCGGGCTTAAAGGTTTTGAGAGAATTAAGATATTCCGGCGCGCCTTCTGTATAATTCAACCAGGATTTTTGCTTACCATCATAAGCATAGATAAAATCAAAATCCAGTTCATCAATAGTTCCTTGTATATTTTTTTCTTTTGTAGACGTGTAGCCCAGCATGTTCCACCTTTGCCAAAGGAATATTGTTACGCTTTCCAATTCCCTGCCAATTATCTTGATATTTACTGCTTCCGAAGATTTCATATTTATCCAATAACTTTTTCCGGCTTCGATAAACAAAAGGTTATTATCAGAATGACCGGGAAAATATCTTAGCCACAATTCTGATTCGGCATCATAGGTCCATATTGAACTGTATAAACCGTCAATGGGTGAAAATAGTGATTCAATATTGTTATTTAAAACATCCAGGGCGATGGATATAAGATTCCAACCGGGATATAATGTTATATCATGCATCTGTCCATCAATAGTTACTGCAGGGGATGTTCTGGCTTCGCCGGTGTCAATTCCATCATCAGGTATTACCATAAAGAACCAGTTTTCACCGGGTAATGTGGCGCTGGTTGGCAGGATTTTTAACCCATCATAATCCGACTGATGTTCATCGTTACGATACCAGATAATAATACTGTTGTCAGGATCGTCTTCAATATCAATGAAGGTATATAATGCCTGAAGATCATCATCGGGACCGGGAGGTGCAGGTTCAATATGAAGGTTAGTAACTAATGGAGGGTCATTTATTGGTTCAATAGTTACTTTTAGAGAATCACTATCAGTCAAGCCGGCGGGATCTGATGCTGTAAAGGTGATTTCTTCCTCTCCGTTCCAGTTTGTCGGAAAAGAGAATATTACCTTACGATTATCTGAATTTATCTCTACTGATATATTTTCATTACCTGCATAAGACCAGTTTATATCATTCTTTTGATCGCTGGTATCAACTACATAATCATCTAAGTTGATCTCACTATCTATGTTGTCCTCCTGAAAGCTTATATCCGGAATATCAGATACTTCAGGAGCAGTATTGGCTTTTATACCATCGGAGAAAGCCGGATCAGACCATAATCCAGCACCGTTTTTTGCTTTTATACCGACAAAATAAGTTTCACCGGGTTGCAGTTCTAATCCTTCAAGTGTTAACTCCATCTTTATCCCGGCAGAAGTCCAGCCATATATATCTTCGGGTGTTATTCCCAGGGAATACCGGTATTCCACAACACCAGATTCAGGATCATTGGATGTGCTCCAGTTAAACTGGAGCACATCCAATGTATTGGTAAAATTCCCTTCATCATAAACTGTTGGGGTTGTGGGTTTGGTCTTATCTATGTTTGCCATCAAATTCAGGGATGTAGCTTCATTTCCCGCAATATCAATCCCCTTATAATGAATCTCTGATGATTCTGATACAATAAAACTTTCGGTATATATTTCCCATGAATTATCACCGATCTTATATAATATTTCCTTTACTCCTGAAACATCATCCAGGGCTGATAAAGTAAATGACAAGTCAGATGTATACCAGCCATTTTCACCTTCAACACCTTCCAATACTGCTGAAATTTCCGGGGGTAATTTATCTATGTTTATATCAATGGATTTTTCCGCTTCTATATTACCCAAGTTATCCTCTGAATAATAAGTTAGTTTTGTTCCTGTTATCAATATAGGTTCCGAATATATCTGCCAGTCTTCATCGTTAATTCTATAATTTGTGGTTTTTATTTCTGAAAGATTGTCTGCGGCAGAAATAGTAACCAGGACATCAGTTGTATACCATTCCTCATTTCCCTCTGTACCTTCAATTTCCAGAGTGGTTTCAGGCGCAGAACTATCAATTGTAAATTCTTCCGTTATATATTCCGCAAGCTGCTGGTCATCGGCGTTTTTGATAATGGCTTTTATTTTTACTGAAGAGGAATCAATAGTGGGTACTGGCTGCCATTTATATTCCCCTGAATTTTCCGTATTGATGACTATGTCCTGATAATTCTCAAAACCATCTGTGGAATACATTAATTGAATATGATCTATCCACAACCCTGTGGCTTCCCATAATATTCTATATAAGTCGCCACCTTTTATTAATTCAGATCCCTGGGGGGAATTAATGACAATGCTAACCTGGCTTATATTTAGGGCATTATAAGTATTAAGACGCTTTTTAGGTCCGATAACCCACCAATCCAGTTTGTCACCGGATTCTACCAATATTTGCGTTATTGTTTCAGCAGTCAGTTCCGGGTATTGGGAGAGAATAAGGGCGGCAGTTCCAGAGACAAAGGGAGTGGCCATTGATGTTCCCCTGGCATATGTGTATGTATCATTATTTTCCGATGAATGAAAAGCTGTGGTGTAAATACTCTCACCTGGAGCGGCAATATCTACCCATTCGCCATAATTTGAATAACCTGGTCTGGCATCGTTCTGGTTACTGGCTGCGACGGCTATTACTCCGGGGTAATTTGCCGGATAATGGGGTGAATCATCCCGACCTTCGTTTCCTGCTGCGGCTACCAGAACGCATCCTTTTTGGAGAGCATATTCCACAGCCGTCTCTAAAATGTAAGAACCTTTACCTCCCCAACTCATGCTTATTACATGTGCTCCATTATCCGCTGCATAAACAATGGCCTCGGCTGAATCACAATCAGCTAGAGAACCGCCTGTGGAATCTTTGACTTTATATCCGGAACGCAGTGTCATTATTTTGCAATTCCAGGTCATTCCAGCTATACCTATACTGTTATTAGTAGCGGCAGATGCGATGCCTGAACAAATTGTTCCATGCCCGTGAAAATCCATAGGGTCTGGATCTGGAGGGGAAATATCCTCATCGGGATCAGGTTTGGGATACTGAAAACCAAGAATACTTACAAAATCCCAACCTATATCATCATCTATATAGCCATTTCCATCATCGTCTATACCATTCCCGGGAATTTCATCCGAATTATGCCATATATTTCCCCATAGGTCTGTATGGTCATAATCAACACCAGTGTCAATTATTGCAATAACAATATCTGAACTACCTTTAGTAATATCCCAGGCCTGATCAGCTTTAATTTTAGACAAACCCCACTGAATTCCGAATTCTGGATCGTCAGGTATTTCAGAAATATACGAAAAATAACAGGGTTCAATCCATTGTATGTCAGAATTCTGAGCTATTATATTTATTGCATCTTCAAGGGGAAATGAATCATCAATTTTCATCCGGTATATATTATCCAGACCGGATTTAGCTTTGCGAAAGACTTTTGATATTGATTGAATCTGTTGAAGGGGTATTTTAGACTTCAATGAATCCAGCTTATCAATTACCTGAGAGGTACCAGCAGAATCTTCTGATTTAAATTTAAATAATATTTCACCCGGAACAGAAGCACGATCAGGTATGAAATTTATCTTACTCAGACCGTTATTTTTAAAATTTTGGTCGTCAAAGGCATAGACATAATTTACTATATTAAAAATGAAAACCAGAACACAAAGAGATATAATAAAGGGAGAAAATTTCATCTCTATAAATCCTGTATACATATGTTAATAATTTGCAGATCACATATACTAAAGAGGATACTCATACGGCGTGTGACGAGGTGGGAGATTTGGCATGATTCTGCAATTTCTGTCGGATTTACCGGATTAAACCTGTTTTTCACATTAAAAACGTTAGAAAAATATGAATACGAAACAGGTAGGAATAAAACTACTTAATTACTTGGTGGTAACAGATTGTCTTTTCATACCCAGAACGGGTATACTGGCTACCAATGCTACTGAACCATCTTCCTTTTGCAGATTCATTTCCACATCATCCTCACTGACATCAAAGTATTTGGATATTACAGTAAATATATCATCTTTAATACTATCAAGAGTTTCGTGAGATACTCCTAGCCTGTCATCAATAAGGATTAACTGTAATCTGTTTTTTCCGATTTCTTTGCTATCTTCTTTTTTGCGAAGCCATTTTGTTAATATTTCAAACACGTTCAGGCTCCTTTCTATTAATACCAAACAGTCTTTTTATACGATTCAAAAGAGTTTCTTCAATATCACCAGTAAGGGAAATAGGGATATTTTCACCTTCAAGTCTTCTGGCGATTCTTTTAAATGCAGGGCCTGCTTTTTCGTTTTCAAGCAAGACAATTGGAACACCCATGTTGGTAGATGCTACTATACCTTCATCTTCTGGTATAATACCCAGAAGTTCAATTGACAGGATGTCAATTATGTCATCTTGGTCCATCATATCACCCTTTTTAACTAATTCGGTGGATAGGCGATTTATGACCAGCTTGGGTTCATACATTTCATCAGCCTGAAGGAGACCGATAATCCTGTCCGCGTCTCTAATAGCAGAGACTTCAGGTGTTGTGACTATCAAAGCTTCATCTGCGCCTGCTATTGCGTTTCTAAATCCGCGTTCTATACCCGCAGGAGAATCAACCAATATATAATCAAATAATTCTTCTTCCTTCATCCTGATCATTAGCTCTTTCATCTGTTTAGGGCTAATGGCTTCCTTATTTCTGGTTTGAGATGCGGGAAGCAAAAAAAGCTTATCGGCTTTTTTATGTTTAATAAGGGCTTGCTTGGGTCTGCATGTCCCTTCTATAACATCAATAAGGTCATAAACAATACGGTTTTCCAAACCCATAACCACATCAAGATTTCTTAATCCAATATCGGAATCAATAACACATACTTTATTCCCTCTTAAAGCAAGCGCCGTTCCCAGGTTTGCAGTTACCGTTGTTTTGCCTACACCGCCTTTACCGGAAGTAACAACGTAGCTTTTTCCTGCCATACCATTCCCCCCTCATTTTATTCTTTGAATAACTATGCTTCCGTTTTCGACACTTGCTTTCTCGGGGTAGCTACCTGATTCTGGATCTTGGTCCGGTGCTCTTCCGATATAGTCAGCAATTCTAAGCTGCATTGGTTGTAAATGAAGGGCAATTATTTCAGCGGAACTATTTCCTCCAGCACCGGCATGAGCCATACCTCGGAGTCTCCCTATAACTACTATATCGCCAGTAGCGATAATTTCGCCGCCTGGATTTACATCACCAATAATCAGAAGGTTACCAACATGGGCTTTACGTTGTCCAGATCTAATAGTGCCTCTATATAAGTAAGTGTCGTTTTTGTCATCAGAATTAGGCTTTAATTTTTTATCATCTTGCTCTACAATTACATTCTTTTTTACAGGATTGACTTTTCGATTCCTGATTTTACTGCTTGATAATTTTTCAATAATCTTTTTTCTTTGCTGGCGACGGTGCTCAACTTTCCAACCGTTTACTACAGCCAATCTGCGAGTTTGTTCAGAATTTGTTCTAATAGCTGAAACCATTATATTAAATCTGTCGTTTAAGATTTGGTTAAGCTTGACAAATTGTTGCGGACTAAGGGAACGATTACCTACATCCAGAATTACCGGAACACCCTTTAAAAAATCTTTTGCCCCCATCAATTTATTGAGTAATTCAGCTTCAACCTCGGAAAAAGACGCATCATTACTAACTATTATATTTATATTATCCTCATAACCTTTAATTTCAACTGCTTTGGAAGATGCTCTTCTGGACAAAGTCCTACTCCTCTAAACAGATTTTTTACGGCTAACTGCCAGAACGTATGGTCCCTCGGGGATTACAAGAATTTTAGCATTTTCTCCTTTTTCTTTTAAAGCCGCCCTTAACCCAAGTTCCGGAGAAGGTATGGATTTTAAAGAGAGTTGCTCTAAAATATGGTCTTCAACACCTTCACAATAACAATAGACCTGCGCTTTATCTATAACTTTTATTAATTCTTCCAGCATCCATTGGTCTACGACGAAAAAGTCCGGTTCGTATAGCTTCTTAACAAATGCGCGAACATCAGTTGTTTCCAATACAAGTTGGGTAAATTCTTTTCCTCCCAACCCATCACAACATTCAGCAACAAGGATAATAATTCCACCCTCTTTTATTACTCCCAGGGCGGCTATCATTCCCTTGATGGCCTGATAAAAGTTTGTATCCAGAGGGTATCCCGCGTTGGATACCAATACTATATCAGCGGGTTCATCAACTTCCACTTTAACAATCTGTTCAACATGCTTTATGCCCTGAAGATGGGCTTTTTCCAGATCACCAGCAAAGACTCCGGTTATTTCTCTTTCTTCATTAAGAGCTACATTGAGGATAAAGTCCACCCCGGCCATCCTGGCTACTTTTGAAGCCCCTTCATGGAATGGATTACCTTCAATTACACCGGTGGTTGCTCTTTCATCCTCCAGTATATGGGGACCGTGCATATATCGCATGGTTTCTACCGAGCATATTCCCGGGCAGATGGCCTTTCTGCCGCCAGAATATCCGGCCATGAGATGAGGTTCAATCAGACCTGTAAGTATTTTTAAGTCTGATTGTAGATAGGTTTTATCCACATAAACTGGAATATTGTCAAATATATTTCCCAGGTGTTTATGGGTTTCTAAATCCCTGGCAATATGATTTACAACTCTATAATTATTGGCAATTTCCCAGCCTATTAATTCTTCCAGTTCTTCGCCTTCGTTGGGTCTGTGGATACCTGTAGCCACAAGTATGACTATATTTTCTTGCTTAATACCAGCATCCTCCAGGATTTCCAACATAGGAGGTAGTATAATTTTATTTGGAACAGGTCTTGTAATGTCAGAGATCACAATACAAGCTGTATCCTTACCTTTTGCCAGTTCTCTAAGAGGTTTGGATGCTAGAGGTGAATTCAGTGCCTTCCTGATACTTTCCGGGGGGGTTTCAATTCTTCTGGATTCTTTTATCCTTAATATCCCGGCCAGATTGCTGTCAGGTACTTCTACATCCAGGCCCTGCTTGCCGTATTTCATAGTAATAAGCATTTAAAATTATCCTTGTGGTACCTGCTGTCATAACATGTCACATATATATATATTATATATTATACCATAGTAATTTACCGAAGTCTATAGAGTATTTTTAGCTTCAGATGATTTATGTATTATGCACGGCTTCTGAAAATTCTTGTATAAGTTTTAATTCTGACTCTTTCTCAAGGATATTCCCTGTAACTATAAAGTCAGCCCCGGCTTTTACTTTTGCGGCGGCTTCCTCTGGTTTTCTTATTCCTCCGCCTACGATTAGCGGTATTTCTATGTGGGATTTTACAGCCCTGATCATCTCATCGGGAACAGATCTTTTTGCACCGCTTCCGCATTCCAGGTAGACCATTTTCATGCCAAGAAGTTCCGCCGCCACAGCATGAGCTATGGCGATATCCACTTTGTCTCTTGGAATTGGCATAGTCGCGCTGATAAACTGGACAGATGTGCAACAACCTCCATCTATTAGCATATAACCTGTTGGGATAGCTTCAATACCATGACGCTTAATAACCGGGGCGGCTTTTATATGCTCACCGATAAGGAATTCGGGATTTCTCCCACTTATAAGGCTTAGAAACAGGATGGCATCGGCATAGGGTGAAATATGGCTTGATGCACCGGGAAATATTATTGTGGGCAGTTTTGATATACCTCTAATGGTCTTTACCACTTCGTCGAGTTGATCTGACATCATAAAACTGCTGCCGACCAGAAAAGCGTCAACTCCTGCCTTATCGGCCCGAGCGGCGAAATCAGTGGATTGTGATAAATCCTGCTTGTCAGGATCAATCAATACTAGATATCCAGCACCTTTTTCTTCTTTTATTTTGATAAGATGGTCAACCACAAAGCTCATTTTAAAATCTACTGCCCCCAACCTATGGATATAAGATGTCTTAACTCAAGTAAAAGCCTTGGCTCATTTTTAAGGGCTGTCCAGAACAGATCAACCATTCCAATTTTTCTTGAATAAATTTTTGATAACATTCTGGCAATATCATTAAGGGTGTTATCACTAAATTTTAGAACTCCCTCTCTTATTGTTTTAAGGTGTCGGAAAGTCCTTCCTATCTCTTTATGCCATTGCTGGCTGTAATCATCCAGAACTGCCTGGGAAACATCACCGTCTATTATGGCTTTTCCGGCTACTTCCCCGGCAATTTGTCCTGAAATCATGGCATTAATAATACCTCCACCGGATACTGGATCATTTAAATGGGCTGCATCACCAATTACCATAAAACCATCCTGAGTCAACTGGGAAATAGTTCCTGAAATCGGGACTGCACCTACAACC
>WJIO01000226.1 GCA_014730235.1 Candidatus Poribacteria bacterium
GTTCTTTTCTTTTAGAGTAATGTCCTGATTTTCATCTGAATTTTCCACTGTGTTAACCGCCAATTGTGGAATTTGAGCTGTTACTGCTTCAACATCCAGTTCTGGTATAACCTCATTTTCTTCTTTAGCGGGTTTTTCCTCATTGGTTTTTATTTCTTCATCTGGCTTTTCTTTTTCAATTACCGGTTTTTCAATAATTTCCTCTTTTACTTTATCTGTTTTATTATTTTCAGCTTCAGGTATCTCATCAATTTGCTTTTTTTCAGGTTTAATTGGTTTATCATCTTCTGTTTTTTCCGGTGCTGTTCCAGATCCCTTTATATCGTCTTCCTGGATTTCTTCTGGTTTTACTTCTTCTTTCTTCTGTATTTCAGAATCTTCATCCGGCTTAAAAACAACTATACTTCTGACATCCTTATTTTCCGAATAATCAACCCATTGGTTTTGGGTTGAACCGATAAACTCATTCCATTTCCGCTCAACTTCGGCCACAAATTCATTATATGCCTTCTCCTGTTCCTGCAGGAATGTCGTATACTCCAGATCTTGTTGGAGCATAAATTCCTCAAATTCCTTGAGCTGCTCATACTCCTCCAGGTTATTTTCCGCATCGTTTACATAGCTGTTATATTCACCCCCACCTTGAGCAAAGGCATACACACATACCAGTATCAAGATAAGAGCTATGAGGATGTATTTTTTCATTTTTGTATCCCTTTGTTCTTTATAGAATCAAATTTTTAATATTTTAACCTTTGCTTTTCTGCACTTCAGTCTCCAACTCCTGAAATCCTTGGGAAGCTCTAAAAAGGGCATACATACCCTTATCGGCTTTTATTTTACTTATCATAGAGGCATTAGCCGTTTGCTTTGGCATTTTCATAAGTATATACACCCTGAATTTACCGTTTTCCCGTCCTTTATCCTGCTTAACAATCTGACATCCGCTGATAGTTTCATCAACCACAGATTTTGAAACTGAATTGGTCTGTGATTGGAGTTCAGCCGTCTCTTCAGTAACAACCTCCTCCCTGAATCGCTTGAACATGGATGATACATGTACCGAAACCTGACCGGCTATATCTGTAAGGGCATCCTGCTTTGCCATATTAATTGCATTTTGTAAATCCCAGCCCAAAGCTGTGGTAGCGGCGTAAAAATTTTCATTATCGCTGGGGAGATTTAAAAACCAATCAGGTGTTTTTAATTCTGTTTCCTGTGTGACTTCTTTTTGTTCGGCAACTGGCATAACTTTTTCTTCTGCTTTTTTTGCTGCGCAACCTGCAAGTAATCCAGCAAGAAGTATTACTGTAAATATCATATATTTTTTTTGCATATATCATCTCCAATTGTAGAGACACAGCATGCTGTGTCTCTACAATAAATCTACTAACTAAGTGCATCCTTAAGAGCTTGCAAAACTCCATCCGGTGGATCTGTAGGCAGATATACCGGAGCGCGATTTACAACGCTCTGGAATATACCCAGTATGACGCTAAATTCCTTAAGGGATGTTTCCAGATTATTGGGATGAACCTTTGAATCATCTTCCAGCCAGTCAAAAGCTGCATCTGTAAGACCAGCTTGCCCCAGTAAATCCTGATCCCGATAGCTTTTTGCACCCTTTTCGTATGTGCCGTCTTTTGTCTTTTTTTCCCATGCTTCCATTTGCCAGTGGACAAATCCCTCTGTTCCATATACAGCAACTCTTTTATGAAAATGCTGGGGATAATCACCCACGCTGGGGGCATTTTTGCCTATAACCAGAAGACCGTGAACGCCGTTTTTGAAAGTAACATAAGCTTCTGCTTCATCGGCTGTAGGATGATTGGTATTAAAACCATTTGTGCCATGGGCCTGTCCCATAACCGATTCGGGATCGGCGTAGTTATTCATGGCAAACATCAAATCAGTAACATGAGTTCCCTGTCCGGCCATGTTTAATCTTGCGCTGGTCTCTATTAAACGGATTTCACCAATGCGACCTTCGATAACATCATCCCGAAGCTCAATAAGTTTAGGATGAAAACGCAGTTGATGATTCACGACAAACTTAGTCTTGCTATTTTTCTCAAGTTCGCATATAGTTTTATAGTCGGTACTGTCCAGTGCTATTGGCTTTTCCACAATAGCCACAGGAACTTCGTGTTCTGCTGCTATAGTCATTAATGGAACTCTTAGATCAGGTTGAGTAACTATGTGCAGCAAATCGGGTTTTTCTTTATCCAGCATTTCGTGTATATCTGTATAGCGTTTTTCAACGCTGTAAGTATCACCAAAGCTGTTTAAACGCTCTTCATTCAGATCGCACAGGACCACCATTTCACCCCGTTTTACCTTACTGTAAGCATTGGCATGTCCTCTGGCCCTTCCACCACATCCAAGAAACGCGCTTCGATACATTAAAAATCTCCTTTGTAATAAAACCTTTAATTATAATGATTCTGACTCAAGAAAGTATTGAGAAAAGATTTATTAGTCAAAATCCCACAAACTACCTTATAA
>WJIO01000227.1 GCA_014730235.1 Candidatus Poribacteria bacterium
CTTCCATATCACTGAGTTTGAGCGTCTTTTTAACATCCAGCATTTCCCTGTAACGGACTTCACCCATTTCTTCCACAGAAAGTCCCAGTTTATGCCTTTGTTTTGTTGCTCCGCCTTTGGTTAGTGTCAGAAGGCTGATCTGGTTTCCCCTTTTGATCTGAGAATGGATTGCTGCTGCCGGGCCAAAAGATTCATCATCAGGATGAGGAAAGATGTATAATATTTTACTCATGATAACCTCCCGTATTATGTGTTATCCAATTCGGAAACAACATATCGCCATTTGCCTGAAGCCGTCTGGGGAATTTCGGCCACCTGATGGATTTTCACCTGGCTGTGTTCGCATCGGCGGGAGACAATGGATTTAATCTTATTTATGTCTTCATCTTTAAGATTTCCGTTATTGGATGCTATAAGTATTTCAATGTTGTTTAACTGTTTTTGTCTTATCTGGAACTGCTTTACTGCCGGAAATTCCCAGAATATATGAGAGAAAAATTCGCTGTGTATTTTCATTCCACTGGGTGTTATCACAAAGTCACCTGAGCGTCCTTCCACATGTTCCAGCATAGGTAACCCTCGACCGCATGGACAGTATTCAGACGAAATGCTGGCCCTGTCGCCCACTTTGTATCTTATGAATGGAAAGGCGTAGTTGTCCAGACTTGTAAGCAAGACATTTCCTGTTTCCCCCGTTGGCAGCAAGTTGTTATCATCATCTACAATCTCCACCAAGCATGTCAGGGCGTTTATGTGAAGTCCTGTATGTTGTGAACATTCAAAGGCCAGGATGCCGCCGTCCCTTGCCCCATATTCATTGTATACTTCGCATCCAAAGGCCTGCTGTATGGTTTTGCGGTAATGGGGGAAAAGGGTTTCAGCCGTTGTAAAGACTGCTTCTATATGTAAATCTGTTATATTATTATCAATAAGATATTTAGCCAGAACGTATATAGAGCTGGCGTAACCCCTTAAAAAATGGGCTTTTGACTTTCGTATCTGCTTTACATATTTCCTTAAATGCTCTTCTGTAATGTCAAAGGAAGAAAGGGTTACAAGTCGTTGAAGTTTATGGTATAACCATGTTTTTAGATTACCGAGGCCTGGATACAATGACGCCCCGCCCAGGTAGATCATTTTATCACCCAGTTTGTATCCCGCGTCTTGCCACTGTAGCATTACGCTGGCGATGGTAGAACTATGGGTAGCCCTGGATATGTAAAATTGCAGGGCTCTGCTGGTTGTTCCGCCGGTGCTGCCCCACCGGGGTTGAGTGGCTTCCCAATCTTCGCTTTTGAATTGTTCCCGGTTGTTCTGCACTGTTTCTTTGTCAATAACAGGCAGTTTTTGCAGATCTGCAACTGTGATATTTTCCCATGGTTTAAAATCACATTCGTCAAACACATTTCGGTAAAACGGCACATTCTGATAGCATTGGCAAAGCAACTTTGCCAATGACTGACGCTGGAGTTCCTGTATTTCTTCCGGGCTTTGCCACTGGGCCTTATTTAGATATTTAAAAGTTTTTAAGGCATCTGTGCGTCGGGCCAAGTCTATTATGGGATATATCAGGTGACTATACATGTTCATAAGCGTCTCCAATTCCCGGGCCGGGTTCTGACATGGATTTAAGGAGTTTGTGAAGCATCATACCCACCTGTTCTGGGGTATTACGCTTCAGAGCCACTTCTCTTGCCTTGTTACCCATTCGCAGGCATAGCTCAGGATCATCGAATAAAGCTGTTATATGCTCAACCATACCATCTACATCTTCTTCATTCACCAAAAGACCTGTGCTGCCATTGTCTACCATTTCGGGGATCGCGCCGATTCTGGTTGCTATTATGGGAAGTCCGGCCATCATAGCCTCGGCCACAGCTACCGGGTAGTTATCTCCCCGGGTGGGAAATACAAGCGCATGGGCGGATTTAAGGGCATTTATTAACTGGTCATACTCCAATTGACCGGCGAATTCGTAATTTTCATCCCCTACCATATCTATAAACATGGCTTTTATCTTTTCCATTTCCCCTGGATGCTCTTCCACACCGGCTATGGTGAGGTGATAATTTACCCCTGATTCTTCCAATTTGGCACATATTTGAGCCATCAGATCGGTTCCCTTGCGGTAACCTACCGCACCCACTGTAAGCAGCTTAAAGCAGCTCTCAGGGCTTCTGATTGTTCTTTTAATATCTCTGAAAGCCCAGGGAAGTTCCATTTTTACCGCGTTAGGTATTATCTCCACTTTTTGGGGATTAACGCTGTGGTCTGTAAGCCAATTTCCCCATCCTTTTGACGTTGCTATCCAGGCCTGGGGTAGGCGCAGTATCCAGCGAACTATTGCCTTTTTGGTTTTGCTGTATTGATCATACTGCTCGATGATTAACCCGCTTTGATGGTTTGCCACAAGCTGTGCCCCTGTCATCTGGGCAATAATTCCCAGTATGCCGAATTTAAAAACCGCTGGCCCGGCTGTTAGAAATATGTGGACGTAATGAGGTCTCCACGTTAAACATATCCAGAACATTTGCCATATATGCTTAAACATACGCAGAAAGTTATATAAGCTGATTTTTGCCGGGGTTGTATTTGAATCTCTTATGCCTGCTTCCATCAGTCTAAGCTCATACTGGGATTTTGGCAGAGATTGGAAAAATGATTTCAGTATGTTACCTTCCCCTGATGATGGAGGTGGGAGATGTCCGAAAAATAGTATGCGTTTTTTCATTTGCTTTGCTCTCTTGATTGTATTTTTGTTTAATTTAACAGCTTTCTATATACGTTAACTGTCATATCTGCAACGTTTTCTGGTGAATATTTATTTCTGGCCTCTAACTGAGCTTTCTTGCTTATATCTGACCATAAATCCGTATTAGATAATAACTCCCTTATATGCTTTGCTAAGCCTGTTATATCCCCCGGTTGGTATAGAATTCCTGTGCGCATGTTTTCAATCATGTAGGGTATACCTCCTACATTGGTAGCGATTACAGGTGTTCCAAGTACCATCGCTTCGGCTATAACCATAGGTGAATTTTCCTGGGTTGATGGTAGAATCAGAGCCTTTGCGTGTTGTATATATGATTTCAGTTTTTCCTGGGTAATATGTCCTGTAAAATGTATATCCTTTAGGTTTAATTCTTTTGTCTGTTTTTTTAGCTTGTTTATATATGCTCTATCTCCTGATCCACAAAATATAAATTGTAAGTCGCTTTCTTTTCTCTGTAGTATTTCGGCAGACAGCAGTATATCTTCCGGTCTTTTAAGGGGTGTTAATGCGCCGGCGTAAACTACGTATTTTCCAGGTGTTGGCGGATTGTCAGGCTCAGGTTGAAAAAATATGTCTGAAACCGGATTTGGTATGTTAAACACCCTTTTTCCTTCGGGCATAAAGTTAGCAACGTATGGTGAAATAGCAATTATATTCCTGAAGCGGGAAAATATATATTTCTGGGCTTCTGCATCCAGAAAAACCCCCGGTTTTCCCTTCAACCTTCCCCATACCCGGGCTTCGGCCTGCTTTACACCGTGAACTGTGAAGACGCTTTTGATTTTGCTTAAAAGGGTAGCCGTTGCTAAGATGGTGTTGTCCTGACAGTGTATAAGATCGGGTTTTATATGGTGAAGATTTTTTAAGACATTTAATAGAAAAAATGTGAACCTTGGACGTAATAATCTCTTGACTGTCAGATAATGAAAATTGATGCCGTTATGCTTACAATTTATATCTCTGTCCGCTTTTCGGGAAAGGGTTATTACATGGAAGTTAAATTCCCCGGTATAGGCCATAAGACTCGATACCAGGCCGACTGAGGCCGTACCAACCCCGCCTACAAAGTCTTTATTATTAAGGGGATAATTTGTTAATATGGCAATTCGGGGTTTCATTTTATTTACTAGTCTATATGGTTAATTGCTTTTATTTCCACCATTGGTTTATTATTTATAACTTCCTCGATATACAGTTTCAAGGATGCGGCTTTGGAGAAATCCAGCCGTTGTTCTTTCCATTTTTCCGTATTAAGATCATATTCCATTGTGGAAGTTAATAACCTATCATAAGCCGGGGAGCTGCTTTCTTTTTCTTTAAATAGCTTATTTCTGTAAAGTTTGCCTGTCCATTCTTCCGTCAGGAATTCCCGATATCCTGTTTTTTTGCGCTTGTATCTTGATCTCAGGTGCTTTGGTCCTACCAGCATTAATGAAAGAGGTGATATGACATCTGCCGGTGAGTAGCCATGATCTGTCGGGAATTTTAAAAGTTCGGGTTTGTATTTCTTGATTATGTATGCGTAAAAATACTGAGATTGATAGCGATTTTTAATTGTCGGGTTAAGGGTTCGGGAATATACTCCGGCAAAGGGTGCACTGAACAGGAATTCCACGAATTCGTCATCCAGAAATGGAAAGCGGTTTGTGCCGTAAAGCCTTTCCATGTGTACCTCTGCGCCGAAGTATTTACGCAGAGCTTCTGTCAACAGGAACATATAGAATCTTCGATCCGGTGACATGGCTCCAAAGCGATCTATTATGGTATCTTCCACATCTGCCACTAATTCAGGTGTGGCATTGCGTAGGGTGTCAGGGGAAAAATACAGGGTGGTTTCAGGATCAACGATTATTCGAGCCAGCTCTTCCTTCATATCCGGGGCTGAATTCATCCGGGCGAATCCAGGACTGACCATGTTGCCTACGTTCTGGAATGTCCTCAACAGTTCGCTGCCGAATATACCGGTAAGGAAAACGCTGGAAAAATCGCTCATATGCTGGAAAGCATAGGGATAGTTGGCTCTTTCCAGGGTTGACAGGCAGTCGGACAGCATCAGGGCCTGCATGGCATAATTGTCAAACATCCTTTCGTATGTTCCATTAAGCACTATAGGGCAGTAGTGAAACCCAAGTTTCTGAGACATTCGCTGGGGTATGGTGACGTTCATGCTGGTGGATATGCCAAAAGAGTAACAGAGATATTCGTCCTGCTTTTTATCCAGTACTGAAAGGATAGCCCGACTGTCAAAACCGGATGTAAAGGATACGCATGCTTTCGATGGTGCAAGCTGGTTTACTGTTTTATAGAAAATCTCTGAACCTTTCTCTAAAGCTTCTTTGGATGAATACATGGTTGATTCATAAAGCGATCTTACATCCCAGTATATGTAACTTTTAGCATTTTCTTCGTCTATGCGTATATATTCCGCAGGTTTTAGCATTTTTACCTTTTTAAAATAGGTGCGTCTGCCAATGGGATAATTAAATATAGCCAGTTCGGCTATACCTGCAGCATCAAGTTCCGGTTCTGTTGAAAGATGATTTGCTACTGCCGACATGCTGGTGGAAAATATAAATCGGGAGTTTTCCACAGCGTAATAGAGGGGGGAAATGCCGAAGCGACTGTTGTATACTCTACATTCGTTACGAAATCGGCATAAGTTATCCACATCTTCAATTAACATGACCAGACAAAAATTACCCTTTATTTTATTGACAAAATCATCACCATCAGAACCATACAGCTTCGTTATTTCTTCAGCAGTCAACTTTTTAGCTGGGATGCTGGCGTCGTTTCTGGCAAATACTTCGCCGATGATAAACAGATGTTTGCCGTCATCTGCAAAATAGTTATTCCCCGCTGATGACTTTTCCAGGTATGTAGCCTGAAAAGACCAACCCCTCGCGTTATATTGACGGAAACGGGCATCTCCCTTTGAATCGTTGATATTATTTTTATATATATGGCTTTCAAAGGCATTTTCCGGTAGGGGTGGCAGTTCCTGCTGTACTGAAAGGTCTACTATGCCCAGGATATCTATTATTTTGTCTGTGTCCATTATGTTTCCCTCGTTCTCTTGATTAATTAAAATATTTGCTCAATAATTTTTCTGCATGTTTTAGCGACAATACGTTTGGATGTAAAAACATTGCCTCAACTGCTTTCTCATAGGATTTTTCTATGATTGCCTGTATAAACATTTTTTCGCTGGCTTTTACTAGATCCAGCATTTCCAGCGCAAATTTTGGATAGTTTTCCGGTACTGGATCTGCTTTAATATTTTCTCTGTTAATTTTTACCGTTGTTTCGGCTGTTAGATACGGATTTTCTTTTTGTCTGGTTGTTGCTATAAATTTTTTCCCTTCTGAGTCAAGAGATTTGAGGAAAGGAACAATAATATCCTGATAATAGGTTACGCTGGGTTTCCGGGTAACTGTATGTTCCAGGTTTCCCTTTCTATATTCTTCCAGAATTTTTGCCCGTTGTTTTTTCAGACGGACTGTATGGATTTGATGTGTCAGGTACTTAAATTTTACATCTTCTACACTTCCCCGGATACCTTTTCCCCTTATGTATACTGATTCTCCTTTACGATACAAGCAGTAGGCCTGGTGTGTTGGTATTGTCCCAAATTCACCTGCGTATTGGTAATTAAACTCTTTAATTTTGTGCTTTTTGATTATGTTTACAGCTTTTTGCATCTGGCTTTTTCCGTTTATTTTAACATCGCTTATCCAGCCCAGATGGTTTATTCCAAAATAATCAATACAGGTTTCTTCGGGTGATGATTGAAGCAGTTGGGCGAATTTTTCATTCAGGGAAAGCGTGTGATGACATATACCTATAAAGTTAATAGATGAATTCATTGCTATGGCTTCACATATTATGCTTACAGGATTGGTGAAGTTAATAAATATAGCCGATGATTTTTTTTCTTCCATTGTTTTTACCGCATCCAGAATTGGCGGTAGATTGTGTATGGCTTCCACATATCCGGCGGCATGGCCTGTTATTCCGCTCAGGGCAAGGTTTTTGCGGTCTGTAACCTGACCCTGGGTTCCACCAGCGCGGAGCTGATTCAGTATGTAATGTGTTCCGGTAAGTGCTTCATCCAGTTTTGTTGTCCAGGATACTTCTGCTGAAAGCTTCAGCTTTTTAGATAACGAATGACAGTAGTTTCCCACTGTTTCGAGCTTTTGTTTATTTCTGCCTACAAGGTATATTTGACCAAGTTTCAGGTTATGTTCTGCCATAGCCGTAAAAAACCAGGGTGTATTAAGACTGCTTCCTCCAATTATTACTAGCTTTTTTCCCTCAGGCATTCTTGCCAGCCCTTCTTTGCTTTAACAGGTAAAGGGGCATGCGGAGATATTTCATGCCATAATCATTGGCTGAAAGGAAAGGCCTTATGTCATCAGTTGCAAAGGTGGCAAAGGCCTTGGAATCTATCCATGAGAGAACCCACGACCAGGGCATTAATTCGCCTTTGCGGAAATAATCCCAGAAGGCCTGGAAATCGGCTGTGGCGTTAAACCACTTTATTCCCTCGGTGAAATCTGTTTGCAAGTGCACCTTCTGGCCTGTCAGGTGTAGATATTGCACCAGGGGGAAATTCATTCCGCATCGGGTGGCCTGGTAATTCTGCTGCCACAATCTTGGGTTTAGCTCTATCATTTTGAGTTTGTCGTCTCTCTCATCTTTTTTGAATTCAATTGAACCTATTCCCCGGTATTGAATTCCCTTAAAGAACTGCATACCCAGTTGGGCCAGTTCTTCATATTTCAGGCTTTCTACTAACGTCCCTATTCCAAAATCCGTCCTGTATTGGCGTATTTTCCTGAGAGTAAATATCAGTAGAGGATTATTATCCTCCCCCATATAAGCGCAGACCTTGAAATGATTGGTGTTGGGGCCAAGGATTATGGATTGAACCATTGCCTTTAAACCTGTGGGTATTATCTCCCTGTATCTTTCGCATAATTGTTGAGCATCATCCACCTTAAAACCCTTGTTGTCGAACTTTTCCCTCCATAGGTGGGAATAATATGGTTTTATAAAGGCTGGGTATATTACCTGATCCTTTATTTGTTCAACTTCCTCCATTGTTTCAGGGTAGAGGGTTTGGGGATATGGAGTTCCTATCCTCTGGGCCATTTCATACTGAAGCTTTTTGTTTACTATGGCCTCCACAACCTGACTGGACGAGAGGGCAAAATGGAAACACTTGCTTAACTCACTACGATTGCGAGACATAAACAGCACAAAGGCATCTGTTGATGGAAATAAAACGCCTTTCTCCTGCTGTTTTTTCCCCTCTTTTAAAAGAAACGCCAGTAGCTTTTGAGGTTCATGCACCGGATCAGGGCATAACTTTGCCTTGCAGTATCGGGATTTAAAACCAGGCATACCCGGGTTTGATTCCAGTCCGATTACGTTTATACCAGCTTTTCCAAGACTGCGGACAGCACCCAGGCCAGTTTCAAAAAGGCCTAGCACAAAAGCAGTGTTTGTTTTTTGGTATCGGTTTGTTCTTCCGTTCTTTGGTCTAACCATTCTGTCAGGGATGACATGGTTGTTATCCATGCCTGATCGCTGCTCCTTATTATGTAGATATATTCCAACAGGGGTTCAAGTATGTTTTTTATATTCTCCGGATTCATGGATGGATGAAACCAGAAATGACATATAGTTCCAGTATTTAAGGCTGTTTTAACATATTTTTTCAGTATATTGAGCCAGTATTCATTACTCCAATTTAGAGGAGGTTTTTCCAGACATATACCACCGGGTATTTGCCATATTCCAAGTTTATCGCGCCGGGGATAATCAAGCTCGTAACCGGTATTTAGCCTGTATGACTTAATGCCTGCGTTTTTTAATTCCTGTATGTTTCCGACTATATTTCCGGGGAATACGAAGGAACGGAGTTTTATATTTTGAGATTCTGCGGCTTTTTTGCAGGCCTCCAATTCGCTTTCTGCCACTTCCGAAGGGCAAACTTTTTCGGACATGTTTATATGGGAAAAGGTGTGACATGCGATCTCATGTTTGACCGGAGAATCTGTGATTTGTCTTATTAGATCTGGTGCGTACCATTCAGGCGCGGATTTATGATCTGATGTGGGATCTGAGTCGAACCAGTCGTCGGATTTATATTGCCAAAATTCGTTTGTGAAGTATGGGAGTCTTAGGATTTCCGGATGTATTAATCCATTTTTTTTCCGGCATTTATCCAGAAAAAGATGACCTATAGTTGCCCAGGTTACGGGTATTTCGTATTTATGGAACATATGCATAATCTCCGGGAAATTTTCCCGAGTTTGCTGGGCCTGGTTTTTGGCGTGGGATATGGGATCTGCTTGTCCCTTTGCATGATTCCATCCCCATGCTAGTTCAAGATCGGCTGATATTATTATACATGACCTGAATAAGAAAGGGTAAATACTACCCGGCTTTTTTTGATGATAAAAATCGGGATTTACCCTGGGTTTCAACCCCAGAGAATACTTGGTACGGCTTATGAGGGATTGACCGCCGGTTCCTAATAGATTATATATTTTTTTATTAATTTTCATTTTTTAAGAAGCTTTTCTTTGTGCTGGAAATCCACTTTAATCCGAATGGTGCTGACTTAATGAAATTTCCCTTAATCCTTTATGAAAGGGGGAATAGAGTTTTGACTTTTGGAAAAGTTAAATTGAGATTCTTCATGCTGTCTTGTTAGCTGGTTGTATATATCAATAGTCATTTCGGATATTTTATCCCATGAAAACTGGTTTTGATTTTTTTGTTTAATATAACCGGACATTTTTTGTATTTTCCGGGGTTCTGATAGAAGGCTTATAATGGCATTTGCCAGGGCAAATGGTTGTTCTGGTGGAACCAACAGGCCTGTTTTGCCGTTATCAATAAATTCCGGGAGACCACCTACACATGTTGCTATTACAGGTTTCTGGAACGCGTAGGCTGTCATCATTACACCGCTCTGGGTTGCGTCGGTGTAGGGCATGGCTGCGACGCTGGCCCTCTGGAATAACTGACATAAAAGGGAATTTGGTATATATTCCAGATATGTTTCAAATTTGCCACCGTTTTGTAGTGAGGGAAATTCAGGCACTTTGTAATCCTGAATTGGGTTACCTGCTATTATGAATTTTACACTTGGTACTTTACGTGCCACTACAGGAGCAGCTTTCAACAATGTCTCCAGGCCTTTGTATGGTGAAATGCGACCAAAAAACAATATTGTATTATTTTCCGCATGCAAATCATGGGTTTTCCATCGGTTGAATATATCCATTATTCCCAGGGGGATTACAGATGATTTTTTGTCCTTTATGTCAACAGGGAAGACATTTTTACAGTAATCGCTGTGAAATATTATGTGTTGTGAATGACGAGTAAAGAACTCTTTGATCTGCTGTGACCTGCCTTTTCCCTCGCCGGAATGGGCTTCAGCATCGTGTATGCTTAGAATTTTTGCGCTTTTTCGTGATAATAACGGAATAATAAGGCTTTTACTGCTGGCATCGTCGAAATGTATTACGTCAGGATTTATCTTTCGTATCCTTGATGCGAGTTTCAGGGCTACCCTTATATTAGAAAGGCTGTGCCAACGAGGATGGTTGTATACTGCCAGATGAAAGCCTGCCAGCTTTGTAAAATAATCGTGTATAACTTCCGGGGAGTATTCCTGTATTTCATCTATGCTTAATGTTATGACTCCGGCTTCAAGGTATTCGGGCGGCTGGAATACGGAACTATTCCATCCCTGAGGTGAAAGCTCAAGGATGACATGGAGTTCCAGCAATTCTTTTTTCGCCAGTTCCCTTATCAAGGGTAATGCTGTGTCTATGAAGCATGGTCGTGTATAGTAAATTACTCGCATTTTTTGTAATCCATTAATTTTTATTGCTTGTGATGGTTTGAAAGATACCCCTTGCCTTTTTGAGGGTGTAAGTTTTAGACCTATGTTGGTTTTTATATTATGCAGGATAGATGCCAAGAGTCGGTGCTTTTTTATGATCCTGTAAATGCTTGAAAAATGATGGGTGTTCTGTTGTTGATGGTGTTTGATGGGATGGTTTATTTGTGAAGCAAAACGCAACCGAGGGATAAGATTATAAATGGCACACGAATTTGAAGGCTTTTCACGGATCGAATATATATTCGATCCGTGAAAAGCGTTGGTGATATGGGATTAGGTTTTTTGATAATATGATATATGTTTTATGCTTATGATAATATTAATAGGTGTTTAGCGTTTCCAATTCTCCAAAATCCCCCTTTGGGAAGGGGGATTTGTAGAACTTTTGTAGCAATGTTTTACAACTTTATGTAGTATTTATACTGTTTTGCAGAGGATGAATATGTGTGCAATTTGCAACATGGGATATGATGCAACATTTTATACATGGGTCAGGCTTGCTGTTATTATGTAATTTGTGACGGCATGGATAACCTGATCCGCTTCTTCGTTTGTCATTTCAGAATACAGGGGCAGAGTCAGGATCTCTTTCCAAAGACGGTCTGTTACATTTAATTCACCCCGGGTATACTGGCGGAAGAATGGCTGTGTGTGATTGGCTATGTAATGAACACCTGAGCCGACTTCCTTTTCCTTGAGAAAATCCATCATGTCGTCGCGCATTCCGGGAACACGTATTATGTATGTAAAAGGTGCGGTTTCGCTGTAATCTATATCCAAGGTATAAATTCCATCTGTGGACTGGAAGGCCGTATCATATCTTCGGCATATTTCCCTGCGTCTTGTTATAAATTTGTCTACCTTTTTCATCTGTTCCAGGCCGATGGCTGCGTTTATATTACTCATGTGGTATCGGAAGCCGTGAGATACTACCTCGTAGAACCAACCCCGTTCGTTACGGTATCTGCGCCATGTTTCCTTGTCAATTCCCAGTATGCGCTTTTGCCTTATCTTTTCGGCTACTTCGTCATCATCCAGGGCTACTGCGCCGCCTTCGCCGCAGGTTATTATTTTAATAGGGTCAAAGCTAAAGCATGTGGCATGACCAAAGCTGCCTATTTTGCGTCCTTTGTATTTAGAACCGAAGGCATGGGCGGCATCCTCGATAATCACGAGGTTATGCTCTTCGGCCAGGGCCATGAGGGAATCCATATCACATGGTTTTCCGCAGTAATGGACGGGCATTATGGCCTTTGTCTTTGATGTTATCCGTCGCTTTATGTCTTTGATGTCAACAAGCAAATCCTTTTCGTTTACATCGCAGAAAACCGGTGTTGCTCCTGTGGATATTATAGCCTGTATGGATGCGGCGTAGGTCAGGGATGGCACTATAACCTCATGGCCATGACCGATCCCGTAGCCATCTAAGGCTATGTGGAGGGCTGATGTGCCGGTGTTTACAGCTATAATGTTCTTTGCGCCGATGTATTCCTCTAGGGCTGCCTCGAAGTCTTTTGTAACAGAACCCATACCGAGCCATCCGGTTTCCATTACCGCTTCAATGGCTGATAATTCTTCTTTTCCTGTTGATGGTTTTGATGTTGGTATCATTTTTTCCTCCGTGAATAGTGATCGGTGTTTAGGAAACTGAAATAAGTTTACGGATCACTGATTACTGATCAATAATAACTTTTTGGGTGCCAGGGTTTTTAGCTTTTGTATATCCTCTGGCGATAGTGTTTTCAGAATTTTGTTGACCAATATGTATAATGGCGGCGCTATGGCGAAGCTTGCCACCAGGAAATTTATATGCTGCGATAAAAAATATGTTGCTATACCCATAACCAGGCTTGCTGTGGATATTTTTGCAACCCAGACCAGGGGATATGATATTTTCAGTTTTCGGAACAGGTAAAAGGCGTAGACGAAGAAGCTTATTGCATTTCCGGCTACTACTGCCCAACATGCTCCGTTTGTTCCCCATACAGGTATTGCTAAATAACCTGCAATTCCCACACCTATCAGGGCAGAGCCGAAGAATATGGCGCTTAATGTCTGATGTCCCATTGCTACCATTGCTGGTCCCATGATATATCCCACGCTGTTGAGGAGGCTTAAAGACAGGATTCGCAGGGCGCTACCGGCTGTATCGAATTGTTGGCCGTAAATCAACCTTATTACATAAGGTGCTATCACCCATAGGCCTACACCCATGGGAACGGTAATGGCGAACATGTATTTATAGGCCCTGAGAAACATGCTTCTGAATCGCTCAATGGAGGTGGCATAGACGCTGGAAAAAGCCGGGAAGATGGCGTGGAAAAGCATTTCCGGCACTATGAAAATCATGGTGTAAATTCTATGGGCTGCGGCGAAGTTTCCTACTATCGCGTCGTCGCTTGTTAGATGGCGCAGCAGGAGTATTATGAGATTTGCGTATATGACCGAGATCATCATCAGAGCGGCGAAGGGGATGGATTTTACCAATAATTTTGGTGCTGATATTATCTTTTCCGATACCTGATTAACCTTCCTGGTTATTCTGCCTGTGAGGTATGCGTTGATGATAACCGGCAGCAGGGATGCGGACATAAGAACCACCAGTATTATGGGGAAAGATAAACCCATCTTAACGGCAATTACGCCGCCTACTAAGGCTATGACAGCCCTGAGAGAACGGGTTAAGGAATCGTATCCCATGGCCTGATAGGCATGGAGCATTGATATGAATATTGAACCGAAGGAACTTACCAGGTACGAGGCCATGACAACGCTGGCGATCAACAATCTTTGTCTTTCCCAATCGCTGTTGAATCCGTATATTATGAATATACCTACAGCTATAACCGCAAGGAATATTTTTAAGGTTAATATCTTTTTAAGATAGCTTTTTCCTGCGGATGGTTTTTGGGCTACATCCCTTATAAGCAGTTGATCAAAGCCGAAGTTGACCAGAAGAACGATAATGGCAGCCAGGGACTGGGCATGGGCGTAGACTCCGTAGATTTCTGGGCCTATATAACGGGCCAGAACTGCTGTCCATAATATGCCTGAAGCCAGTACGGTAAAGCGTCCTATGGAAAGGAATATTGTGTTTTTTAAGATTTTTGTTCCAGTATTCATTTGGTTACCAGTGATCACTGATTACTATTTACTGTATAAAATGCTTCTATTCTATCCATTATTGCCATTAGTAAGGCCGCGCACCAGATGCCGTTTTGCATGGTGAAAAAGTCCATGTTGAAGGAATAACCCAGGATCATCCCTGTCCATGCCCCGATTATTCCGGCCACATAGCCAGCAGGTATTGATGAACCTAGTTTTTTCCATAATTTATAACCTTTGTGGAGAACTGAGATTATTAATACAATTATGGTTAAAAGACCTATGAATCCAAATTGAAGTAATGTGTTGATTAAGCCTGTGTCTATGTTCCACATCTGCAAGAATTCTTCACTCATACCGTATCCGAACATGGGTGATTCCCAGAAATGCCCTAATTGTTCCTGCCAGACCTGAGTTCGGCCTACAAATGTAGAGGCTTTGTGGCTTATCATGAAAAGCCGAGAAACCCATACGTCAAGCAGGGATCCCCCATAGTTTGAACTGGTAAAAGACCCAATCATGCTTACAGTGGCTAACACACCAATTCCTATAACGGCGAATATAACTACAATTCGAAACCTGTTTCCCCTTTGTATGGCGAACATGGCCAACACTCCTACAGCTATAAGGAGGTACCATGTGCGGGTTAGCTCTATAATGAAACCAAGCATGGCCAAAAGTATAAAGGGCAACAGCTTGTAGACCTTTGCACCGGACATCATTACTCCCAGCAACATGAAAAAAGTTATATAGACATACAGGGTGGCTCTGCTCCAAAGGTATGGAACATCTTCACCTTCTACGTTTATGGTGGCCAGGGTGTCGTAGTGGGTTTCACTGACAAGCCCAAGGGTCAATCTTGTTCCCATGACGGCTTCTATAATCTGAAGTCCTACTGATGCTATAAGTATTACCAGGAGTAAATATATGAGGGTTCGCAGGCGTTTTGGCGAATCTACATTGGCCACTACCACGAAGTAAAAGGCATAAGTAAACATACTGCGAAAGCAGTTCATACCCACGTCCAGATCGGTTATTCCCAGAAGAAGCCCAAGTATGAACGAAGTCATTACCATAAGTGCGATGAGAAGCACCTGCTTTATGAATAGGGGGTATTCCCTGCGGATGTAGAGCTTTATGATGCTTATGACGAACATGGCTGTCAGCAGACTGTCGCGCATATTCAATCTTAATCCAGGGCCTAACTGCCAGTAGGGCAGGTGTTTCATGTCAATGAACATGAGGACATTGGTGGACAATATCATGAGGGCAAATATTGCCGGCATGGGGTATCGGTAAAACAGAAAGAACATCCAGGCTGCGCCGATAAATAAGCCCAGTTGGGTTGTGCTGCCCTGACTCAGAAACCAGAATGACAACAATAATGCGAGAGCCATCATTAGGATTTTCCACATTACAAAATGAGAGCCATCCACCCGAAAGCTTTTATTTAAAAAGGTTATCAGGCCTTTGAGTAGTTTGAAACGTATGGCATCCCATGTGTAAGAGATGGCGTAGGCTGTGTTGGTTATTCTGGTGTTTATTGACAATTTTTGGTGATCAGTAATTGGTGATAGGTTTTGATTTTTATGCCCTTTTTAATTTATTCATGTGATTGTCGGATGGCAATACGGCGTGGGAGACTTTTCTGGCCAGGGCATCTACTAATCTTCGGTAACGTACTCGATGGAAGGGAACCAGATTTTTGGTGAAGCTCATTTTGAATCTGGCCAGAGTTGGCATTTTTTCCCTTTCCACACCTACCAGATCGTACCATCGGCATCCGGACTCTTTTGCCCACTGGATTATATGCCATTGTATAAGCTCTCCCTGTCCCATGTTGCGTATGCCGGAACCTGTTGCTCCGTGCCAGTGGTAGCATATTTGTTTGTATTTTAAGAATATACCTCCGGAGAGGTATTTACCCATGTATTTTGACAGGTATATCCTGGCCATATCTTTATGGGCAAATGCTTCCATTATTCGGCGATAGTATTCCTTGATTTGAAATTTAACCCCGGTTTGTTCTGTCATCTGCTGCATTATGCTGTAATAAGCATCCAGTTTTTCCAAACCGCCAAACTCCACTGTAACCTGATTTTTCTGGGCTTTTCGGATCATGTTTCGCTTTTTACTGTTTATGGATTTAGTCCATATATCCTCCAGACTCATGGACATGTCTACATAGGCTGTTTCAAATGCTTTGCGATCCCATGTATTTCCGTTGCTTTGTGGGCAGACTTCCTCTGTCCAGCTTGTGTTTTCGGGTGAATTAAATAGACTGACGGCTATTCCTAGCTTAGTTTTTCCGGCGGCAGAGACTAATTTCCGGCATATATTTGCCTGTCTTTGATTGTCGCCTTCAGCTACCGGGCCTCCGTAGGATACTTCGTAGATACGGGGTGGGCAGTAGCAGATGTGGTGACAATGGCATTGAGTTACCAGATGACATGGCATTACGCCTATGATATTATCATTTTCTTTTGCTACCAGATAAAAGAAGTCAGTATTAAAAACTTCTGTTACGACTTTGTTCCAATCAGACGTGTGAAATATGCTTGATCCCGGGTTATTCTCCAGAAACATATCAATATTCTTTGTTTCTGAAGCAACCCTTAAATCAACTTTTTCGATTTTCATCTCCCTTTCCTCAACATTCTAATTACAAATGGCACTCTTCGGGCCGGTTTTCTGTGGAGAAGCCACAGAGTTCCGGCGCAAAAGCCCATAAATCCAGCCCAACGATATTTAAGTTGTAATCTCGGTCTTATAATCTTGGCTGGTATACCAATAACTAAACTGCTTATTACTTCCCAGGAAATATAGGCGTAGTATTTTAAGAAACGCACCAGACCGGCATGCAAGGCCATGACCAAGATACCGTTGCGGATATCGAAATAACGTGCAATTACGTTTCCGCTTCCGCCCATGCTCATGCTTACGCGATGCCAGATTTTTGCTTTGGGTGTATAGTAGAACTTCCACCCCTTTTCTTTTGATCTGGCCTGCCATTCATATTCCTCAGCTTCTAAGAAGAACTGAGGGTTGTAACCGCCAACCTCCTGGTATAATTTCTTGCTAACCAGCACAAAAATGTCATCAAGAAAAGGAAACTCCTTTACCTGCTGGTATTGTCCAATATCCTTTTGTTTGAATCCTACATGGCTTCCGTTCCACAGGATTTTATGGTCATTTTTTCCTATGGTCTGTAAGGTATCGGGTTGATCGTAATAATAGACCTTGCCGGTAACAAAACCGGCTTTATTCTGAGTCAATGCTGTTTCCATAAGGGCGGATAATGCGTTTTTATCAATTACCGTATCGTTATTCATTATCAGGAAATAATCTGCTCCGCGCTGATGTGCATACCGGATACCCTGGTTAAAGCCCTCTGAGTAACCTAGGTTTTCACCGTTTAGCACCAGATGCACATTGGGGAAATTTTCCCTTACAAAATCCACAGAGCCATCGGTAGAACCGTTGTCAATCACTACGACTTCGTAGTTGGGATAATCCATCTCTAAAATGGATGTGAGACAATCTCCAAGCCACTTTTTGCCGTTCCAATTGAGGGTAAGGACAAATACCTTTGGTTGTAAATTTGTCTTATCCGTCTTTTCTTGACCAATCGTATGGGATGTCGTTGTCATGGGGTTCAACTCTTATTTCATCGGGTTCTTTGTAGTTATATGGTTCAGTTGGACAGTTTATAATAAATGCCGGTTCCAGGCCAATGCCTTTCATTCCATGCAGTACCATAGGCGGAATGGTTATGAGTATGGGATTTTTTTCACCCATGAAGAACTCCTTTACCTGGCCGTATGTGGGGGAATCTTTCCGGCTGTCATACAATACTATCTTGGCCATGCCTTTTACCACTGTGAAATAATCGGTCTGTTTTTCGTGGCAGTGCCAGGCCTTTACAACTCCTGGATATACTGCGGACATGTAGACCTGTCCAAACTTCTGGAATACCTGGTCGTCGCTGCGGAGCATTTCCATTAGCCAACCCCGCTCGTCGGGTATTACCTTTAGTTTTTTTATTTGAACTCCTTGGATCATTATTTTATCACTCCATTTGAGAAGGCTCAGCAGGAGCTTCGCCCTCCCGAAAGATTGAGAACTTTATTTTGCTACTTGTGCTAATTCCATTTCCCTGCAAGCTGCCAAGGCTTTTTCCGCGTCGGTGAGGAACTGGGTTACGGTTTCTCTGGTTCTGGCTGCGGAAAGGCTTTTGGCGAGTACGTCGGGGGGAATTGTCAGTATATGAGCGCCCAGGGCTGCGTATGAATTTACGTTTTCTGGTCTTCTTATAGAACCGACGATTATCTCGCTGGAATAATCAAACAGATCAAGCCATTCCCGGGTTTGTCTCAGGACTTTGGCGGCCTGTTCTACACCGTGTTCGTCGGCTATGCGTCCAGCGAAGATGCTTATGAAATTAGGTCTTTCTTTTGTCGCTCCGGCGGATTCCATACATTTGGCGGCGAGTATGGCCTGACTTGTTGTCATCATGGCCGTTACGTTTACCTGCACTCCATCGGTCACCAGCCTGTATATAGCCGGAAGCATTGATTCACCGTAGCGATCGGTTATGGTTACTTTTACTGCGATATTTTCGGCCCAAGTAGCGTATTCCTTGCCCTGGGCTACTACTTCGGATATAATATCGGATGTTACTTCCACACTGACGGGGCGGGGGTATATGAGATCGGCGATTTCCAGCGTTCTTTGTTTTATGCCCTCCGTTCCGCCTTCGATACCACATTTAAGGCATATGGTGGGGTTTGTAGTTACTCCATCACAAATTCCCCAAGACATGTATTTCCGTATTTCATCCAGATCAGCAGAATCTATGAATATCTTCAATTTTTAATCCTC